>NZ_JAKGCV010000237.1 GCF_021556455.1 Streptomyces fuscigenes | reverse complement strand
CGCCCCGGCCCGGCTCCAGCAGCGCGGCCGCGCGCGCCAGCCGGGCCGCGGCCTCCGTGGCCACCGGGCCCGCCACGGTGAACGGCAGCCGTACGTACCCCTCGAAGGCGCCGTCGACGCCGAAGCGCGGCCCCGAGGGCACCCGGACCCCCACCCGCTCGCCGACCTCGGCGAGCCGCGAGCCGGAGAGGCCGCCGGCCCGCACCCACAGCGTCAGGCCGCCCGCCGGGACGTGGAACTCCCAGTCCGGCAGCGCCTCGTGGACCGCCGCGACCAGGGCGTCCCGGTTGTCCTTCGCCTGCGCCCGGCGCAGCCGCAGGGACTCCTCCCAGCCGCCGGTCCTCATCAGCCAGTGCACCGCGAGCTGTTCGAGCACGGGGGTGCCCATGTCGGCGTACGCGCGCGCCGCGACGAGCGAGCGGATCACGTCGGGAGCGGCACGCACCCAGCCGATCCGCATGCCGGCCCAGAACGCCTTGCTGGCCGAGCCGACGGTGATCACGGTGCTGCCGGCCGGATCGAAGGCGCACACCCGGCGCGGCATGGCCACCCCCTCGTCCAGGAGGAGTTCCGACATGGTCTCGTCGACCACGAGGACCGTGCCGGCCGAGCGGGCCGCGTCCACGAGCTGCCGCCGCTGGTCCTCGTCGGCGAGCGCGCCCGTCGGGTTGTGGAAGTCGGCGACCACGTACGCCAGCCTGGGCGCGGCGTCGCGCAGCACCTGCCGCCAGCGCGGGACGTCCCAGCCGGCCAGGCCCTCGGCCATCGCGACGGGCACCAGGCGCGCGCCGGCCTCCCGCATCAGCTGGAGGATGTTCGCGTACGACGGGGACTCGACCGCGATGCGCTCGCCCCGCCCCCCGAACAGGTGACAGATCGCGTCCATGGCGCCCATCGCGCCCGTGGTGACCATGATCTGCTCGGGCATCGTGGGCACGCCGAGCGCCGTGTACCGCTCGGCCAGCAGCTGCCGCAGGGCGGGCACGCCGGCGGGATAGTCGCCGTGCGTGTGGGAGTAGGGCGGCAGTTCCTCCAGGGCGCCGCCGACGGCACGGGTCAGCCAGGGCTCCGGCGCGGGCAGCGCGGCCGTGCCGAGGTCGATGAGCGAGCCGAGCGATTCGGGCGGCAGCGGTTCGAGGCCCCGGGCGGGCAGCGGGTTGCCGGCCGGCACGGCGGTCCAGCTGCCGGCGCCGCGGCGCGACTCGAGGAACCCCTCGGACCGCAGGGCCTCGTAGGCCGCGGCGACGGTCGTACGGCTCACGCCGTGTGCGGCGGCCAGCTCCCGCTCGGCGGGCAGCCGGGCGGCCACCGGCACCCGGCCCTCCAGCACGAGGAGCCTGATGCCGTCGGCGAGGGCCCGGTAGGCGGGCTGCCTTCGCCGGCCGGCCGCCGGGCCGTGCCCGGGTTCGGGCCGCTGTGCCGCGAGCTGCCGGGCGAGCTGGGTCGCACCGACGGCGGATGTCCACTGGGCCATGAAAGCGGTCCACCTTCCCCGGATTGGCCATGGTTGGCCCCGATCAGCCTGCCACAGGCTGGCCTCGTCCGGTCCACCGATGTCATGGAAAGGGTACGCCGTGTCCTCCACGCCCCGCCGGGCCCGCCACCTGCCGCGCCGTCTCGCCCAGCTGTACGCGGGGCTCGCCCTGTACGGGGGCTCGTCCGCGCTGATCATCCGCGCCGGGCTGGGACTGGAGCCGTGGAACGTCCTGAACCAGGGCGTCGGGGACCTGGTGGGCCTGTCCATCGGCACCGTCTCGATCCTCGTCGGCGCGGTCGTGCTGCTGCTGTGGATCCCGCTGCGGCAGCGGCCCGGCCTCGGGACGGTGTCCAACGTGTTCGTCGTGGGGCTCGCCATCGACGCCACCACTGCGGTCGTGCCCGAGGCGCACGGCCTCACCGCCCGGGCGGGCCTGCTCGCCGCGGGCATCGTGCTGAACGGAGCGGCGACCGGGCTGTACCTCGCCGCGCGCTTCGGCGCGGGCCCGCGCGACGGCCTGATGACGGGCCTGCACCGGGTCAGCGGCCGGTCGATCCGGCTGGTGCGCACGGCGATCGAGGTCGCGGTGGTCGCCGCCGGGTTCGCGCTCGGCGGCTCCCTGGGCGTCGGCACCGTCGCGTACGCGCTGCTCATCGGCCCGCTCGCGCAGCTCTTCCTGCGGGTCTTCGCCGTCCCCGCGGCGGATGCCGGCCGTCCGGACGTCGCCGGGACGACACCGGAGGGCGCCATACTGCCCCCGTGACCCGAGACCGGCCGACCCATCCCTACCTGGACCGTCCCGGACCCCTCGCCTTCGCCCACCGGGGCGGCGCGGCCGACGGCGTCGAGAACACCGCCGCCGCGTTCCGCCGGGCCTGGGAGCTCGGGTACCGGTACTTCGAGACGGACGTGCACACGACGGCGGACGGGCGGCTCGTCGCCCTCCACGACGACACCCTGGACCGGGTGACCGACGCGCGGGGACGCATCCGGGACCTGACCTGGGCGGAGGCGAGCCGCGCCCGGGTGGCGGGGCAGGAGCCGCCCTCGCTGTTCGAGGACCTGCTCGCCGAATTCCCCGGCGCGCGGTGGAACGTGGACATGAAGGCGCCCTCGGCGCTGCCGCCCCTGCTGGACCTGCTGCGGGCGACCGGCAGCTGGGACCGGGTCTGCGTCGGCTCGTTCTCGGAGGCACGGGTGGCGCGGGCCGCGCGGCTGGCCGGGCCGCGCCTCGCGACCTCGTACGGGGTACGGGGCGTGCTCGGGCTGCGGCTGCGGTCGCTGGGGGTTCCGGCGCCGGTGCGGGCGGGCGCGGTGTGCGCGCAGGTGCCCGTCGAGCAGGCGGGTCTGCGGGTGGTGGACCGGCGCTTCGTCGACGTGGCGCACGCGCGCGGGCTCCAGGTGCACGTGTGGACGATCAACGACCCGGAACGGATGGATGCGCTCCTCGACCTCGGCGTGGATGGCATCATGACCGATCATCTGGAGACGCTCCGCGCGGTGTTCGAGGCGCGCGGGGTGTGGCGCTGACCGGCAGGCGCCGCCCGCTCCGGCCTGGAACCGCGGACCGGCGCACGGGGGACGGGGAGGTACGCGCCTTGAGCGCCGAGACCGTTGGTGCGGGCAGGGCAGCGGCCGAGGGGGCGGGGGCCCGGCGGCGCGAGCAGCGCGGCTGGTACTTCTACGACTTCGCCAACTCGGTCTACTCGACGAGCGTGATCACGGTCTTCCTCGGGCCGTACCTCACCTCGGTCGCGCGGCACGCCGCCGACGCGCACGGCTTCGTGCATCCGCTCGGCATACCGGTGCGGGCGGGGTCGCTGTACGCGTACACGATCTCCGTCTCGATCGTGCTCGCGGTGCTGCTGATGCCGTTCACCGGCGCCGTCGCCGACCGCACCGGGCGCAAGAAACCGCTGCTGGCCGCGTCGGCGTACGTCGGCGCCGCCGCCACGGCGGGGATGTTCTTCCTCGACGGGGACCGCTATCTGCTCGGCGCGGGCCTGCTGATCGTGGCGAACGTGGCCCTGCCGGTGTCGTCGGCGATCTACAACGCGTACCTGCCGGAGATCGCGGAGCCGGACGAACGCGACCGGGTCTCCTCGCGCGGGTGGGCCTTCGGCTACACGTCCGGCGCCTTCGTGCTGGTCCTCAACCTGATCCTGTACTCGGGGCACGACTCCTTCGGCGTCTCGCAGGGCACCGCCGTGCGGATCTGCCTGGCGTCGGCCGGGGTGTGGTGGGGCGTGTTCACGGTGGTGCCCCTGCGCAGGCTGCGCGACCGCCGGGCCGCGGCGCGCGGCGGAGCGGGCGGGCCGGGCACCGGGGCCGCGGCGGGCGGAACGGCGGCGGGGGCCGTCGGCGGCTGGCGGCAGCTCGCGGCGACGCTGCGGGACATGCGACGCCATCCCCTGACGCTGGCCTTCCTGCTGGCGTACCTGATCTACAACGACGGCATCCAGACCGTGATCTCGCAGGCGTCCGTCTTCGGCTCGGACGAGCTGGGGCTCGGACAGACCACGTTGATCGTCGCGGTGCTCCTCGTACAGGTCCTGGCCGTCGCGGGAGCGCTCGCGATGGGCCGCCTGGCGCGGACGTACGGCACCAAGCGGACGATCCTCGCCTCGCTGGGCGTATGGATCCTCATCCTGGTCGTCGGCTACTTCCTCCCGGCGAAGGCGCCCGCCTGGTTCTTCGGCCTCGCCGCGGCCATCGGCCTGGTGCTCGGCGGCAGCCAGGCGCTGTCCCGGTCGCTCTTCTCGCACATGGTCCCCGCGGGCAAGGAGGCCGAGTACTTCTCGGCCTACGAGCTCAGCGACCGGGGCCTGAGCTGGCTCGGGCCCCTGGCCTTCGGCCTCGCCTACCAGCTGACCGGCAGCTACCGGGTGGCGATCGTCTCACTGCTGGTCTTCTTCGTGGCGGGTTCCCTGCTGCTTTCGCGGGTACGGGTGAGACAGGCGGTGACGGAGGCGGGCAACGCCGTGCCCGGGCGAATTTAGACGCCGGGATGAAAGGGCGGTAGTGTACGCGTTTGGCCTGCCAGCCGTACCGTTCCTGCGTGGTTCTGTATGAAAAATGCAGGGTGACATCTCTTCCGAGAGGTGACAATCCGGGCGACGGCGGGTAGTCGAACACCTAGCGATGACCAGCGGTACGACGGGCGACGCAGCACCGGAACGGGAATCTTTACCGCCGACCGGACGTTGACCGGAAGACGACGACAGCGACACTTTGTCCTGTGGGCGACAAGCCCGGGAGGCACGATTCATGAGTGAGCGAGCTCTCCGCGGCACGCGACTTGTGGTTACCAGCTACGAGACGGACCGCGGCATCGATCTGGCCCCGCGCCAGGCGGTGGAGTACGCATGCCAGAACGGACATCGATTCGAGATGCCGTTCTCGGTGGAGGCGGAGATTCCGCCGGAGTGGGAGTGCAAGGCGTGCGGCGCCCAGGCACTCCTGGTGGACGGAGAAGGCCCCGAGGAGAAGAAGGGCAAGCCCGCTCGTACGCACTGGGACATGCTCATGGAGCGGCGTACGCGCGAGGAGCTCGAAGAGGTTCTCGCCGAGCGGCTCGCCGTTCTGCGCTCGGGTGCCATGAACATCGCCGTGCATCCGCGGGACAGCCGGAAGTCCGCCTGACCCGACTCCGCACCGTCCGCCGATGACGGTACGCAACTGAACGAGAAGCCGCGGGCCGCGACACCGAACCAGGTGTCGCGGCCCGCGGCTTCGTCGTGCCGGGAGTCGTGCCGGGGGCCGCACGTCCGCCGTGGTGACGCCCCGGACCGGTCCGCCGGACGCATCGGCCGCGCCCGGCGGAGCGGGAGCCGATCCCGGCGGTGAACCGGGTCGGGGGCGAGGTGAACCAGGTCGCTGGCGAGGGCGGAAGCCGCTCCGTCGGTGAGCGGGGTCAGGGCAGGAGCGGGGGCCGCGGGCCCTCGTCGCCGCGCGGGCGTCCGCCGCCCGGCTCGTCGTCCCGTACGACCTCGCCCTGCACGACCTTGCCGTCCTGGCCCATCCGGGTCCGCCGCGCCTGCTGGAAGGCGTCCTGGAGGTCGTCGGGCACGGACGCCCGTACGCGCTTTTCCATCGACCGGTCCGCGAAGCCGCCGACGAGCGACCTCACCGGCGGAATCAGCAGGAGCAGGCCCACGGCATCGGTGAGCAGCCCGGGGATCATGATCAGCAGGCCGCCCAGCATCAGGAAGCCGTTCCTGGCGGTGTGGGCGGCCGTGCCGGCCTCCTCCCGCGCGTCGGGCCCCGACTCCGGCGCCTGCTGCCGCCTCTGCTGCTGCTGGAGCGTCTGCCGGAGGTTGTGGAAGGCCCGCCGCCCCGCCGTCTTGACGACGACGGAGCCGAGGACGACGCCCGCCACCAGGATCAGGAAGACCACCAGCCCGCCGGCGGCGTCGCCCACGAGGGTCAGCAGCCAGATCTCCAGCGCGATCCAGACGAGTACGCCGAACGGCAGCAGTGCCCGGGCGCGGGAGCGCTTCGGCGCGGTCCCCTGCGGCATAGCGGTGGTCATCTCTCCAGTGTGCCTGCCGTCGCGTGCGGACGGCGTAAGAGGGTGATCGGGGCCGCCCGGCCCGCACGGAGGCGGTGCGAACTCAGGACTCGGCGGGTCTGGACTCGGCGGCGCCGCCCTCGCGCGGGACCCGGCCGGGGCCGATCGGCCGGCGCCCGAGGAGGCGGTTGGCCCGGCTCTCCACACCCCACGCGGTGACCCGCCAGAGGGCCTCCACGAAGATGTCCCGGCTCATCTTGGAGTCGCCGACCTCGCGGTCCACGAACGTGATCGGGACCTCGACCACGTGGAAGCCGGCCTCGACGGCGCGGCGTGCCAGGTCGACCTGGAAGCAGTAGCCCTGCGAGGCGACCTGGTCGAGTCCGAGGCCCTCCAGGGTCTCCTTGCGGAAGGCCCGGTAGCCGCCGGTGACGTCCCGCATGGGGACCCCGAGCAGCAGCCGCGAGTACGTGCTGCCGCCGCGCGAGATGAGTTCGCGGGTGCGCGGCCAGTTGACCACGCGGCCGCCCGGCATCCAGCGGGACCCGAGCACGAGGTCGGCGCCCTTGAGCGCGGTGAGCAGCCGGGGCAGCTCCTCGGGCTGGTGCGAGCCGTCGGCGTCCATCTCGACGAGGACGCCGTAGCCGTGGTCGATGCCCCAGCGGAACCCCGCCAGGTAGGCGGCACCGAGGCCTTCCTTGCCCTCGCGGTGCAGGACGTGGACGCTGCTGTCGGCGGCCGCGATCCCGTCGGCGATCCGGCCGGTGCCGTCCGGGCTGTTGTCGTCGGCGACGAGCACGTGGGCGTCCGGGACCGCGGAGCGCACGCGCTTGACGATCGTCTCGATGTTTCCCGCCTCGTCGTAGGTCGGGATGATCACCAAGGCCGAGCCGAGCGGACCGAACCGCCTCTGACCGCCGTCGTTCACTAGTGCCCCTTCGTCGTGCCGCGCCGAGGCACCACCATAGCGAGCACAGTGACGTTGGTCGCTTCCACGGGTGCATTTGTCGTACGAACAGTTCGTCTGACCGCACGCGGGGAGGTCCAGCCCGTCCCGCGGTCCGCCGCTCCGGGGTTCGCGAGCTGGGGACCGGGGCCCGGCGTCCTTCGGGCCGACCTGGGGCCCGCTGGCTGCGGGCCGTCCGAAAGCCGTTGTCTACTGAACGCCGGGGCCCCGTCCGGGGTCGCACCCGCCGACCGGCTGAAACCTTCCCGCACCCCTGGTGCGCCGGAGCTGGGCCTGGCTCCCAGTGGCGGTGCGCCTGTGCGGCTCACCGCCCCCGACCCAGTGGCGTTCGGCGGAGTGCGGAGGACGCCGGACGGTCTGCCGTGGTGGACCCGCCGAACCTACCGGCCCCCGGCGCCTCACTGTCAACACGGGTCCTACCTGCGCCGTTACCGGGAACGGCCAGGTCAGGGACGAAGATCCGCAGGTCGCCGGGCGCCCTTCGGATCACCGGCCCCAGGTGCGAATTGTCCCGGACGTCACCCGTTCGGGTGCCTGAAGACGGTTTGTCCGCCCACCACGGTCTCCAGGCACTCCGGCAGCGGGCGCCCCGGCGTCAGGTCGGGCAGCCCCGGCGTACCGGAGCGCGGATCCGTCGACCACCGGGCCACCCGGTCGTCCGGGGCCTGGACCACGAGTTCCTCGGTGCGCCACACCGCGTAGTCCGCGGGCGCGCCCGGCACGAGGACGCCCGCGTCGTCGCGCCCGATCGCCCGCCAGCCGCCGCGCGTGTGGGCGGTGAAGGCGGCCCGCACGGACACCCGGTGCGCGGGCGTGCGGTGGAAGGCCGCCGCCCGCACCGTGCCCCACGGATCCAGCGCCGTGACCGGGCTGTCCGAGCCGAGGGCGAGCGGCACGCCCGCCTTCAGCAGCGCCGCGTAGGGATTGAGCGTACGGGCACGCTCGGCGCCGAGACGGGCCGCGTACATCCCGTCCTCCCCTCCCCAGGCGGCGTCGAAGGCGGGCTGGACGGAGGCGGTGAGGCCGAGCTCGGCGAAGGCCGCGACCGTCTCCGGCGTCATCATCTCGGCGTGCTCGATCCGGTGGCGCGCGGCCCGCACCCCGGCGATGCCGACGCTCTCCGCGGCCGCCCGCACGCCCTCGACGACCGTGGCGATCGCCGCGTCCCCGATGGCGTGGAAGCCGGCCTGGATGCCGGCCAGGGTGCACGCCGCGACGTGCGCCGCGACCGCCTCGGCGTCCAGCTGCGCCGATCCCGAACCGGGGGCGTCCGCGTACGGCTGGGCCAGGCAGGCCGTGTGCGAGCCGAGGGAACCGTCCACGAACAGGTCGCCCGCCGCGCCGATCGCGCCGAGCTCCCGCACCCGCAGCGCGTCCTTCTCGTCGGTGACGTGCTGCGCCCAGTAGCCCCGCACGCGCGGGCCCGGCTCGCCGTCCGCGAGGGCGAGCAGGCCGGTGAAGTCCTCCTCGTCGGAGATCTCGGGACCGCCGCACTCGTGGACCGAGCCGATGCCGAGCGACGCGGCGCGGGCGAGGGCCGCGCGCTGCGCCTCGGCGCGGTGGGCGGGGGTGACGGCGGCGAGCGCGGCGGCCCGCACGGCGTGGTGCGCGTCGCCCGTGAGCGGTGCGCCGGGCGCGTAGCCGGCACGTGCCGTGACGCCGGGGACGAGGTCGAGCAGGGCCGTGGTCACGACGGCGGAGTGCACGTCGACGCGGGTCGCGTACAGCG
>NZ_JAKGCV010000236.1 GCF_021556455.1 Streptomyces fuscigenes | reverse complement strand
GCCCGGATCCCTCCCGGCGCGCCCCTTCGGCCGCTCGTCATCCGCCGGTACGCCGGCGGCCCGCCCCCGCTCAGGCGCCGCGCAGCACCGCGCCCGTGCGCTCGGCGGCCAGTGCCACGGCCGCGTCGCGCGCCGCCGTCGCCTCCTCGACCGTCAGCGTCCGGTCGCCCGCGCGAAAGCGCAGCGCGTACGCGAGCGACTTGCGGCCCGCGCCGATCTGCTCGCCCTCGAACACGTCGAACAGCCGCAGGGACTCCAGCAGTTCGCCCGCGCCCTCGCGCAGCGCCCGCTCCACGTCCGCCGAGGGCACGTCCCCGGCGACGACGAGCGCCACGTCCTGGGTGGCCACCGGGAAGGTCGAGATGCGCGGCGCGGTGAGCGTCGCGTCCCCGGCCCGCTCGATCAGGTCGAGGTCCACCTCGGCCGCGCAGGTGCGCTCCGGCACGCCGAGTGCCTTCACGGCGCGCGGGTGCAGCTCGCCGGCGTGGCCGACGAGGGTCTCCGCACCGTCCACCGTCGCGAACAGCGCCGCGCACCGGCCGGGGTGCCAGGGCTCGTACTGGTCGGCCCGCACGACGAGTTCGACGCCCGCCTCCCGGGCGACGGTGCGCGCCGCCTCGACGGCGTCGGCCCAGTCGGCGGGGCGGCCCCTGCCCCACCAGCCGGCCTGCTCGCGGGCGCCCGCGAGGACGACCGCGGCCCGGCGGGGCTGGTGCGGCAGCGCGGCGTCGAGGGTGGCGAGCTGCTCGTCGCTCGGCCGGCGGTCGACCGGAAGCCGCTCGGGCACGCTCTCCTCGCCCGTCGGGCAGAAGACCAGGCCCGTCTCGAACAGCGCGAGGTCGACCGAGCCGCGGCCGTGGTTGCGGCGCAGCGCGGCGAGCAGGCCCGGCAGCAGCGTCGTGCGCAGCGCCGGCTCCTCGTCGGAGAGCGGGTTGACGAGGGTGACGGCGCGGCGGCGGTCGTCGCCGGCGGGGATGCCGAGCTGGTCGAGCACGCCCTGCCCGACGAACGGGTAGTTCAGCGCCTCGACGTAGCCCGCGCCGGCCAGCGCGCGCCCGACGCGGCGGTGCAGGCGCTGCCGCTCGGTCAGGCCCCGGCCCGAGGGCGGGGTGGGCAGCGTGGAGGGCAGGTTCTCGTAGCCCTCCAGCCGGATGACCTCTTCCGCCAGGTCGTTGGGCTCGCGCAGGTCGGGCCGCCAGGACGGCACGGTGACGATCAGCTCGTCCTGCCCGTACACGTCGCAGCCGATCTGCTGGAGGCGGCGCACGACCGTCTCCCGGCCGTACGCGACGCCCGCCACGCGGTCGCAGTGGTCGGCGGGCATGGCGATGGAGTGCGGTGCGGACGGCGCGATGATCTCGGTGACGCCTGCCTCCGCCGAACCGCCCGCGAGCAGCACCAGCAGGTCGACGGTGCGCTGCGCCGCCGCCGGGCCGGCGAGCGGGTCGACGGCCCGCTCGAAGCGCCGGGACGCCTCGGAGGGCAGCCGGTGGCGGCGGGCGGTGCGGGCGATGGAGATCGGGTCGAAGTGCGCGGCCTCGATGACCACCTCGGTCGTACCGCCGGCCGTGCCGGACTCCGGGTCGGCGACGCTGTCGGCGATCTCGGTGTGCGCGCCGCCCATCACGCCGGCGAGGCCGATGGGCCCCCGGTCGTCCGTGATCACCAGGTCCTGCGGGTCGAGGACGCGCTCGACGTCGTCGAGGGTGGTGAGCTTCTCGCCCGCCTGCGCGCGGCGCACGCCGATCGGGCCCTCGAGGCGCGAGCGGTCGTAGGCGTGCAGCGGCTGGCCCACCTCCAGCATCACGTAGTTGGTGATGTCGACGGCGAGCGAGATCGAGCGCATGCCGGCCTTCTGCAGGCGGCGCTGCAGCCAGATCGGCGAGCGCGCCTCGGGCTGCAGGCCCGTGACGGTGCGCAGCGTGAGGCGGTCGCAGCCGATCGGGTCGGCGACCTTCGCCGGGTGGCCGTACGAGTTCGGCGCGGGCACGTCGAGCAGCGCGGGGTCGCGCAGCGGCAGCCCGTAGGAGATGGCCATCTCGCGGGCGATGCCGCGCATCGACAGGCAGTAGCCGCGGTCGGGCGTGACGGCGATGTCGAGGACCTCGTCGACGAGTTCGAGCAGCTCGATGGCGTCGGTGCCGGGCTCGTACTCGGGCGGCAGCACGATGATGCCGTGGCTCCCGTCGTCGCCCATGCCGAGCTCCTCGCCGGAGCAGATCATGCCGTGCGAGACCTTGCCGTACGTCTTGCGCGCGGCGATCGCGAATCCGCCGGGCAGGACGGCGCCCGGCAGGACCACGACGACCTTGTCGCCCACGGCGAAGTTGCGGGCGCCGCAGACGATCTCCTGGAGCTCGCCCGTCCCGTTGGCGGTGCCGACGTCGACGGTGCAGAAGCGGATGGGCTTCTTGAAGCCCTCCAGCTCCTCGATGGTGCGGACCTGGCCGACGACGAGGGGGCCCTTGAGCCCGGCGCCGAGCTGCTCGACGGTCTCGACCTCGAGGCCCGCGGACACAAGTCTGGCCTGCACGTCGCGGCCGGTCTCGGTGGCCGGGAGCTCGACGTACTCCCGCAGCCAGGAAAGCGGGACCCGCATCAGATCTCCATCCCGAAGGGCCGGGTGAACCGGACGTCACCCTCGACCATGTCTCGCATGTCTTCGATGTTGTGGCGGAACATGAGCATCCGCTCGATGCCGAAGCCGAAGGCGAACCCGCTGTACTTCTGCGGGTCGACGCCGCACGCGGTCAGCACGTGGGGGTTGACCATGCCGCAGCCGCCGAGCTCGATCCAGCCCTCGCTGCCGCAGGTGCGGCAGGGCCGGTCCGGGTTGCCGACGGACGCGCCGCGGCACACGTAGCAGACCATGTCCATCTCGGCGGACGGCTCGGTGAAGGGGAAGTAGTTCGGCCGCAGGCGCGTGCGCAGGTCGGCCCCGAACAGCGCCTGGACCATGTGGTCGAGGGTGCCCTTCAGGTCCGCCATGGTCAGGCCCTCGTCGACGGCGAGCAGCTCGATCTGGTGGAAGACCGGCGTGTGCGTCGCGTCCAGCTCGTCCGTGCGGTACACACGGCCGGGGCACACCACGTAGACGGGGGGCTTGCGCTCCAGGAGGGTGCGGGCCTGCACCGGGGAGGTGTGCGTGCGCAGCACCACACCGGACTCGCCCTCGGTGGCGGAGTCGGGGTGCCCGGTGCGGTCCTCGGCGCTGCGGACGAAGAAGGTGTCCTGCATCTGCCGGGCCGGGTGGTCCGGGAGGAAGTTCAGCGCGTCGAAGTTGAACCACTCCGCCTCGACCTCGGGGCCCTCCGCGATCTCGTACCCCATCGCGACGAAGACGTCCGCGACCCGCTCCATGAACGTGGTCAGCGGGTGACGGGCGCCCGCGGGCGTGCGGTCGTAGGGGAGGGTGACGTCGACCGCCTCCTCCGTGAGGACGCGTGCGTCCCGCTCGTCCTCCAGCTCCGCCTGCCGGGCCGCGAGGGCCTTGTTGACGGCGGCGCGCGCCTGCCCGACCCGCTTGCCCGCCTCGGCCTTGGCCTGCGGGGGCAGCGCGCCGATCTCGCGGTTGGCGAGGGCGAGCGGCGAGGTGCCCGAGGTGTGGGCGGTCTTCGCGTGGGTGAGCGCGTCGAGGTCGCCCGCGGCCGCGAAGGCGGCGAGCGCCTCGTCCCGCATGCGCTCGATCTCTTCCGGTTTCAGTGCCTCGACCTCGACTGGGTCGTACGACTTGTTGGGTGCCGACATCTCTTCCCGTACTTCCGATTGGCTGGCGAAACGACCATGCCCGAACGACCCTGCCGACCGCTCGACCGCTCCCGGTCGCAGACGGCGCGAAGGCGCCAAAGGTCGAGTCTAAAGGTCCGGTGAAGGTGAAAGAGCCCGCGGGCCGCTCAGGCCATGAAGGCCGGCGCGCCCACGGGCAGGACGAATCGGAACTCGGCGCCGCCGCCGGGGCCACGCCCCACGGTGATCGTGCCGCCGTGGGCCTCGACGATGCCCTTCACGATGTAGAGGCCGAGCCCCGTGCCGCCGCGCTTGCTGCCCCGCCAGAAGCGGGTGAAGACGCGGCCCATCGACTCCTCGGGGATGCCGGGGCCTTCGTCGCACACGGTGACCGCCGTTCCCTTCTCGGTGCCGGGGCCGCTCGGCGCGGCGTCGTCCTCCCCGGGGCCCTCGCCCCGGGCGTGCTGTGTTCGGGCGGCCCCGCCGTCCCCGCCGGAGCGGACCTCGGCGGGCGCCACCTCGATCGTGACAGTTCCCTCGCCGTGGCGCACCGCGTTTTCGAGCAGGTTGCCCAGTACCTGGTCGATCTTGTCGGGGTCGGCCCACAGGTCGGGCAGCGGCTGCTGTATCCGCACGAGGAAGCGGTCCGGCGGCTGGCCGGCCGCGGTGTACGCCTGGACGTGGCGCCCGACGGCCGCCGCGATGTCGACGCGCTGGCGGCGCACCTCGAGGCGGCCCGAGTCGATGCGGGAGATGTCGAGCAGTTCCGCGATGAGCCGGGTGACCCGGTCGGCGTCGGCGTCGACGGTCTCCAGCATCAGCCGCTTCTGGTCGTCGGTGAAGCGCTCCCACTTGGCGAGGAGGGTCGCCGTGAAGCCCTTGACCGAGGTGAGCGGCGAGCGCAGCTCGTGCGCGACGGTCGCGATCAGCTCGGCGTGGCTCAGCTCGGTGCGGCGCCGGGCCTCGGTGCCCCGGATGCAGATCACCACGCGGCTGACCGGGCCGGTGGGCCTGGTACGGACGTAGCGGGCGGAGACGAGCACCTCGGACCCGGACGGCAGCAGCAGGTTGCGCTCGGGCTGGCCGACGCGGATCGCGAGGCCCCCGTACGGGTCGGTGAGCGCCCACCAGCGGCGGCCCTTGAGGTCCTCCAGCGGCAGCGCCTGGTCGAGGGGCCGGCCGAGAGCGGTGTGGGCGCTCAGCCCGGTGATGCGTGCGGCGGCCGCGTTGAAGCGCACCACCCGGCCGTGCTCGTCGGCGACGACGAGTCCGTCGGGCAGGTCGTCGGGGTCCACCCCGGTGCGCGTCCCGGCAGTCATCCCCTTGTGCCCCTTCTCCCGGCTGAGCGCTTGGGCGCTGGAGGCGCAAGAGTACTAGGGCCCGACTTTCGCCCGGAGCGGTTCGGGCAGGTCCTTGCCCGCGAGGGGGCCGAGGGCGTAAAAGGGCCCCGCCCTCCTACGCCCTCCGCTGCGCGCGGGCCGAGGCGTAGAGGCAGACCGCGGCGGCCGTGGCCAGGTTCAGGCTCTCCGCGCGGCCGTGGATCGGGACGCGCACGACGGCGTCGGTGAGGGCGCGGGTCTCCTCGGGCAGGCCCCAGGCCTCGTTGCCGAACACCCACGCGGTGGGGGAACCCATCGTGCCCGCGTCGAGCTCGGTGTCCAGGTCGGCGTCGCCCGCGCCGTCCGCGGCGAGCACGCGCACGCCCGCGTCCCGGAGCTCGGCGACGGCCCGTTCGACCGGGACGCCGACCGACACCGGCAGGTGGAAGAGGGAGCCGGCCGAGGCGCGCACGGCCTTCGGGTTGTACGGGTCGACCGACGCGTCCGTCAGTACGACGGCGTCCGCCCCCGCCGCGTCCGCGCACCGCAGCACGGTCCCCGCGTTGCCGGGGTCGCGAACGTGCGCGAGCACCGCGACCAGGCGCGGGCGGGCGGCGACGACGTCCTCGAACGGGGTGTCCAGGAAGCGGCACACGCCGAGCAGCCCCTGCGGGGTGACGGTGTCGGCGAGGTCGGCGACGACGGCCTCGGACGCGTGGTGGATCAGCGCGCCGCCGGCCCGGGCCGCGTCCACCAGCTCGGGGTGGCGCTCGACGGCCTCCGCGGTGGCGAACAGCTCCAGCAGCGTCGGCCGGCCGCCGGTGCGGTGGGCGACGGCCTCGCGCACCGCCTGGGGCCCCTCGGCCAGGAACCTGCGCTCCTTGACCCGGAAGGAGCGCTTCGCGAGCCGCCGCGCGGCCGTGACGCGCGCGGAGCGCGGGGAGATCAGCTCGGGGGTGGCCATCGGCGGCGGCTTCTTTCGCTGGTCGGTCGAGGTGGCGTGCGGGATCCGGGCGGGCCGCGGCGCGGGACGGTGCGGCGGGCGGTGGCGCGGCTGGCTCCGGGGCGGGAGCGGGCGCCTCGTCGCAGCGGGGCGGCCCGGCTCGGGCGGGTCCGGTCGGCCCGGGTGGTCGCCCGGGGCGGTCCCGCCGGGGCCGGGGCCGGGCACAACGCACCGGACCCGCAGGCGGGCGGCCTGCGGGTCCGGTGAAGTGAACTCCAAAGACGCTGCTGCGCCGACCCCTCGGGTCAGGCGGCGGCCTTCGGCGCGTTGACGTCGCTCGGCAGCGCCTTGTGCGCGACCTCGACGAGCGCGGCGAACGCGTTCGCGTCGTTGACCGCGAGCTCCGCGAGGATCTTGCGGTCCACCTCGACGTTGGCGGCCTTCAGACCCTGGATGAAGCGGTTGTAGGTCATCCCGTTCGCGCGGGCAGCGGCGTTGATGCGCTGGATCCACAGCTGGCGGAAGTCGCCCTTGCGCTTCTTGCGGTCGTTGTAGTTGTAGACGAGGGAGTGGGTGACCTGCTCCTTCGCCTTGCGGTACAGGCGCGAGCGCTGGCCGCGGTAGCCGCTGGCCTGCTCGAGGATCGCCCGGCGCTTCTTGTGGGCGTTGATCGCCCGCTTGACGCGTGCCACGTGTCAACTCCTTGTAGCGGGGCCGTGGTCCGTGCGCACGACCCGAAGTGGTGGGTCCCGGTGTGAAGTGAAGCGGGGTCCCCGCGCGGGGGACCCGGGCTCACAGGCCGAGAAGCTTCTTGATCTTCTTGGTGTCACCCGGGGCCATCTCGGCGTTGCCGCTGAGACGACGCGTCACGCGCGACGACTTGTGCTCCATCAGGTGGCGCTTGCCGGCCCGCTCGCGCAGCACCTTGCCGGAGCCGGTGACCTTGAAGCGCTTGCTGGCACCCTTGTGCGTCTTGTTCTTCGGCATGCGCCGTGTCTCCTCGTCAGTGGCGCTTCCCGGCCGGCTGCACGCCGGCGCGCGGAAGCGTCATTTCTTCGGTATGGGGTTCCGGGACGGGCCCGGGACCGGAGGCAGTCCTGTGGAGCGTCCGGGGCTCACGCCTCGGCGGACTCGTCGGCCTGCTCGTCGACCACCTCGGCCTGCTCGTCGTGCTCCGCCGTGAGCTGGCCGCCACCCTGGCGCTCGGCCTTGCGGGCGGCCTGCGCCTCCCGGGCCTCGGCCATGGCCTCGGTCTTCTTCTTGTGCGGGCCCAGAACCATGATCATGTTGCGGCCGTCCTGCTTCGGGTTCGACTCGATGAACCCGAGCTCCTCGACGTCCGAAGCGAGGCGCTGCAGCAGCCGGAAGCCCAGTTCGGGCCGGGACTGCTCGCGTCCGCGGAACATGATCGTGATCTTGACCTTGTCGCCCTGCTTGAGGAACCGCACCACGTGACCCTTTTTGGTGTCGTAGTCGTGCGGGTCGATCTTCGGCCGGAGCTTCATCTCCTTGATGACCGTGTGCGCCTGGTTCTTGCGCGCCTCACGGGCCTTCATGGCCGACTCGTACTTGAACTTCCCGTAGTCCATGAGCTTGCACACGGGCGGACGAGCGTTCGCCGCGACCTCGACGAGGTCGAGGTCGTACTCCTGGGCGAGTTCCAGGGCCTTGGCAAGCGGCACGATGCCGACCTGCTCGCCGCTGGGACCGACGAGTCGTACTTCGGGAACACGAATCCGGTCGTTGATGCGGGGCTCGGCGCTGATGGATCCTCCTCGGTCGGGACTGACCGGCTGTCTGGCAGACAGCCGCATCACCATGTCTTTACTGACCAACCGTGGCGGAACATCAAAAATGCCCCGGACGGACACAGGCAGGAGCTCCAAGGAATACCGGAGCACCGCCGTGGTCCACACGGGGCGCATCGGGCGGCTCCATCGTCCGTACGGAACGATGGGCACCACCTGACCGGTGACCCGCCGCCTCGAAGGCGGCCAGGTGGGAGATCGGAGCCTCCACTTGTGGGCCGGGCGCATGCACACCCGACCGGTCGTCACACAAGGTTAGCACCTCCGGGGGGCACCGGCGAACCGGCGGCGCGGCGGGAGGGCGTTTGCGCAAGCCCTAGGGTAAGGGCATGAGTGACGCGACGCCCGCAGCCGGTCAGGCTGCCCCCGACCAGGCAGCTTCCCGGGCTGTCCCCGGCTCCGATCAGCCCGACTACGACGCCCTGACCCGCGACATCGCGGAGGTGCCCGCCGTCGAGGTGATCGTGACGGTGGCGGTCAACCTGATGAGCGCGGCCGCCGTGAAGCTCGGCCTCACCGAGGAGGGCGAGGAGCACAAGGACCTCGACGAGGCCCGCAAGCTGATCCACTCCCTCGCCGGCCTGATGGACGCGAGCGCGACGGAGATCAGCTCGTTCCACGCCTCGCCGCTGCGCGACGGGCTCAAGTCGCTCCAGCTGGCCTTCCGCGAGGCGTCCGTGGTGAAGGACCAGCCCGGCCAGGGTCCCGGCGAGAAGTACACGGGCCCCATCTACGGCTGACCCTCACGCCCCCGGGGCCCCGGCGCCGGCCCGCACGGCCGCGCGCGCACCGCGTTGCCCCCGCCACCGCACGGGAGCGGCGATCACGCGCCGCGTAGGTAGAGGGGCTCGCCCGGCGGCGTCGCCCCGGCCGGCAGCAGCGCCAGGTCGAGGCC
>NZ_JAKGCV010000235.1 GCF_021556455.1 Streptomyces fuscigenes | reverse complement strand
CCGGGGCGGCGGGTCGGCCGCCGGTGCGCGGCTCCCCGCCCGGGCCGCCCGCGGTGCCCGCGCCCGTACGACAGCAGGGCCCGCGACCTGAGCGGTCGCGGGCCCTTTGCGTGGTTCTTCCGGCGGGTGAGCGCCGGTGGGTGTTCCCGGCGCGGGGCGCCGGAGGAGCGCTACGGCAGCTGCGCCGCCCGGGCCTCGCGGCGGTTGTCCCGGAACGTGTTCACCCGCCGGGCCGTCGCGAACAGCGGGATGACCGCGCCCGTGACGACCTGCAGCGCGCAGCCCGTCTGGAGCAGCAGCTGCCCGCCCGGGGCGTCGAAGGCCCACGCGGCCAGCAGCGCCATCGCCGAGACGATCCAGCTCAGCATCGCCACGGCGAGGACACCGCGGGGCTTCGGGTACTCGACGCGGCTCACCATGAGCCAGGCCACACCCACGATCGCGAGCAGCGTCGGGACGAACGGCAGCTCGAGCAGCACGATCGACACGACCGTCAGCGCGCCGAAGGGACTCGGCATCCCCTGGAACATGCCGTTGCGCACCGTGACGCAGGAGAAGCGCGCGAGCCGCAGCACCACGGCCAGCAGCACGACCACGGCCGCCACGACCGAGAACCGCTGGTGCGCGTCGCTCTCGACCAGGCCGTAGACGAGGACGAAGTACGCGGGCGCGAGGCCGAAGCTGATCAGGTCGGACAGGTTGTCCAGCTCGGCGCCCATCGGCGAGCTGCGCAGCTTGCGCGCCACCAGGCCGTCGAAGAGGTCGAAGACCGCCGCGCACAGCATCAGGATGACCGCGGTCGCCGCCGAGTGGCGGGCCATGCCGCCGCTCTCGTCGCTGCCGGTCAGGTGCGGGATCAGGATGCCGGTGGTGGTGAAGTACACCGCCATGAAGCCGCAGGTGGCGTTGCCGAGGGTGAGGGCATCGGCTATCGACAGCCGCAGCGAGAGCGGCATGGGCTCCGCCTCGTCGTCCACCTGGGTCTCCGGGACCCATCCGGTCTGCGTCTCCGGGTCAATCACGGTCAATTCGAGTCACCCCCGCGGTCGTCTTCTGGCCCACCTCGACTGCGACGTCCACATCGCCGGGAAGGTAGAGGTCGACGCGCGAGCCGAAGCGGATCAGCCCGATGCGTTCGCCCTGTTCCACCTTCGTGCCCGCGGGCAGGTAGGGAACGATACGGCGCGCCACCGCGCCCGCGATCTGGACCATCTCGATGTCGCCGAGCTCGGTGTCGAAGTGCCACACCACGCGCTCGTTGTTCTCGCTCTCCTTGTTGAACGCCGGCACGTACCCGCCGGGGATGTGCTCCACCGACGTCACGGTGCCGGCCAGCGGGGCGCGGTTGACGTGCACGTTGAGCGGGCTCATGAAGATGGCGACCCGGGTGCGTCCGTCCTTCCACGGCATGATGCTCTGCACCACACCGTCGGCGGGGGAGATCAGACGGCCCTGCGCGATCTCGCGCTCGGGGTCGCGGAAGAACCACAGCATGCCCGCGGCGAGCGCGGTGGCGGGCACGGCTACGGCGGCCGCACCTCTGGATCGGCGGGCGCGCGCCAGACCGAGCGCCGCCGTGGCGACGGTCGGCAGGAGCCACGGCGACGATCCCCGCGCGAGGCGGACGCGACCGCGGGGTGCGGAGGTTGGGCCGGATGGACTGTGGGGCATGGATGACCTTCGTAGCGGATGATGCCGCGCTGGCAACAGGGGGACGGCGGCCTTCCACCGATGCTATCGGTAGCGAACCACAACTGAGCAAGCCAGCAGCCCAGTCGGGCGTTCGCGAGACCTTGTCCCACGCCTTCTCGTGTGTCCCCAGGGGCTCTTGGGGGCTTGGACGCACGTCTGGTTCCGAACGTTCCCCGGCGAAATTCATACGATCTTCGTATGAATCCCGTAGGTGATCCGCTCACGGGCCGAGCCCGGCCCTGCGCGGACCATACGGGATCTGTACGCTGCTCGTCTCGCGGGCCGCCCGGCGAACCGGGACGAACCGTACCCGAGAGGGCGGACCGTACGTGCCGTACAGCACGCTCATCCCTGCACTCGGTACTCCTCCAGCAGTCGGCGACCGATGATCATTTTCTGGATCTCGGCGGTACCCTCGCCGATCAGCAGCATCGGGGCCTCCCGGTAGAGGCGCTCGATCTCGTACTCCTTCGAGAAGCCGTAGCCGCCGTGGATGCGGAAGGCGTCCTCGACGACTTCCTTGCAGTACTCGGAGGCGAGGTACTTCGCCATCCCTGCCTCCAGGTCGTTTCGTTCCCCGGAGTCCTTTTTGCGTGCCGCGTTGACCATCATCGCATGGGCGGCTTCGACCTTGGTGGCCATCTCGGCCAGTTTGAACTGGATCGCCTGGTGCGCGGCGATCGGTTTGCCGAAGGTGTGGCGCTGCTGCGCGTATGAAATGCCCAGTTCGAAGGCGCGCTGAGCGACTCCGCAACCACGTGCGGCGACATTCACGCGCCCGACTTCCACGCCGTCCATCATTTGGTAAAACCCTCGGCCGGTGGCTCCGCCGAGCACCCGATCGGCCGGAACGTGCAGGCCGTCCATGATCAACTCGGTGGTGTCGACTCCCTTGTAGCCCATTTTGTCTATTTTGCCGGGGATGGTGAGCCCGGGACGGATCTCGCCGAAGCCGGGCTCCTTCTCCACGAGGAACGTCGTCATCGACCGGTGCGGCGGAGCGTCCGCCGGCTGCCCCTCGTCCGTGCGGCACAGCACCGCCACGAGCGAGGACGTGCCGCCGTTGGTGAGCCACATCTTCTGGCCCGTCAGGGAGAAGTCGCCGGTCTCCGCGTCCCGCACGCCCTTCGCCGTGATGGCGGACACGTCGGAGCCGAGCCCCGGCTCGGACATGGAGAAGGCGCCGCGCACCAGGCCGGCCGCCATCCGCGGCAGGAAGCCGTCCTTCTGCTCCCGGGTTCCGTACGTCTTCAGCAGATGGGCCACGATGAAGTGCGTGTTCACGATGCCGGACACCGACATCCAGCCGCGGGCCAGCTCCTCCACGCACAGCGCGTACGTGAGCAGCGACTCGCCGAGCCCGCCGTACTCCTCCGGGATCGTCAGGCCGAACAGCCCGAGGTCCTTGAGGCCCTCCACGATCGCCGAGGGGTACTCGTCGCGGTGCTCCAGATCCGTCGCGACCGGCAGGATCTCCTTGTCGACGAAGTCCCTCACCGTCGAGACGATCTCCCGCTGGACGTCCGTGAGGTCCGCGGTGGCGGCCAGTCGGCCCATGTCAGTTCCCCTCCCGAGGTTCCGGGCGGCCGGGCTGCTCGCCGCCGCGCCGCTCGACGTACTGCGCCGTCGGCACCATCACCTTGCGCCGGAAGACGCACACCACCGTGCCGTCCTGGTTGTAGCCGCGCGTCTCCACCTGCACGACCCCGCGGTCGTCCTTCGAGCGTGACGGCGTCTTCGCGAGCACCGTGCTCTCGCCGTAGAGCGTGTCGCCGTGGAAGGTGGGCGCCACGTGCCGCAGCGACTCCACCTCCAGGTTCGCGATCGCCTTGCCCGACACGTCCGCGACGGACATACCGAGCAGCAGCGAGTAGACGTAGTTGCCCACCACCACGTTGCGGCCGAAATCGGTGGCCCCGCCGGCGTAGTGGGCGTCGAGGTGCAGCGGGTGGTGGTTCATCGTCAGCAGGCAGAACAGGTGGTCGTCGTACTCCGTGACCGTCTTGCCGGGCCAGTGCTTGTAGACCGCGCCGACCTCGAACTCCTCGAACGTCCGGCCGAATCGCATCGTTCACGCCTCCGGGGCTTCGAAGGAGGTGGTGCGCCGCAGGCCCGCCGCGCGGCCCTTGCCGGCCACGACCAGCGCCATCTTCCGGCTGGCCTCGTCGATCATCTCGTCGCCGAGCATCGCGGACCCCTTCTTCCCGCCCGCCTCCGAGGTGTGGAAGTCGTACGCGTCGAGGATCAGCTCCGCGTGGTCGTAGTCCTCCTGCGCCGGCGAGAACACCTCGTTCGCCGCGTCGATCTGCCCCGGGTGGAGCACCCACTTGCCGTCGTAGCCGAGTGCCGCGGCGCGGCCCGCCACCTCGCGGAAACCCTCGACGTCGCGGATCTGCAGGTAGGGGCCGTCGATGGCCTGGAGGTCGTGGGTGCGGGCCGCCATCAGGATCCGCATCAGGATGTAGTGGTACGCGTCGGCGTCGTAGCCGGGCGGCTGCTTGCCCACGACGAGCGACTTCATGTTGATGGACGCCATGAAGTCGGCGGGCCCGAAGACGATCGTCTCCAGGCGCGGTGACGAGGCGGCGATGTCGTCGACGTTCACGAGGCCCCGCGCGTTCTCGATCTGCGCCTCGATGCCGATGCGGCCGACCTCGAAGCCCATCGTGCGCTCGATCTGGGTCAGCAGCA
This sequence comes from Streptomyces fuscigenes, assembly GCF_021556455.1. Lineage (GTDB taxonomy): Bacteria > Actinomycetota > Actinomycetes > Streptomycetales > Streptomycetaceae > Streptomyces > Streptomyces fuscigenes. Next base: position 4,310 of record NZ_JAKGCV010000235.1, on the reverse strand, counting down.
GGTCCAGCGCCCGCACCTGCTCGGCGTCCTGCACCTTCGGCAGCATCACGCAGTCCAGGTTCTGGCCGGCGCCCTCGACGACGGTGATGACGTCCCGGTAGGTCCAGCTCGTCGTCCAGTCGTTGACCCGCACGACGCGGGTCTTCCCGGTCCAGTCGCCCTTGTTGAGCGCGTCGACGATGCTGTGCCGCGCGCCCTCCTTGGCGAGCGGCGCCACCGCGTCCTCCAGGTCGAGGAAGACCTGGTCGGCGGGCAGGCCCTGCGCCTTCTCCAGGAAGCGCGGGCTGGAGCCCGGCACCGCGAGGCACGAGCGCCGGGGCCGCAGCCGGCCGGCCGCGGGGTCCGGGCTGCCGGCGGGGGAGGGGGACGAGGGGCTGGTCATGCGGGGACCTCCTGGGGGTCGAGCTCGTTCGCCTGCCGTACGCAGTCGACGATACGGCCGATGATCTCGGTGATTCCGAAGTCCTTCGGGGTGAAGACGGCGGCCACGCCGGCCGCGCGCAGGGCCGCCGCGTCGCCGGCCGGGATGATGCCGCCGACCACCACCGGGATGTCGCCGGCGCCCGCCTCGCGCAGCCGCGCGAGCACGTCCGGCACGAGCGCGGTGTGGGCGCCCGACAGGATCGACAGGCCGACGCAGTGCACGTCCTCGGCCAGCGCGGCCGAGACGATCTGCGCGGGGGTGAGCCGGATGCCCTGGTACACCACCTCGAAGCCGGCGTCCCGCGCGCGCACCGCGATCTGCTCGGCGCCGTTGGAATGGCCGTCCAGCCCCGGCTTGCCCACCAGCAGCCGCAGCCGCCCCACGCCCAGGTCGGACGCGGTACGGGCCGCGCTCGCGCGTACGGCGGCGAGCGGGGAGCCCTCCGGGGCCGCCTCGGCGACCGGCGCGCCGGCGACCCCGGTGGGCGCGCGGAACTCGCCGAAGACCTCGCGCAGCGCCCCCGCCCACTCCCCGGTGGTGACGCCGGCGCGCGCGCACGCGAGGCTCGCCTCCATCAGGTTGTCCGGCCCCCGCGCCGCCCTCGCCAGTTCGGCCAGCGCCTCGCGCGCCCGCTCCTCGTCGCGGCCGGCCCGCCAGCGCGCCAGGGAGGCGACCACGCCCGCCTCGGTGTCCGGGTCGACCGTGAGCACGGCCGTGCCCAGGTCGGCGGTGAGCGGGCTCGGCTCGCTCTCCTCGTAGCAGTTGACCCCGACGACCTTCGCCGCGCCGGACTCCACGGCGGTCCGGCGCTCGGCGTGCGAGGCGACCAGGCTGCTCTTGAGGTAGCCGGACTCCACGGCCGCCAGCAGGCCGCCGCGCTCCTCGATCCGCTCCATCTCGGCGCGCGCACCCGCCACCAGGCCCGCCACCTTCTCCTCGACGACCGGGGACCCGTCGAACAGGTCCGGGTACTCCAGCAGGTCGCTCTCGTGCGCCAGGACCTGCTGGATGCGCAGCGACCACTGCTGGTCCCAGGGGCGCGGCAGGCCGAGCGCCTCGTTCCAGGCGGGCAGCTGCACGGCGCGTGCCCGGGCGCCCTTCGAGAGGGTGACGGCCAGCATCTCCAGCACGATGCGCTGCACGTTGTTCTCCGGCTGCGCCTCGGTGAGGCCCAGCGAGTTGACCTGCACGCCGTAGCGGAAGCGGCGCCGGCGCGGGTCCCCGATGCCGTAGCGCTCCCGGGTGATGTCGTCCCACAGCCGCGTGAAGGCGCGCATCTTGCACATCTCCTCGACGAACCGGACACCCGCGTTGACGAAGAACGAGATCCGCTCGACGACCTCGCCGAACGCCTCCCCGGACACCTGCCCGCCGGCCCGCACCGCGTCCAGGACCGTGATCGCCGTCGACAGGGCGTACGCGATCTCCTGCACGGGCGTCGCGCCCGCCTCCTGGAGGTGGTAGCTGCAGATGTTGACGGGGTTCCAGCGCGGCGCGCGGCGCACCGTGTACGCGATCAGGTCCGTGGTCAGCCGCAGGCTCGGCCCCGGCGGGAAGACGTACGTCCCGCGCGAGAGGTACTCCTTGACGATGTCGTTCTGCGTGGTGCCGCGCAGGGCCCCGGGCGCCTCGCCGCCCTGCTCCTCGGCCACCACCTGGTACAGCGCGAACATCCACAGCGCCGTCGCGTTGATCGTCATCGAGGTGTTCGTGCGCTCCAGCGGGATGCCCTCGAACAGCCGCCGCATGTCGCCGAGATGGGAGACCGGCACGCCGACGCGCCCGACCTCGCCCCGCGCGAGCACGTGGTCGGGGTCGTAGCCGGTCTGCGTCGGCAGGTCGAAGGCGACCGACAGGCCCGTCTGCCCGTTGGCGAGGCCCCGCAGGTACAGGGCGTTGGACGCCTCGGCGGTGGAGTGGCCCGCGTAGGTGCGCATGAGCCACGGGCGGTCCCGGCCCGGTGCGGCGGCGCGCTCGCTCATGCGGCCGCCGCCGTCCGGTCGGTGCGGAAGAGGTTGATGGCCTCCTCGTGGCGCTCGCGCATCTCGGGGTCGCGCACGCCGAGGCCCTCGCGGGGCGCCAGCGCCAGCACGCCCACCTTGCCCTGGTGCAGGTTGCGGTGCACGTCGTACGCGGCCTGCCCGGTGTCCTCCAGCGCGTACACCTTCGACAGGGTGGGGTGGATGCGGCCCTTGGCGATCAGCCGGTTCGCCTCCCACGCCTCCCGGTAGTTGGCGAAGTGGGAGCCGACGATGCGCTTCAGCGACATCCACAGGTAGCGGTTGTCGTACTCGTGGGTGTAGCCGGACGTCGAGGCGCAGGTGACGATGGTGCCGCCCTTGCGGGTGACGTAGACGCTGGCGCCGAACGTCTCCCGGCCCGGGTGCTCGAAGACGATGTCGACGTCCTCGCCGCCGGTCAGCTCGCGGATGCGCGCGCCGAACCGCTTCCACTCGCGCGGGTCCTGGTGCTGCTCGTCGCGCCAGAAGCGGTACCCCTCGGCCGAGCGGTCGATGACGGCGTTCGCGCCCATGCGCCGGCACAGCTCGGCCTTCTCCGGGCTGGAGACCACACAGATGGGATTGGCCCCGCCGGCGAGCGCGAACTGCGTGGCATAGGAGCCGAGTCCGCCGCTCGCGCCCCAGATCAGCACGTTGTCGCCCTGCTTCATGCCGGCGCCGTTGCGGGAGACCAGCTGGCGGTACGCGGTGGAGTTGACGAGCCCGGGCGCCGCCGCCTCCTCCCAGCTGAGGTGGTCCGGCTTCGGCATCAGCTGGTTGGACTTGACGAGGGCGAGCTCGGCGAGCCCGCCGAAGTTCGTCTCGAAGCCCCAGATGCGCTGCTCGGGGTCGAGCATGGTGTCGTTGTGCCCGTCGGACGACTCCAGTTCCACGGACAGGCAGTGGGCGACGACCCGGTCGCCGGGGTGCCAGGAGTTGACACCGGGGCCGGTGCGCAGCACGACGCCCGCCAGGTCGGAGCCGATGACGTGGTACGGCAGGTCGTGCCGCGCGGCGAGCGGGCTGAGCCTGCCGTAGCGCTCCAGGAACCCGAAGGTCGGCATCGGCTCGAACAGCGACGTCCACACGGAGTTGTAGTTCACGGAGCTCGCCATCACCGCGACGAGCGCCTCGCCGGGCCCGAGTTCGGGCACCGGCACCTCGTCCACGTGCAGCGACTTGCGGGGGTCCTTGTCCCGGGTGTCGAGCCCCTCGAACAGCGCGGTCTCGTCCTTGCGGACGGTGACGGCGCGGTAGGACCCGGGCAGGGGGAGCGCGGCGAAGTCCGCCGCGGTGGCTTCTGGGGACTGGATCGCGTCCAGGATGTGCTTCACGGGAACCTCCGGATGTACCTGGCTGAACTGGGGCGGTGGAGGGTGCCGTCGGTTCGGCGGTGGTGCGCGCGCCGGAGCGCGGTCGTGCCCGGGGTGCGGGCGGTCCGGCGACGCGATGTGACGCTCGCGGGGACAGGCCGGATGCCCCGACGGTATGGCACGCGGTGCCGCGTCGCAAGGGTTCCCGGCCATATTTATGGCACTCAGTGCCAGGATGATCGATCATCGCTCGCTTCGGGGGCGCGTGATGCGGGAGCGACCGGGGGAGTGGGTGGGGCCTCGACGAGGGCGCGGACGGGGACGAGGACCCGGACCGCCGGAAGGGCCGATGCCCGCGCGGGGCGTCGATCGCCCTTCGTGGTGCGGTACTTGCCGCCAGGTGGCGCCGGGCGTCCGTCCGGCCGCCCGCACACCCCAGGAGCGGGAGAGGGCGGGGCGGGCGGCGGGGGAGTCCCGCGGCGGCACGTGAGCAGTGCGCGCGCCTCTGGCGAGGGCGCGGCCGTGGGGTGCGGCTGCGGCGGGAGGGCTGGGGCGCGGGGGCGTGCGCCCGTG
>NZ_JAKGCV010000234.1 GCF_021556455.1 Streptomyces fuscigenes | reverse complement strand
CCGGCCGCGCCCACGCCGACCGCCTCGCCGCGCTGGACGCGGACGCGTGGGCGGCGCTGCGGCTCGCGGCCGGCTGGACGCGGGCGCCCGGCGCCGGGGCGTCCGCGCATGCGGGCACGCGAGCGGCCGGGGGCGGCGCCGCGGGAGCCGGGAGGCAGGTGCGCACCCCGTGAGCCAGACCGTCGACCGCGCCCTGAGCATCCTGCCGCTGCTCGCCCGCGGCCCCGCCGACCTCGGCACGGTCGCCGACGAGCTCGGCGTCCACAAGTCCACCGCGCTGCGCCTGCTCCGTACGCTCCACGAGCACGGCCTCGTGCACCGCCAGGGCGACCAGCGCTACCGCCTCGGCGCGAAGCTCTTCGCCCTCGCGCAGGAGGCCGCCCTCAACCTGGACGTGCGCGAGGTCGCCCACCCGCACCTGATGGCCCTCAACGAGAGCTGCGGGCACACCGTGCACCTCGCCGTGTACGAGGAGCGCGAGGTCCTCTACATCGACAAGGTCGAGAGCCGCTACCCGGTCCGCATGTACTCGCGCGTCGGCAAGGCCGTGCCCATCACGGTCGCGGCCGTCGCCAAACTGCTGCTCGCGGACCTGCCCGAGCCGGAGCGGCGCGCGCTCGCCGAGCGCCTCGACTACCCCCAGTACACGGCCCGTTCGACGCCCGACGCGAGCGCGTTCCTCAAGGAGCTCGCCGTCGTGCGCGACCAGGGCTGGGCCACCGACCTCGGTGGCCACGAGGAGTCCATCAACTGCGTGGGCGCCCCGATCAAGGGGCCCGACGGACGGGTCGTCGCCGCGATGTCGGTCTCGGCCCCGAACGTCGTCGTGAGCGCAGAGGAACTCCTCGGCCTGCTGCCGCAGGTCCGCCGCACCGCGGACGCCGTCAGCAGGGAGTACGCAGGCACCACACCACCCAAGGAAGCATGAGGATGAGCGACAAGACCGCGCTGACCCCCGCCACCCACACCGAGCCGCCGGCGAAGTTCTCGCACGGTGTCCGCAAGGGCAACATCCTGCAGGTCGCGGGCCAGGTCGGCTTCCTGCCGGCCGTCCCCGGCCAGCCTCCGACGCCGGCCGGCCCCACCCTGCGCGAGCAGACGCTCCAGACCCTCGCCAACGTCAAGGCGATCCTGGAGGAGGGCGGGGCGGGCTGGGACGACGTGATGATGATGCGCGTCTACCTGACCGACACCGGCCACTTCGCCGAGATGAACGAGATCTACAACGCGTACTTCGCGGAGCAGGACCTCAAGGCGCCGCCGGCCGCGCGTACGACGGTCTACGTGGGTCTGCCCGCCGGGCTGCTCGTCGAGATCGACGCGCTGGCCGTCCTCGGCTGAGCCCGGGCGCGCGGCAGCGCCGCCGGGAGGATGCGGCGGCGCTGCCGGCCCCGTGGGGGAATCACGGGGGACCCGGGGGCGGCCCGTGGTCGGACCCTTCCGGGCCCCACCGGCCCGGCCGGAACCCCGGCCGGACCGCGGCCGCTGCTACGGCAGGGCGTGCACGTGCGGGCCCACCGAGTTCGACCAGGCGTTTCCGGCCGAGGCGTCCCAGTTGGTGGACCAGGCCATCGCGCCGCGCAGGCCGGGCCACGTCGTCGACGGCTTGAACGACCCGCAGCCGGTGCCCTTCGTCAGGCAGTCCAGCGCGTTGTTCACCACCGTGGGGGAGACGTAGCCGCTGCCCGCGCCGCTGGTGGACGCCGGCACGCCGATGCCGACCTGCGACGGCGCCAGGCCGCCCTGGAGCTGGATGCAGGCGAGCGCGGTGATGAAGTCGACCGAGCCCTGCGAGTAGACCTTGCCGTCGCAGCCCAGCATCGAACCGCTGTTGTAGTACTGGGTGTTGACGACGGTCAGGATGTCCTTGACCGCCAGCGCCAGCTTGAAGTACTCGGTGCCGGTCGACTGCATGTCCAGCGTCTGCGGCGCCATCGTCAGCACGAACGAGGACCCGGCCTTGGCGGCGAGCTGGTGCAGCGCCGACGCCATGTACGTCGAGTTGACGCCGTTCTCCAGGTCGATGTCGATGCCGTTGAAGCCGTAGGTCTGCATCAGCGAGTACGCCGAGTTCGCGAACTCGCTCGCCGAGGCCGCGCTGTTGACGGAGACCGTGCCGTTCTGGCCGCCCACCGACAGGACCACGGACTTGCCCGCGGCCTTCTTCGCGGCGATGTCCGCCTTGAAGTCGGCGGCCGAGGAGTAGCCCACCGCCGGGTCGAGGGTGAAGCCGAGCTGCCCGGGCGTGCTCGTCGCGTCGGCGAAGGACACCGCGATGATGTCGTACTGGGAGGGCACGTCCCGCAGCTTCTGCACGGCGGCGCCGTTGTTGAAGTCCTGCCAGTAGCCGGTCAGGGCGTGCTTGGGCACGGACGGGTTGGTCCCGCCGCCGGGCGGGGTGGAGCCGCCGGAGGGGGTGGTGACGCTGACGGCCGCCGACTTCGCCGACTCGCCCGCCGCGTTGGTGGCGCTGACCTGGAACTGGTAGGTGGTGTTCGCGCTCAGCCCGGTGACCGTCGCGGACGTGCCGGACGCCGACTGGACCTTCGTGCCGCCCCGGTAGACGTTGTAGCCGGTGGCGCCGGAGACGGCGCCCCAGCTCAGGTTCACGGAGGACGCGGTGGCGCCGCTCGCGCTCAGCCCGCCCGGCGTGCCGGGAGCCTGCTGGCCCGGGTCGCTGCCCCCGCCGCCGTCCGGGCCGACGAGCGTGACGTCGTCGGCGACGTACGCGGACTGCCCGTACCAGCCGTGCGTGTACACGCTGACGGACTTCGTGGAGGCGCCGGTCGTGAAGGTGGTCTTGAGCTGCGTCCAGCCGGAGCTGTCGGGCGTCCAGGTCTGCACGTCGCTCGTGCCGGTGCCGGTCGCACCGAGGTAGGTGTAGCCGCCCTGCACCCAGGCGCTGAGCGTGTACGTGGAGTTGGGGGCGACGGCCACGGTCTGCGCGCACTGCGCGAAGTCCTGGCCCGCGGGCGTACCGCGCAGCGCGGACGAGCCGCCGTGCACGGGGGAGGAGACCACTGCGGCGCTGCCGGCCGCGCAGGACCAGTTGGCGAGCCCCGACTCGAAGCCGCCGTTCTTCAGGACGTTGACGTCGGCGGCGTGCGCCGTGCCGGCGAGCCCGGCGAGGCTCAGGGCCCCGGCCGCGAGGGCGGCCACGGCGGGGGCCGCGGCCCTGCGGAGCCGGGATCTGTGTCTGGTGCGTTCCACGTGCTGCCTCCGGACGGGGGTGGGGATGGAGGTGCGGAGAGGGAAACGGTGGCCACCGCCTGTCCGTAAGCTGGTCCAGACCAATGAACTTGTCAAGATGTCGCGGCGAACTCCGCGGCAACGGGCCGGGCGATCGGGGAACGGCGAACGCCGCCCGCGTCGGCGGACGGCGTTCGGGTGCGCACCGCACCCCGCGCCGCGGCGCGGGAGGGGACGGCGCACGGTCCGGGCCGGGCCGCGCGCGGCCGAAGGGCCCGGCGGCCGCCCGCGGGCGGCGGGATTCAGAGGCCGTGCACGTGCGCGCCGACCGTGTCCGACCAGGCGTTGCCGGCGGACGCGTCCCAGTTGGTGGACCAGGCCATCGCGCCGCGCACGCCCGGCCAGGTCGTCGGGGGCTTGAAGGAGCCGCAGCCCGTGCCCTTCGTGAGGCAGTCCAGGGCGTCGTCGACGACCGAGGGCGCCACATAGCCGCTGCCCGCGGCGCTGGAGGAGGCCGGCACGCCGATGCCGACCTGCGAGGGGTCGAGGCCGCCCTGGAGCTGGATGCAGGCGAGGGCGGTGATGAAGTCGACCGAGCCCTGCGAGTAGACCTTGCCGTCGCAGCCCAGCATCGAACCGCTGTTGTAGTACTGCATGTTGACGACCGTCAGGATGTCCTTCACGGCGAGCGCCGTCTTGAAGTACTCCGCCGACGTCGACTGCATGTCGATGGTCTGCGGCGCCATCGTCAGCACGAACGAGGACCCGGCCTTGGCGGCGAGCTGGTGCAGCGCCGACGCCATGTAGGTCGAGTTGAGGCCGTTCTCCAGGTCGATGTCGATGCCGTCGAAGCCGTAGGTCTGCATCAGCGAGTACGCCGAGTCGGCGAACGCCGAGGCGGAGGTGGCGTCGTTGACGGAGACCGTGCCGTTCTGGCCGCCCACCGACAGGACCACCGACTTGCCCTCGGCCTGCTTCGCGGCGATGTCCGCCTTGAAGTCGGCTTCGGAGCCGTAGCCCACGGCCGGGTCGAGGCTGAACGAGAGCTGCCCCGGGGTGGAGGTCGCGTTCGCGAACGCGACGGCGATGATGTCGTAGCTGTCGGGCACGTCGGCGAGCTTCTGGACCTGCGCGCCGTTGTCGAAATCCTGCCAATAGCCGGTGACCGCGTGCGCGGGGACGGCGGCGGCAGAAGCGGCCTGGGGGGTGGGCGCGGCCTCCGCGGCCGACGGCAGGGCGAACGCCGTGGCGGCGGCGGCCAGTACGGCCACCGCGAGGGCGGCCCTGCGCGGGAGTGAGGTGAGATGCACTGCGTGGCCTCCGTGGGGGGAGAGCTGTACGGACCGGGCCGGTGGGGCCGGCTGGTCGGCCGGACGAGCTGAACGAGCCGTAGGAACGGAACTGGCGGAACGGGTCGTGCGGGTGGAGCGAGGTGAACGAGCCAACAACATGTGGGGGGCAAGCGATTACAAGCTGGTCCAGACCATTGCGTGCTGTCAAGGGTTCGTACGCGAACGGGAAGAAGGAAAGAAGGAAAGAAGGAGAGTAGGGACGAGGGGGAGGGGTGGGGAGGCGAGGAGGCGGTGAGCAAGGAACGGGCGGGGAACGGGAGTGGGGAGAGGATGGAGGCGGCGGAGGAGGGCGACCCCGGGGGACGGGCGGGAAGCCGAGTGGCCGCCCGGCGGCACGCGCCGGGTCCGGCCCCTGGAGGCGCCCCGCGCCGCGCCGTACAGTCGGTCGCATGGCGGACGACAAGGACCTCGACGTATCGGAAGCGGACCTCACGCACCTGGTGAGCGGCCTGAGTTCCATGCGCGACCACCTGGGCGACCAGGTCCGCCGCATGACCACCCTCGTCGACCGGATCGAGGGCGGATGGCAGAGCGACGCCGGCGACGGCTATCGCGGCGTCCATCTCCGCGTGGCCGAGGACGTCGTCCGCGTCGGGAAACTCCTCGGCGTGGTCGAGGAGGCCGTGCGCCTGAGCCGCGACGGCTTCACCGAGCAGGAGTCCGCCACGCTCCGCCGCATGAACGAGGAGGCCGAGCACGTCGACGCCGCCGCGGGTGCCCAGCAGCTCATGCGGGCTCCGCACAGCCGCATCCTGGACATCTGAGCCGGCCGCCCCCTCGCCGTGCGTTCCTCCGCGCGCGGCCCCTCCCGCCGACCGGTCGGCTCCGGCCACCCTCCGGCCAGGGCCGCCCTCGGCGCATTGTCCGGTACGCCCCGAAAAGTTTGGCCAGCCATGTACGGACGGTGCCATGGGCGCTCCGAAAAGTGTTCACTGTGCCCCTGGTCGCGGATAAAGTGCTGAGGCAGGAGCGAACACGTACAGCGCCCAGCAAGAGTTGCGTTGAGCTGCGACGGCCGGGACGCCGGCGTCCGGAGCGGAACGGGGAACAAGCGTGCCGACCGCAATCGCCGTCACCAGCCCTGATCTGGTGTTACCGCCCACCGACCGGCAGACCCCCACCGCCGTCGTCCTGCGGCCGCCCGAGAGCCAGTCGCTGGGCGACGCCCTCTCCGAGACCCAGCTGCTGCTCGAACACCACGGCTACCTGGTCGTGCTCTACCCGGCCACGCTGCCCGCGGCCCACGAACGGCGCCTGCACACGGTGCGTTCCCTGCTGGAGAGCGGCCGGATCGCGCTCCTGCGCTCCGAACTGCCGCCGCTCGCCCTCGGTGTTCTCGTCCGGCAGCTCCGGCAGCTGTCCGTCTGCGACTTCAGCCCGGGCGTCGTCGCCTCCGCCGCCCGGCTGCTCTCCCACTACCTGTACGCGGGCGCCGTCCTCGGTTCCGTCGCGAAGCTGGACCGGGTGCCCGTGAGCCTCAAGTCCCACGCCAAGTCCTGGATGCCGGGATCGCAGTTCGCGGTGCTGGCCGCTCCCCGCCCCGCCCTCGTGCGCCTCGGCTCCGGTCGGGACGGCAGGGCCGCCAAGGATCCGAAGGGCCCTCCCGGCCCCCGCCCGCCCGGGTCCTCCGAGGCGGGTCCCGGCGCCGCCCCCGCGGCCGCCGGATCGGGCGGCCGGGAGGCGGAGCTGCTCGCCGGACCCGAGTTCGCGACCGAACTCCTCGTGGCCCGGGGCCAGCTCGCCAGCGACTGGCCCCAGGACGTGCTCGCCCCGGCCTGGCAGGTCGGCGCCGTTCGGGAGTGCCCGCTGCCCGACGGCTCCCCCGAGTGGTGGGGCACGCCCCGCGCGGTCGAGTTCGCCGCGTACCTGCCCGACATCACCGTCCTCTACCAGCTCGTCTCATCCGTCCGCCGGGAGGTGTGCTCCTGGTGCGGGACCGAACTGATCGGTGACCGCTGCTGCTTCTGCTCGGCGGCCATCACGCCCCAGGAGGTCACCCGGCGCGTCGCGGGTGCCCTGACCCGAGGAAACCCGTCATGAACGCACGGCAGCGCCGCGGCATCCTCCTCCTGCTCGTCTCCGTCCTGTGCGCGATCGCCGCGTTCGCCGGCGTGCTGGTGGTGATCGGGGACGTGGACTCGAAGGTCGGCCCCGAGGTGAGCGCGTACGAGCTCAAGCAGGACGTCGCGCCCTACACGCCCCTCCAGCAGGGGCAGTTCACGAAGGTGAGCATGCCGAAGCGGTGGCTCTCGCCGACGGCCGTGACCGACCTGTCCGCCGTGGACGGGAAGATAGCCGTGACGCAGCTCAAGAAGGGCTCCCTCCTCCAGAGCGACATGATCGTGCCCAAGCCGGCCCTCGCGGCCGACGAGGAGGAGATCGCGATCATGATCGACGCCGAGACGGGCGTCGCCGGGAAGATCACGCCGGGTTCGCGCGTGAACATCTTCGCCACCTTCGCGGGCGGCCAGGGCAGCGGCAAGTCGGGCGCCGACGAGTCCCGGATCATCGTGAGCGACGCGCGCGTCATCGACGTCGGCCGGATCACCGCGCTCCAGCCGAAGAACAACGACGACCGCGCCCTCGGGCCCGAGCAGGCCGTCCCGATCACGTTCGCCCTGAAGACCGAGGACGCGCAGCGCGTCGCGTACGCCGAGTCCTTCGCGGAGCACGTACGGCTCGCGCTGCTGCCGGACGGCAGGTCCGTGCCGCCTTCGCCAGGCCAGGACGTGTACACCCTCGGAGGCGACAAGTGAGCGCACTGGTGAGGAGCCCGGGCCGCCCGGCCGCCCGGCCGCCGGCGCGGTGCCCGCTGCGGGCCCCCGCGCGCGGGGCACGCGAGGGGCGGGCGGGGACGGCATGAGCATCCGCATCCTCCCGGCGGTCGCACACCCCGACGCGGCCCGCGCGCTCGCCACCCTGCTCGGCCAACTGCCCGACGCGGAACCGGCCACCCCGCTCGGCGACTCGACCACGCTCGTCGACACCCTCGCCCGGCTCGCGGCCGACCCCGCGGGCGGGCTGCCCGAGGTCGTCCTCGTGCACGAGCGCATCGGCCCGGTACCGGCGCTGGAGCTCGTGCGGGAGATCACGCTGCGCTTCCCGGCCGTCGCGGTCGTCCTCATCACCTCCGAGCCGGGCCCCGGGGTGTTCTCAGCCGCCATGGACGCGGGCGCCCGGGGCCTCGTCGCGCTGCCGCTGTCCTACGAGGAGCTCGCGCAGCGGATCCAGGCCGCGGCGGCCTGGTCGGTGGGGGTGCGCCGGCATCTCGGGCAGGGCGGCATCGAGGTGTACGGGGGGCCGGGCGGACGAGTCGTCACGGTCAGCGGCGCCAAGGGCGGGGTGGGCGCGACGGTCGCGGCCGTCCAGCTCGCGCTCGCCGCGAACGCGTCCGGCATGAGCACCGTGCTCGCCGACCTGGACCTCCAGGCCGGCGATGTCGCCTCCTACCTCGACGTGCAGTTCCGCAGGTCCGTCGTCGACCTGTCGGCCATCCAGGACATCTCGCCCCGCGTGCTGCAGGACGCCGTCTTCCAGCACCACACGGGCATCGGCCTGCTCCCCGCCCCGGCGGAGGGCGAGCGGGGCGAGGAGATCAACGACCGCTCGGTGCGGCAGATCGTCAGCGCGCTGCGCAACCGCTACGAGGTCGTCGTCCTCGACTGCGGCACCCAGATGAACAGCGCCAACGCGGCCGCCATCGAGATGGCCGACACGGCCCTGCTGCTGACGACGCCCGACGTCGTCTCGGTCCGTGCCGCGCGCCGGATGGTGCGGCTGTGGGAACGGCTCCAGATCCGCAAGGCGGAGGGCACGGTCACCGTCGTCAACCGCCACGTGCGCAGCGCGGAGATCCAGCCGGCGCTCGTCGAGCGGATCACCGGCACGAAGGTCGCGAAGACCGCGGTGCCCGCTCACTTCAAGGAGCTGCAGGCGGCCGTCGACGCCGGGCGCATGCAGGACCTGGAGGCCAAGTCCACGGTCAAGCAGGCGCTGTGGGCCCTCGCCGGGGAGATCGGCATCGTACGGGCCGCGGCGGGGGAGGAAGGGAGCAGGAACGGGCGCGCGAAGGGCGGCCGTGCCGGACGCGGTGCCCTGCTGCGCGGTGACCGGGACGCGGACGCGCTGCGGCACGGACGCCGGGCGCCGTGAGCGCGCCGGGGGCCGGGGAGGCCGCGCGGAGCG
>NZ_JAKGCV010000233.1 GCF_021556455.1 Streptomyces fuscigenes | reverse complement strand
CGCCGGCGGCCGGAGCGGGCGGCGCCGCGGCGGCCCCCGCCGGAGCGGGCATGGGCGGCGGCGCCTCCGCCGCGGGCCTCGACTCCTTCCTCGCCGAGGCCTGCCGGCGCCACCCGGACCTCGCCCTGCACGCGATCGTCCTCTGGGGCGTCCTGAACCCCGGTGCCGGTGACGCGACCGGCCCCACCGGCGTCCCGGGGCGATCCGCCGGAGCGCCCGGTACGGCGGGCACGAGGCCGGCGGCCCCGGGCACCAGGGCCGCCCCGGCCGCGTCCGGTGGGCGGGCCGAGGGCACCGGACGGGTGAGCCCGCACCTGATGCCCCTGCGCGCGGGGCACCGCAGCTTCCTGCGCGCCATGATCGCGCTCGATTCGACCAGTCATCCCGAGTCGTCCCGCCGCGTCTACCTCGACCTGGCCCGCGAGCTGGAACGCTTCGCGCGGGCCCATGCCTCGGCGCGGCCCGACGCTCCCGGGACGCCGTCCGCGTCCGGTCCGGCGGGCGCGGTGCGCTGGCTGCGCGAGAGCGTGGCCGGCCACCTCGGTACGGGCCGTGCCGGGGGCCCGGCCCCGGGCCGGGCGTGGAGCGGCGTCAACCAGATCGACCTGGGCTCGTTCAACGAGTGCGTGGTGATCGAGACCGTGCGGCTGTCGGGCACCATCACCCGCGGCGAGATCGCCCATCGCACCGGGCTCACCCAGCAGTCGGTGTCACGCATCGCGCGCTCGCTCCTCGACCGGGGCATCCTCATCGAGGACGCGCAGCTCAGGGCCACCTCGGGCAAGCCCCGCACGCCGGTGAGGCTGTCCGGCACGGCGGCGCACGCGCTCGGCATCCACATCGACCCGGAGGTGCTGACCGCCGTCGTCATCGATCTGGACGGCGCGATCGTGTGCACCCGGACGCGGCCGGTGAGCGCGGACACCGCGCCGGAGGCGTTCGTCGAACGCGTGGCGTCCCTCGGGCGCGAGGCGCTGGCGCAGGCCCGGGGCAGGGTGCGGCCCGAGGGGTTCCTCGGCATCGGCGTGGCCGTACCGGGACCGGTGGACATCGCGTCCGGCACCGTGCTCGGGCCGCCGCTGATGACCGCGTGGGACGACCTGCCGCTGCTGTACCTGCTCAAGGACCACTTCCCCTGCCCTGTGCTGATGGAGAAGGACTCGACGGCGGCCGCGGCGGGCGAGCGGTGGATCGGCCGGGACCGCAGGGCGCGCGACTTCGCCTACCTCTACCTCGGCACGGGTGTGGGCACCGGCCTCTACCTCAACGGCGATCTGTACCGGGGGATCAGCGCGAACGCCGGTGAGTTCGGCCAGCTGTGCGCGATCGCGCTGGGGCGGGTCGGCGCCGAGGGCAGGCCCGAACTGCTGCCCGAGTGCAATCCCCCGGTGTCGGTCGTGGACCGGGCCGCGCGCGGGGGCGTGCTGCCGTCGCCCGCCGGGGGCTCGACGGCCGCGTACCGGGCCGTCGGCAGGGCGGCCGCCGCCGGTGACGCGGCGGCACAGGCCGCCGTGCGGGAGGTCGCGCGGGCCGTTGGCCGCGGCGCGCTGGGACTGGTCGACCTGCTGGACATCGACCTGATCGTGCTGGGCGGGCCCTTCTGCACCGAGGACGTGGCGCCCTACTACCTGGAGGAGATCGGGCGTGTCGTCAACGAGTTCCCGACGGCCCGCAGGTTGCGCCGGGTCGAGGTCGAAGCGTCGGTGCTGAGCGCGGAGGCGGCCGCGGTGGGGGCGGCCTCGACCCTCTTCCACGCGACGTTCACCCCCCGCCTCGGGGGGCGCGAGGGGCGCACCGCGCGGCCGGTTCCGTACGGCTGAACCGGCGGGGTCGGACAGGCCCCGGCCCGTCGTGAGTCCTGCCTCGCGCAGCGCGGGACCGTCGCGCGCCACGCCCGTGCCGGGCGGGCGGGGACGGGAGTTCGGCCCGGCGCCGGTCCGGACCGCCCGGGCGGGGCGCCGGCGCGGTCGCGCCCCGCCCGGGCGGCGGGTGTCAGACGACCGGGCGGGTCGGCCGGGTGGCCGTCAGCCCGATCTGCTTCTTCAGCATGCGGCCGCCGTCGCCGGTCAGGCGCAGGTAGTAGTCGGACGAGCAGGCCGTCCCGTCCTCGTCGAGCGCGTAGATGCCGGAACCGGACGGCACGCCTGAGGCGTTGGCCGCCGTCTTGGCGATCTGGTTGCCCTCGTTGAACTCGTCGAACATGGAGATGTAGATGCCCTGCGCCCCGAGGCGGCACATGTTGTAGAACTGCCGCCACATGAAGTCGCCGTGCGCGCGCTGGCGTTCCTGGAGGTCCCCGGGCAGGACGCACGGCTGGTAGTCGATGCCGTGCGCCTGGCAGTCGGCCAGGTCCGGGGTCTGCACGTTCGCGTAGAAGTTGTCGGCGTCCGCCGCGTTGCCGATGCGCCCGACCATCCACGGCGAGATCATGTCGAAGGCGTGGTAGACGTCCGAGAAGCCGGACCGCGAGTCGTCCGACGAGGTGCGCCAGTGCGTGGGCACGCCGCCGATCACGTAACAGCCCTGGGACCTGAACCAGTTGACGACGTCCAGGCAGGGGCCGGCACCGAACGGCCGGGCGTCGTCGCTGAAGCCGAAGCCCCAGACGCAGACGACGGGCTTCCCGTTCTGCCGGGCGTAGGCGGAGGAGGCGGTGTGCGCCTTCATCTTGTTCGTCCAGTCCGCCTTGATCTCGGACTGCATGGCGGTCCAGCCGGTGACGTCGTACATGATGTAGAACTTGCGGCCGTGGCTCTCGGCGGCCTGGCGCACCTTCTGGGCCATCCCGTCACGGGTGGGGCCCTCGGGGCTGTTGGGGTTGAAGCGCTGGAGGGCGGCCGTGTCGATGCCGTTCTGCTGCATCCACAGGAAGTGCGTGTCGACGGTGTTCTGGTCCCACGACGAGAAAAGCGCGGCGGGCGCGCCCGAGTTCAGGTTCGCGTAGGCGGTCCGGTACGTCCGGCTGAATTCGCCGACGTCCGGCCACGACTTGATGGTCGTATTGCTCGGCGACGGCGGCTGGCCGCCGTTCTGGCTGTAGTGCCACCAGCTGTTGATGGGGGCGCCGTCGCCGACGCACGCGAACCATCCCTGATAGCCGACGGAGATCTTGCCCACGACGTCCCCGGGCCCGGAGGCCGCGGGGCTGGACGCGGCGCGCGGGGCGGTGGCCGAGGCCGTGGCCTCGGCGGTGGCACCGAGGCCGAGGGCGGCGCCCGCGCCGAGCGCGGTGGCGAGGACGTGCCGTCGCGAGATGCTGCTCACCGAGTTTTCCTCCCGGTCGAATTCTGCCAGTGAATGCGAATACCCGTGGAAGTGGGGGGTTTCAGGCGGCGGCAGCCCGCCCGACTCCCAAAGGGGCGCCCGTGCAACGTAGTCGGGCTCGGCCACCCCGCACAAGACGCGCGCACGAAATGGACGGCAGGTGAATTCCGTTTCCCGTCAGTCCAATTCTTTGACGATTTCCGATTGTTGCGGAATGGGCGGCGCCGAGGCGTGTGCGCCGCTGTTCACGCCCCCCAATGTCCCCGTGCGCTTGCGTGCGCGCCCGATCCGGTGGGGCAGCCCTTCCTGGAAGGCCGGACCGGCACGTCGGGGGAGGATGGTGCTCGTGCACGCACCGCTGTTGGTGAGTTGGCTGCTCGTCGCGGTGTGCTCGG
This sequence comes from Streptomyces fuscigenes, assembly GCF_021556455.1. Classification (GTDB taxonomy): domain Bacteria; phylum Actinomycetota; class Actinomycetes; order Streptomycetales; family Streptomycetaceae; genus Streptomyces; species Streptomyces fuscigenes. Next base: position 5,110 of record NZ_JAKGCV010000233.1, on the reverse strand, counting down.
CGTCCGGCGCGTACTGCGTCCTGCGCACGCGCAGCCGGGTCCCGCAGCGGCGCACCACCGCGCGCGGTGAGGCGCTGATGGGGTTCGGAATGGCGGCCATGGCGCTTCCGGCCGCCGTCGTGGCGCCCCCGGCCTGGGTCTGGACGCTCTACGTGGGGCTGTTCGCCGCGGCCGCGCTCGTGGCGGGCGGCGCGATCGCGCTGCGCCGCGGGCGTCCGGGCCACCATCTGCACCACCTGCTGGGCATGCTGGCCATGGTCTACATGGCGTGGGTTATGGCCGCGGCGCCCGCCGGGCACGCCTCGATGACCGGCATGGCGGGGATGGGCGCGGCGGCGGGGCCCCCGGGCTCGGCACCCGTGACGGGCCTGCTGCTGCTCTACTTCGCCGGGTACGTCCTGTGGGCGGGCGCCCGGCTCATGCCCGGAACGCTCACCGCAGGAGCGGGGACGGCAGGCGGACCGGGTCCGGGGCGCGGGCCCGCGGTGGGCTGGGGCGAACGACCCGAGCTGGCGCTCGCGTGCCGGCTGTCGATGGGGACGGCGATGCTGGCGATGCTGCTCACGCTCTGAGCCCGGGCAGCGCCCGCCCCGCGCGGTGGGCACGCGGGACGGCGGCGGGTTGCTGCCGTACGTGACCGTTCGGGTGCCCGCGCGCCCGGCTCACCCTGGAGCGTGAACGAGGGGCCGCCGCCGCAGGCACCGGCGGGTGGACCCGGGCAGCGGAGTGCGGGCCGACAGCCCTGCGTACGGCGGGAGTTGCGCGGCACACCCCGTCACGGACCGGCGGCGTGTCCTGCGTCACTTGCCGTCCGCGCCCTTCGCCCGCGCACCGTGCCCCTCATAGGGTGGGGACATGATGCTCTCGCTGGCACTGTTGCTGCTCGGGGCGCTCGCCGCCGTCGTGGCACCTCGGCTGCTGGCGCGGGCCGACTGGCGCGAGCGCGAGCCGGTGGTGGCGCTGTGGGTCTGGCAGTGCGTCGTCGCCGCGGTGCTGCTGAGCTTCGCGCTGTCGATGGTCTTCAGCGCGGCGGCCACCTGGGCGTCCGTCCGCGGCCACGTCTTCGCGTCGGCTCCCCGGGGTGTGGTCCGCGCCTACGCGCTGGACGGCCACCGGCCCTGGTCCGCGGCGCTCGCGATCGTCCTGGCCTGCGGCGGGGTGTGGACCGCCTGGATGCTGACCCGGGAGATCCACCGCTCGCGCCGCCGGCGCCGCGCCCGGCGCAAGGAGCTGCTGGTCCGCTCCCCCCTCCTGCCCGGCGAGGTCCCGGGCGAGGAGCCCCTGGTGGTCCTGGAGGGCGACCGGCCCGACGCCTGGTGGCTGCCGGGCACCGCGCCCCGGCTGGTCATCACGACGGCCGCGCTGCGCCGCCTCAAGGACCGCCAGCTCGACGCCGTCCTCGCGCACGAGGAGGGCCACGCGCGGGCGCACCACGACTGGCTGCGTCACTGCGCCGGCGCGCTGGCGAACGGATTCCCGCAGATCCCCGTGTTCGCGGCGTTCCGTGACGAGATCCACCGGCTGGTGGAACTGGCCGCGGACGACTCGGCGTCACGCCGCTTCGGTCACCGGACGATCGCGCTCGCGCTGGTCGAACTGAACGAGGAGCGGGGCGTGTTCGGTCCGGCTCCGACGCCGGACGCGGAGCTGCCGCAGCGGGTGAACCGGCTGCTCTCGCCGGTCCCCCGGCTCGCCCCCGCCCACCGCCTGCGGCTGACGGCCGCAGCGGCCCTCGTGCCCGCCGTACCGCTGATCGTGGCGCTCGTCCCGGGCCTGCGCGCCCTGGGCTGACCCGGTCCGCCCGACGCCGCGTCCGCCGGGGGCCCGGACGGGTCCCGCCGCCCGGCGCCGCGGACCCGGCCCGGCGTTCGGGGCGGGCGGCGGACCGGGCGTAACGTAACGGCATGGCCAGTTCAGCACTGCAGTTGATTCCCGCCGCGGTCGACCGCTTCGGCGCTCGCGTGCACGCGGTCGACGGGCACCGGTGGAACGACCCGACGCCGTGCTCCGAGTGGACGGTCCGGGACCTCGTCAACCACCTGGTGGGCGAGCACCTGTGGGCCCCGCACCTGCTCGCAGGGGAGTCCCTGGAGCAGGTGGGCGACCGCTACGACGGCGACGTGCTCGGGTCCGACCCGGTGCGCGCGTGGGACGAGGCGGCGGAGCGCTCCCTGGCGGCGTGGGAGGTCGCCGATCCCGCCGGGACGGCCCGGTTCTCCTTCGGCGAGGCCCCGTTGAGCACGTACGCCGACCAGATGCTCGTCGACCTGACGGTCCACGAGTGGGACCTGGCCCGCGGGGCCGGCCTGCCCGAGTCGCTCGACCCGGCCGCGGTGGGCCACGCCCTGGACTACGCGCGCGCCAACGCCGAGCGGATGGCCGGCGCGGGCATCACCGCGGCTCCGGTGCCCACCACCAGCGGCGATCCGGCCGTCCAGCTCCTCTCCCTGCTGGGACGGGCCGTCTGACGGGCGCGGCACGCCCCCTTCCCCGACGCGCCGCACCGGCGGAGCCGGACGCTCTCGGGCGGGGCGGGCCGGTGCCGGGAGCCTTCGTGCGTCCGGCGCGGTCCCGTGCCGGACGGGCGTACCGGGGCGGGCACGAGCCGGGGCGGACGGGCGCCGGGACACCCCGGCTGGGGCGCGGCGCGCGGCCGGTGCCGCGTACGGCACGCGGGCCCCGCACACGGCGAGGATCGTGCGCATGCGCGTACCCCTGACGCGGGCCACGCGGACGGCCGCGGTGGGTGCGGCCCTCTTCGTCGCGCTGCTCGCCCTGGTGGCGGCCCGGTGGGGGCCGCTGCTGCGGCTCGACCGGGCGGTGGCCGTCGGCCTGCACCCCGCGGCGCTCGCCGATCCCGGCCCGACCGCTGTCGTCAGGGTGTTCAGCGACGTGGTCTGGGATCCCTGGACGATGCGCGCCCTGACGGCGGCCGCCGCGATCGTGCTGTGGATCCGTCACGAGCGGCGCCTCGCGGTGTGGGTCGCCGGGACCACCGTCGTCGGCGCGGCGCTGCAGCAGGTGCTCAAGGCCGCCGTGGACAGGGCCAGGCCGCATTGGGCGCATCCGGTCGACTCGGCGCGTTTCGCGGCCTTTCCGTCCGGCCACGCCATGACGGCCGCGCTCGCCTGCGGGCTGCTCCTGTGGGTGCTGCGGCGCCGCGGCACCACCGGCGCGAGCTGGGGCGCCGCACTCGCGGTGGCCGCGGTCTCGGTGGCGGGCGTGGGGTTCACCCGGTTGTGGCTGGGCGTCCACTGGCTGTCCGACGTGGTGGCCGGCTGGCTGCTCGGTGGCTGCCTCGTCGCACTGTCGGTCGCCTGTTACGGGCGTTTGGCCTTGTCCCGGAGCCGGTGAGGCGGCAAGGATCGCACCATGACGTTCAAGGCAGTCCTCTTCGACTTCTCAGGGACCCTGTTCCGCATCGAGCCGGCCACGTCGTGGCTGAGCGCGGCACTCGCCCAGACGGGCGTCGACATGTCGTCCGAGGAGCTGCGGCGGTGCGCGATGCGCCTCGCCGTGGCCGGTGCGCTGCCCGGCGGGCAGCCGCCCGAGCGGGTGCCCGCGGACCTCGCGGACGTGTGGTCGGCGCGGGACGAGAGCGCGGCGCTGCACCGCGCCGCGTTCACCGGACTGGCCCGGCGGGTGGACCTTCCGGAGCCGCTGTACGACGCCCTCTACGAGCGGCACATGGCGCCCGCGGCGTGGCGCCCGTACGCCGACACGGCCGAGGTGCTCGGCGGATTGCGGCGCGCCGGGATCGCGGTCGGCGTGGTCAGCAACATCGGCTGGGACCTGCGGCCGGTGTTCCGCGCGCACGGGATGGACCACCTCGTCGACGCCTTCGTGCTGTCCTTCGAGCACGGCATCCAGAAGCCGGACGCCCGCCTCTTCCAGACGGCCTGCGACGAACTGGGGCAGGACCCGCACGACGTGCTGATGGTCGGCGACAGCCGGGAGATGGACGGCGGGGCCGCCGCGCTCGGCTGCGAGGTGTTCTTCGTCGACCACCTGCCGGTGCAGGAACGACCCTCCGGGCTGCGGCCCGTGCTCGCGCTCGCCGGTCTCGGCGCCCTGTCCTAGGGAGCGTCCGCGAGGTCTGCGCGTGCGCCCGGACGCTCCGGGCAGGGAGAGACCTTGCGGGTCGGCCCGAATCCCGCGGGCCGTCCGGCACATGCCGCCGCCCGGACGGCGTGTGCCGGACACGACCCGGCAGGAGCGGTGCGGCGCCGCGAACCGGGAACGTGGCGCCGCGCCGCCGGGGCGCGCCCCGGCACGTTTGCGGAGTGGGCATGCGTGTGCGTCTGCCTTGGACGATCCCCCGCGTCGCCCAAGGCAGACGAGCCCAGCCGAACGGACCCGCAAGGGGCCCCGGCAAGACGCTCCGAGTATACTGGCTAAGAGCCAGTCAACGCAGGAGTAAGCATGTCTCCCCGAAGCCCAGAGGTCAACGAGGAAATGCGGCGGCGCTCGCGCGAGCGGCTTCTGGACGCCACCGTGGAGCTCGTCTCGGAGGCCGGTTACGAGGCCACGACGCTGGCCGGCATCGCCGATCGGGCCGGTGCCGCGCGAGGCCTGGTCTCGTACTACTTCCCGGGCAAGCGGCAGCTTCTCCAGTCCGCCGTGCACCGGTTGATGCACCGTACGCTCCAGGCGGGGCTCGAGCGCGAGCCGCGCACGCAGGACGGGCGGGAGCTGATGGCCAGGGCGATCGACGCGATCCTCGGCCTCACGGTCTCCAGCCCGACGCTGATGCGCACCCACATGGCGGGCATCCTGCAGGCGGAGGGCTTCGTGCAGTGCCCCGAGCAGCAGCGGCTCGCCCAGCTGCTGCGCGAGACGGTCGTCCGGTACGGATCGCCCGAGCCGGACGCCGACTACCCGCTGCTGCGGGCCCAGTTGATGGGCGCGGTCTTCGCGGTCCTCATGCCCGGCGCGCCCATGCCGCTCGCACGCCTGCGGGCCGACCTGTTCGAGCGCTACGGCCTCGACTGGCAGTCGGGCCGCCCGCCCGCCGCCGAGCCGGCCGGCGGGGCGCCGGTGCCGGGCTGAGGCGTCAGCCGCGCCTGCGGCGCGCCGGCAGGTGCCCCTCGTCGCGCGCTCCCGCGATGAG
>NZ_JAKGCV010000232.1 GCF_021556455.1 Streptomyces fuscigenes | reverse complement strand
GGCCTACGCGGCCGCGGACCGCGCCGGCACGCGCGCCGGGAGCGCCGGGCCGGGTCCCGTCCTGCCCGGACCGTCCCACGGCGTGCTGATGTCGCTGCTCGGCGCCTGGGCGCTGGCGGCGTGCTCGCCCGAGGAGAGCGCGTACGTCGAGGCGCACCTGAGCGTGTGCGAGGGCTGCGCGGCGGAGGCGCGGGCGCTGCGTGAGGCGGTGGGCCTGCTCCAGACGGAGCGCAGCCTCGACCTCGACCCGCTCCTGCGCTCCGCGGTGCTGCGGGACTGCCTGGAGCGCCGTCCCGCCCGCACGCCCGTGCCCGACTGGGCCCGCCCGTACGACGCCGAGACGGCACGGCTCGACGCGCTGCTGCGGGACATCCCGGAGCCCGAGTGGCACACGCCGGTGCGGCTGCGCTGGTTCGAGGGCGGGAAGGCCGCGTCCCGGCGCACCACGGTCGCGGGCGTGGTCGGGCACCTGATGGTCGTGGACGGGCTGGTCGGCGTGGCGCTCGGGCTGGAGGACCCGCTGTTTCCCGCCGCGCCCCTCGCGCCGGACGAGCGCACCGAGCGGTTCTGGGGCGCCGCCGCGCCGCCGACGCGGGCCGTGCACGCCCCCTGGCGGGCGCAGAACCACGCGGTGATCAGGCGCGTCTCCTCCGCCCCTGGCGGCGTCACGGGTGTGGACGTGTCGTACGGGGCGTACGTCCTGCCGCTGCGCGACGCGCTCGTCGAGCGGGCCTTCGAGTGCTGGATGCACGGCGCGGACATCGCCGACGCGGTCGCGTACCCCTACGAGGCACCGGGCGGCCCGCACCGGCACGAGATGGTCGACCTCGCCGCGCGGCTGCTGCCGGGCGTGCTCGCGCGCCGCAGGCGGCGCGGTCTCGCGGCCCCCGCCGGCGAACTGGTCGCCGCGGGCCGCCCGGGGCGCTCGCTGCACCTGGAGGTCGAGGGCGACGGGGGCGGCGACTGGTACATACCGCTGGACTCGCCGGCCGCGCTCGGCTCCGAGGAGCGCGCCGTGGGGCACGTCGTGCTGGAGGACCTGGAGTTCTGCCGGCTGGTGGCCGGGCGCGTCGAACCCGGGGAGGCGGCGGCGGGGCAGAGCGGCGACCTCGGAGCCGTGCACGAGGTGCTCCAGGCGGCCGCCGGGCTCAGCCGCATGTGAGCCCCGGGGCGTTCCGGGCGCCGGAGGCTGCCCCGCGCTCTCGCGTGGGCGGGGCGGCGCCGGAAGCCGCCCCGGGCGCCGCCGGGAGCCGCGCCGGCACCGCCGGGAGCCCCCGGCCGGCGCCCGCTCAGGCGAAGACGACCGTCCGCGAACCGTTGAGCAGGATCCGGTGCTCCGCGTGCCAGGTCACGGCCCGCGCCAGCGCCCGGCACTCGACGTCCCGGCCGACCGCGACCAGCTGCTCCGGGGTGACCTCGTGGCCGACGCGCTCCACCTCCTGCTCGATGATCGGGCCCTCGTCCAGCTCCGCCGTCACGTAGTGCGCGGTCGCCCCGATGAGCTTCACGCCCCGGGCGTGGGCCTGGTGGTAGGGCCGCGCGCCCTTGAAGCTCGGCAGGAACGAGTGGTGGATGTTGATGATCCGGCCGTTCAGCTGCTTGCACAGGTCGTCGGAGATGACCTGCATGTACCGGGCCAGCACGACGAGTTCGACGTCCTGCTCCGCCACCAGGTCGAGCAGCCGGCGCTCGGCCCCGGCCTTGGTGTCCTTGGTGACCGGGATGTGGTGGAAGGGCACGTCGTAGGAGGCGGCGAGGTTCTCGAAGTCGCGGTGGTTGGAGACGACGGCGGCGATGTCGACGGGCAGCGCGCCGATGCTCGCCCGGAACAGCAGGTCGTTGAGGCAGTGCCCGAACCGGCTGACCATGAGCACGATCCGCATCCGCGCGTCGGCCCGGTGGATCCCCCAGTCCATCCGGAACGCGTCGCCGATCGCGGCGAAGCTCGCCCGCAGCTTCTCCACCGAGACGGCCCCGGCGGCGCCCGGCCCGTCCGCGGCGGCGTCCGGCCGGACGGCCTCCGCCGAGAAGTGCACCCGCATGAAGAACAGGCCGGTGTCGCGGTCGCCGAACTGGCGGCTGTCCTCGATGTTGCAGCCGGTCATGAAGAGGTAGCTGGAGACGGCGTGCACGATCCCCTGCTTGTCGGGGCAGGCCAGCGTGAGCACGTACTCCTCGCGCGGGGCGCCGCTGCGGCCCGCTTCGGCGGCGGCTGCCGCGGTCGGCTCGTTCATACCCCGGAGGATCCCACAGACGCACTCCCGGAGCCCGTGCGTGTCCACGGACCGGCCGGCCCGCCCGGTACGGGCCCGCGCGGGGGCGGCGGTTCGCGGGGCCGCGCGCGTCCGCGGCCCGGTGCGCGGCTGCTCGGGCCGCCTCCCGCGCCGGGGCGCCCGCCCGCGCCGGGCCGGGGGCCGTCAGGCGGAGCGCGTGATGATCTGCAGCACGTCCAGGGACTTCGGGGGCGTGTCCGGGTCGTCCCCGTCGTTCGTGGCGAGCAGGACGTGCGCCTCGCGGGCGGCCCGCACCGCCTCGGGCCAGCCGTGGTGCTCCATGTACACGGAGACCTGGGCGTCGGGGCCCACCTGGTGCATGATCCTCAGCACCCGCAGCACGGCGACGTCCACGAGGGCGGACTCGGCGGAGTCGCGGAAGATCGTGCCGACGTACTTCTCCGCGGACCAGTTGTCCAGCCAGGTGTCCTCGACCAGACGGTAGACGGCGTCGGTGACGTCGCCGTACCCCTCGCGGCCCGCGAGCCAGCACTCCTGGTGGAAGACCGGATCGGAAAGCATGTGCAGCGCGGAGCGCACGTTGCTGCGCCAGCGCCACCACGGCATGTCATTCAAGGGCATGCCGCCCATGGTGGAGGAGCGACGGGCACGACGGGAAGAGTTCTCTGAAGCTTGCTGCACGGTCGTCGATCGTACGTCGACCGTATCTTCCGCACGGAATCCCACGATCCACCTCCGGCTGTTCATCTTCCGGCCACCCCACGTGCAGCCCCCTCCCGAGTACCGTTCCCCGGCTGCCGGAAGCGTGCACACAATGAGCGGTCGGTCGCCTTTCGTCCCCCTTCCTCGGCTCTCCCGGCTCCCTCGGCCCCGCCGCGTGCGCGTGCGCGCGGCGACCCTGCGGGCCCTGGGCGCCACAGCCGTGAGCGTGTCCGTGCTCGCGGGCTGCGGGGTGCTGCCCGGCGACGCGCAAGGCTCCTCGGACATCACGGTCATGACCTGGGCCCCGGTCGGCACGAACGCGACCAACATGCCCGGGATGCCCGCCATGGCCAAGGCCTACGCCCGTTGGGCCGACTCCAACGGCGGCCTGGCCGGGCACCGCCTCGACGTCCTCACGTGCAACGAGCGCAACACTCCGGCCGGCGCCGCCGCCTGCGCCCGGGAGGCCGTGGCGAAGAAGGTCGACGCGGTCGTCGGCTCGTACAGCCAGTGGGGCCAGCAGTTCATGGCTCCGCTGGAGGCCGCGTCGATTCCCTACATAGGCGGGTTCGGCCTCAGCACCCAGGAGTTCACCAGCTACCGCTCCTACCCCGTCAACGGCGGCCAGGCGACGCTCCTGGCGGGCAACGGCCAGCAGCTCGCCGACTCCGACTGCGCGCACACCGCGCTCGTACGGCCCGACACCAGCGCCGGCGACACGCTCGCCCAGTTGCTCGACACCGGGCTCGCGACCCGGCACGAGCACCGCGCGACGGACGTCCGCGCGCCGGAGGACGCGACCGGCTACGCGCAGGAGGCCGGGCAGGCGCGCGACGACGCGGGCGACGGCGGGTGCGTCACCGCCCAGCTCGGCGACCACACGTCCACGTTCTTCGACTCCTTCCGGCGCCTGAGCGACGACGGCCGCGACGTGCGCGTCTCGTCGGTGGTCGGCAGCGTCGACCAGCCGCTGATCGACGCGTCCGGCGGCGCCGACGGCCTCTTCGAGAACGCGATCGTGACGGGCTGGTACCCCGACTCCGCCGATCCGGCGTGGAACGCGATGAAGAAGGTCATCAACAAGGAGGCCTTCGAGGACGATTCGATCGACGCCGACAACGCGGGCGTGCAGACGACCTGGATCGCGTACACGGCGCTCGCCCAGATCGTCTCGTCCGTCAAGGGCGGGAAGGTCGACTCGGGGAGCATCATCGACGCCCTCGACCACGGCGCGACGGTCACCACGGGCGGCCTCACCCCGCCGCTGCGCTGGCGCTACCAGGACATGCTGGGCGCGCCGGGCTTCCCCCGGATCGTCAACCCGGACGTGACGTACCAGGTGGTGCGCGACGGCCGGCTGGTGGCGCAGAAGAAGGGGTTCGTGAACGTGGGCAGGACCCTCGTGGGATCGAACCTGCCGCCGCAGTGACGACGGCGCCCGTGCCCGGCGAAGGCCCGCCGCCCGGGGTCGCCCCCGTGCGGCGGGCCGGCGCGCCGTCTGCCGCGGCCCGGCGGGTCCGGCGGGCGGCTGCCCGGCGGCCGCCTACCGGACCACGTACCCGAAGCGCTCGCCGGCGGCCGGGAGGCCGCCCTTGCCGGGCTCGTACGCGGTGACCGCCGCGGTGGCGCCCCCCGCGGTGACGTTGGACATCGGCAGGGAGTACACGGCCCCGTAGGTGCTCGGGCCGTACGGCATGCCGACCTGGAGGGCGGTGCCGGTGTAGTGCAGGCTCACCCCGAGGTACTGCTTGGCGGCGGAGGCTCCGGGGATGCCGTCACCGTCGCCGGACTCGATCCACTTGTCGTGCGCGCCCGGGGTGCCCAGGAGCGAGAAGGTGCTGATCGCGCCCGCGCTCACCGTGGTGCCGATCGCCTCGTCCGGTGAGCCGACGGCCATCTTCAGCGTGTCGGCGGTGCCCACCTCGCGCGGTGCGGTGTTCACGGCGGCCACGTTCTGGCCGAAGTGGTCGCCCGCCTCGGACGTGCCGGACACGTCGTCGTCCCCGGGGCCCTGCGAGTACCAGTTGAGCTGTGTGAACGAGCCGGCGGCCGTAAGGTCGAAGGTGTTGACCATGCCGGCGTCGGCCTTGTTCACGCCGTCGATCGTGAGGTCCTCGCCGGGCGAGCCCGCCACCAGGACGGAGTCGGTGGCCGCGGCCTCGGACGAGGTCCGGTACGGGACCATGGCCAGCGAGGCGCCGAACAGGTCGCCCGGCTCCGAGGCTCCGGAGACCGCGTCGTCGTCCTGGTCGAGGCCGAACAGCGGGGTCGGGAAGCCGTCGCTCGTCAGCTTCTGGTCGAAGACCTGGAGGTTGCCCGCGTCCACGTCCGTGCCGATGGCGTCGTGGGGCGCGGAGACGGCGATGTGGTTGGCGTCGGCGGCGATCGCGCTGCCGAAGGCGTCACCCGCCTCCACGCCGCCGGGCACGCCCGGGGTGTCCTGGTCGATCGCGACGCTGGTGCCGTCGTGCACGTAGTAGACGTCGCCCGCTCCGGCGACGGTGCCGACGGACTCGCCGGGCACGCCGATCACCAGGTAGGGGTCGCCCGCGGCGGTGGTGCCGGCGGCGAGGGCCTGGCCCATGCGGTCGCCGGCCTCGCTGGTGCCCGCCTTGATGGAGCCGGTGCCCGAACCCTGCTCGAAGTGGGCGTTCTTGACGGTTCCCGTGCCGAGGCCCGCGGGGGCTCCGTACAGGATGTCGACCATGCCCGCGTCGGCGGCGCCGCCCAGGTCCTCCGAGGGCGTGCCGACGACGAGGTCGGTGCAGCCGTCCTCGTTGTAGTCGACGGTCGCGATCGCCTCGCCGAACCAGTCGTCCTTCTCGCCCGCGCCGGGGACCCAGTCGAGATCCTGGTTGATCTCGTCGGTGCCCTTGCCGCCGCCGTAGACGATCCGCACGAGGCCCGCGCCCGTGACACCGCCGACGGTCGCCTTCGGGTCGGCCACGGCGACGTCCTCGGTGCCGTCGCAGTTGAAGTCCGTGATGCGGCTCGCGCCCACCGTGCTCGTCACCCACGACCCCAGGTCGTCGACGCGTGCCACGACACCGCCCGTGCGGGTCTCGGCCGGGTCGATGCCGAAGCAACCGCCCTGGTAGGACTGGCTGGTGAGGGCCGCAAGCTCGGGACCTGCGCCGGTCGTGCGGACCACCGGACCCCCGGTGTCGCCCATGCACGCGGCCGCGCCGTCCTGGCCGGTGACGGCGGCGGTGGTCGCGGCGGCCGCGTCCACCGAGAGCGTGCCCGAGTGCAGCGCCAGCGGCGCCCATTCGGTCTTGGTGCGCCCGTACCCGGCGAACTGCAGCTTCTCGCCGGCACTCGGCGCGCTGCCCGCGAGGGCGACGGGGGCGACATTGGTGACCGGCCGGTTCAGCCGGGCCAGGACGACGTCCCGGTCGGTGCGCGGCACGAGCTGCACGACGTCGCGCACCGCTCCGGCCGTGCCACTCAGGTCGGTGCGCCCGATCGTGGCGGTCGTGTGGAGCTTCGGCTTGCCCGCGGGCACCGCGAGGCTCGCGGCCGGGTCGTCGGCGAAGCAACTGGCCGCGGTCAGCAGCCACTCGGGGTCGACCAGGGCGGCCGAGCAGCCCCGGTCGTGGTCGCCGACGACGACCTGTGCGCTGTAGCTGTACGTGGTGCCGGCGACCGGGTCCCCGGTCACCGCGGACGCGGGCGCCGTGCCCAGCGCGATCGACGCGGCGGCCAGGGCGGTCGCCGCGGCGCCGAAGCGCATGCGTCTGCTGTGTGTGCTGTGTTTCATGCCACGACTCCCGGGGCGAGCGGCCTGCGGATGGTGAAGAGGTGCCGGATACGGCTCGACGTGCCGTCCTCGCAGGTCACTTGGTCGACCTGATCTCCACGAGGGTGAAGTCGCGGCCCTGCGGGTCCGCGCTCTGCCCGATGGGGACGAAGGTGTTCTTGGCGACGTCGAAGGTCTGCTGGTCGTCGCCCGTGGTCATGTCGACCTGGGTCGTGTAGTCGTTGCTGCCCACGCCGTAGACCGAGGGGACCTCCAGGGTCAGCCAGCCGGACTGGCCCTTGACGTCGAAGCACACCTCGTTGTTCTTCAGTGAGTAGAACTGGAGCTGGCCGGTGCCGTCGGCGCAGTCGGCGAGCGTGATGTGGCCGTCGCCCCGCTTGAGGGTGATGTGCTTCTCGGCGAGGATCTTGTCCGCGTTCGGATAGTTGAAGTCCTCCACCGCGTAACCGGGAGCGTCGTCCGCGGCGGGTGCGACAGACGCCCCGCCGGCGTGCGCGGACACCGCGCCCGCGCCGTCGGCCGCCCCGCCCGCGATTCCGAGCCAGGCGAGGGCGCCGGCGGCCAGCGCGGCGCCCAGTGTGCGCACCACGAGACGCCTCGGCCCCGGCGTATTTCTGTCACGTTTTCTCACTGCAGCACCCCAAGGGTCGTTTCACGTTGAAATTGACCAGCAATGCATGCGCCGGCAAACGGGCATGACCATGAGCCCCCGGCATTTTTCGCACCGGCGGCAGCGTGAAATTCGGAGCTTGCGAATGAGAGCGCCGCGCCCCCCGGCATTCACGGCTTGACGATGCATCAAAGCTCCACAGTTCCCACCCTGTCCAGTCAAATAATTAGGGGCAAAGGCGCCAAAGTGGCCGGAGTTCGTTGTGCTCAATGTCACCTGCCGGAAACGTTAAGTCCACCTGTGGAGGATCGGTGAAGAGTAAATAAACGTTCAATAACCCGCCATGTGACGGTAATTCGGGAGGATCCCCCTGCGCTCCAAGAATTCCTCCTTCCCGACCCTGCGAGCCGTCGGTATGGTCTGATGCGAAACGGCGCCCAGCCCTTATCCCGGCAGACGAAGAGGCGCCGTTGCGCGTGTCCGCGCCGCCGTATTCGCATGGAAAGGGACACCCTTGTCAGCACCTTTGTGGGACAGACGCACGTTGCTCAAAATGATCGCCGCGGGAGCGGCCGTTCCCGCCCTGCCCACGTTCGCCACCCTGCTCGCCACGCCCGCCCGGGCCGAGGGGAGCGGCGACGGGGACACGGGACCGGGCCTGCCGGACACCGACCGGGGCCGGGCCGTGTGGGCCTACCGCAGCGGCGGGCAGTCGGTCCGCGCGGCCGCCGCCGCGGCGCTCGTCGCCTCGCCGGCCGCCGTGTCCACCTTCCTCACCGGCGAACTGCCCACGGCCAAGGCGACCGACAACCGCTTCGCCGTCATCTCCGCCCTGCCCTACGCGGGCCCCTCGACCCAGGACGCGGCGACCACGGCGCTGGCCGCGGGGGACAGCGCGATCGCCGACTTCCTGGCCGAGGGCTACGCGACACCCGTCACGAGCGACCTGCGGCTCTCCGTCTTCACAGTCCTCAACAACAGCGGCACCGCCGTCCAGAGCGCGGCGAACGACGCGCTGACGACGAACACGCTGAAGTCCCTGCGCACGTTCCTGACGGACACCCAGTACACGGCGCTGGCCCAGGACGAGCGGCTCCAGGTCTTCACGATGCTGTCGACCGCGTCGCCCGAGGTGGCCACGTACGCCCAGCGCGCCCTGGACGACGGTTCGCCCGACGCCATCCACCAGTTCCTCTTCTCCGGGCAGTACATCGCGCGCGCCCGCGACGAGGAGTCCGCGACGATCGACCAGCTGGTCGCGATCGTGGAGCGGGAGGGGCAGCAGGCGAAGCTTCGGACGGAGCAGGCCGTCACGGCCTCCGACCAGGCGAAGAAGGCCGCCGCCGAGGCCAAGGCCGCCGCCCAGAAGGCTGCGGCGGAGGCGGCCGCCGCACAGCAGGACGTCGCCAGGTCCGCGGCTGCCGCCAACGCGGCCGCGAACGCCGCACGCGGTGCCGCGGGCGCCGCCAACACCGCGATAGCCGCGTCCCGCACCGCCCAGGCCGCGTCGAGCCGCGCCGCG
>NZ_JAKGCV010000231.1 GCF_021556455.1 Streptomyces fuscigenes | reverse complement strand
CCGGGCGGGGCCGTGGGCTCCGGCGCTTCACGAGCGGCCGCCCCGCAGCAGCAGACCGGCCTCGCCGACCGTGACGACGGAACCGGTCACCAGCACGCCCGCCGCACCCGGGGCGCCGGCCTTCCGGGCCGTGGCCGCCGCGGCGTCGACGGCCTCGCCGAGGTCGGGGACGACCCGGACGCGGTCCGCGCCGAACACCTCCCGCGCGAGAGCGGCGACGTCGGCCGCCGGCATGGCCCGCGGGCTCGAGTTCTCGGTGGCGACCACCTCGCTGAGGACGGGCTCCAGCGCCAGCAGGACGCCTCGCACGTCCTTGTCCGCGCTGGGGGCCAGCACTCCGATCAGCGTCGTGGATCCGAAGGCTTCGCGGAGGCCTTCCGCCGTGGCCCGGGCGCCGGCGGGATTGTGTGCGGCGTCGAGCAGCACCACCGGGTCCCGGCCGACCAGTTCGAGCCGGCCGGGCGACGAGGCACCCGCGAACGCGCTCCTGACCCTGTCGATGTCCAGCGTCTCGTCCCCGTCGCGGCCGACGCCGCAGAACGCCTCGACGGCCGCCAGCGCGCACGCGGCGTTCTGCGCCTGGTGGGCCCCGTACAGGGGGAGGAACACGTCGTCGTAGCGGCCGCCCCGCCCCTGGAGCGTCAGCCGCTGGCCGCCGGGCACCGGCTCACGGCGCAGCACGCCGAAGGCCTCTCCCTCCTTGAGGAGCGTCGCGCCGACGTCCGCTGCCCGCCCGGCGATCCGGTCGGCTGCGTCGGGCACCTGCCGTGCGACCACCGCGGTGCGCCCGCTCTTGACGACACCCGACTTCTCCGCGGCGATCTCACCCGTCGTGGCGCCGAGCATGTCGGTGTGGTCCAGCGCCACCGGCGTGATCACCGAGACGGCGGCGTCGATCACGTTGGTCGCGTCCCATGTGCCGCCCATGCCCACCTCGATCACGGCGACGTCCACGGCCTCCTTCGCGAACGCGGCGTAGGCCATGGCGGTCACCACCTCGAAGAAGGACATCGTGAGGGGCTGGGTCGAGTCGACCTCGCCGACCAGGGGAGCGAGGCCGGCGTAGGTGTCCACGAAGCCCCGGGCGGTGATCGGCTCCCCGTCCAGGCTGATCCGCTCGGTCATGTCCCGCACGTGAGGGCTCGTGTACCGGCCGGTGCGCAGGCCCAGGGCCATGAGGAGCCGCTCGATCATCCGGGACGTGGAGGTCTTTCCGTTCGTCCCGGTGACGTGGATGGTGGGGTACGAGGACTGCGGTTGGCCGAGGAGCTCCATCAGGGCGTGCATCCGCGTGAGCGACGGCTCGATCTCCGTCTCCGGCTGGCGGCCGGTCAGCTCGGCCTCCACCGCCCGCAGCTCATCGGCGAGGCGTCCCGCGGACCGCGCGGGCCGGGGATTCTCCCTCATGGGTGGGGGTTCCTTTCGTTCGTTTCGGCCGAGGCGGCGGCCGCGTCGTGGCGGGAGGGCCGCGCGGTCAGCGCGCGGCGGCCCCGTCCAGCCGGGCGGCCGCGGCCGCCCGGCTCGGCCGAAACGGCGGCAGCGGCGCGTGCCGCACGCCCGGTCAGCCGCCAGGAGGCCATGCGCAGCAGGCCGGCCGGCGCCGGCGGGAACACGCCGAGCTGGCCGAGCATCGTGACGTCGTCCCGCACCGCCTCGTGCGAGACGACCTTGCCGTCACGCAGGCCGAGCGCGTGGATCTGCTCGAAGTCGATCTCGCGCCCGGTGGGCGGGACGGCCTGGTCGAGCGCGCCGTCCGCGAAGCGGACGAAGGGGCCCGTGTGGCGTCCCTGCATGCGAAGCCGCACCCAGACCTGCTCCTGGTCCTGCACGGTCGCGAGGACGACGAAGCGCAGGCCGCTGAAGGCCGAGCGCATCCAGGCTCCGGAGGCGAGAACGCCCGCGGGCCCGGGAATCGAGCAGGCCGCCGGCGACGAGGCCGCCTCGCGGTTGCGGAAGTCCTCGTGGACCACCTCGGCGGCCAGCGCGGGCTCGCCCGTCTCGAGGATGCGGAAGAGGCCCCGGCCCAGCTCTGAAGCGTCCATGCCCATGGTGATCGTTGCCCTTCGCCGATGATGCCGTCCGGCGCCGCGCGTCCAGGGCGGCCCGGGCAGTGGCTGCCGCGGACGCCTGCCGGGAACCGGTCGCGACACCTTTATTGAGGTAACAGCATACCTAATGAATGCGCGGTGTTAGCATCCTTCCCATGACCACCAGGCGTCACTACACCTCTCCGCTCCGCGAACAAGGCGCGAACCAGACGCGGGACCTGATCCTGCGTCACGCCACGGACCTCTTCGCCCGGCGCGGCTACGGTCGGGTCACCGTCGCCGACATAGCCGGCGCCGCCGGTGTCGCGTCGAAGACCGTGTTCGCGAGCGTGGGGAGCAAGGGCGACATCCTGAACCGGATCGTCGACCGGGGCGTGGCCGCCTCCGGCTACGAGGAGGCGCTGGCCGGCATGCTCGCGCTGCGCGACCCCGCGGCGGTGCTCGCGGCCCTGGCGCGCGGGACGCGCGCGGGCAACGAGAGCCAGTGCGTCGTGCACGAGGCGATCCACAAGGCGCTCGCCGTGCACGAGGACGGGGAGGCGCTGTGGGAGCGCGCGACGGCGGACTACCGCGCCGCGCTGCGCGCCGTCGCACGGCATCTGCACACACTGGCCCCGGCCCCGGCCCATTCGGCCGAGGAGACGTCCGACCTGCTGTGGTACTGGTTCGGGCCCCAGGGGTGGCGGGCCCTGGTGGTGGAGAACGGCTGGACGTGGGACCGCGCCGAGGAGGTCCAGCGCCGCATCGCCGTCGCGGTGCTCGGCTGACGGCGCCCGCGGCGACGTCCTCCGGGCCGCCCTCGGCCCCGGCCCCGGCTCAGTTCGCCGACGCCGGTCCCGCCGCCATCGGTGCGAACAGCCGCTGCGCCGCGACCGCGGCACCGCCCCGGGCCCACGCCTCGAAGGGCAGCGGGCGCACCACCAGGTCGCAGTCCGCCGCGGTACCGAAGGCCTGGGCCGTGAACGACGCGCGGATCTGGTCGGCGAACAGGTCGTACGAGGCCACGCCCTCGCCGGAGATGATGATCCGCTCCGGCCCGATCAGGTTGGCGACGGAGGCGATGGCGAGGCCCAGCGCGTGGCCCGCGCGCGTGAAGACGGCGCGCGCCGCCTCGTCGCCGTTGTGCGCGAGGCGGACGGCGTCCGCCAGGGTGAGGCCGGGGTTCCCGGTCTCCTCACGCGCCTGGTCGACGATGGCCTGCGTCGAGGCGACGGCCTCCACGCAGCCCGTGTTGCCGCACGTGCACACCTGTGTGGAGCCGAGCGCCCCGCCGACCGGCAGGTGCCCGATCTCGCCGGACACCCCGTGGGCGCCGGAGACCAGACGCCCGTCCACGGAGATGCCGCACCCGATGCCCGCGCCCACCGTGACCAGGGCGAACGACGAGAGTCCTGCGCCCGCGCCGAACCACTGCTCGGCCACCGTCAGCGCCCGTACGTCGTTGTCGATGACGGTGGGGATGCCCGTCTCGGCCTCCACGAGCTCCGCGAGGCGCACCCCGCGCCAGTCGAGGAACGGCGAGTAGCGCACCACACCGGTGTGCCCGTCCACGTCGCCGGAGATGGTCACACCGACACTGTGCACCGCGGGTCCGCCCTCGCCGTCCGCGAGGGACGCGACCATGCGGGCGATGGCCCGTACGACGGCGCCGACCTCGCGCGAGCCGAGGGCGGCGCGGCGGGTCGCCAGCGGGGTCGCGGTCAGGTCGGCGGCGACCCCGATCAGCTCGTCGCCCGTCACCTTCACACCGACGAAGCGCGCGCGTTCGGGGCGCACCGCGACCAGGGTGGCCGGCCGGCCCGGCTGGCGCTCGCCGGAGGGCTGCCCGACCTCGGTGATCCAGCCGTCCGCCAGCAGCGGTGTGGACACCTTGGTGACGGCGCCCGAGGACAGGCCCGTGCGCCGGCCGAGTTCGGCCCGGGTCAACGGGCCCTGGGTCAGGAGGGTCTGGAAGACCAGGGCGGCCGCGGGGGGCTGGCTGGAGAGGCTCACACCGAAAGATTACCTTCTGCCGGAAGCCAACGGGAGTGGAATCCCTGCAGGCAGTCGGCCCTCTGCGCTGACATGCACGCGCCCACCTGCGCCTCCGTCGGAGAAAAGGCCGGTGACAATATATTGACCCTGGAAGGAAACCCTGTTTACAGTCACCGCACCTCCTCCCCCCACGGGGACGAGCGACGGACGCGCGCCGCCGGGGATGTCGGGCCGGCACCGCGCACGCCCGGTCCGTCGTCCACCGAGACACCGCCCCCACCGGCCGCAGCGAAGCGGCGAAACGGAGCTAGCCATGGCACTGAGAGGTCGCGCCGCCCGGGAACGAGCGGAAACGGCCGAGGGCCCGGGACGCAGGGGATGGGCGCTCGCGCTCGGCGCCCTCTCGGCCTCGGTCCTGGCGACGGCGGGGCTCGCGGGCCCGGCAGCCGCCACGTCCCCGGCCCCCCACGCCCCCGACGTCGCGGCCCACGCCCCCGCGGCCCACGGCCCGGCCGCACAGGCCCCGCTCGCCCAGAAGCCGTACATGGGCTGGAGCAGTTGGAGCCTGGAGTCCACCAACTACCCGGGCGTGAACCCCGACGGCTCCGCCAGCTTCCTGACCGAGGCCCACGTCCTGCAGCAGGCACGGCTGCTCGCCTCGAAGTACAAGAAGCACGGCTACGACTACGTCAACATCGACGCGGGCTGGACGACGGGCTTCGACCAGTACGGCCGGCCGGTCCCCGACGCCGGGCGCTTCCCCGACGGCATCAAGTACGTCAACGGCAAGCTCCACGCCCTCGGCCTCAAGGCCGGCATCTACCAGGCGGTCGGCCTCGACCCCAAGGCGTACGGCGACGGCACCACGCCCGTGTACGGCGCCCCCGGGTGCACCACGGCCGACGTCGCCTACCCGGACCTGCGCAAGACGAACGGCTGGGACAGCGCCTACAAGATCGACTACTCGAACCCCTGCGCGCAGAAGTACACCCAGTCCGTCGCGGACCTCTACGCGAGCTGGGGCGTCGACTTCCTCAAGCTCGACGGCGTGGGCCCCGGCTCCTTCAAGGGCGGCGCGAACTACGACAACCGCGACGACGCCGCCGGCTGGCGCGCCGCGCTGAACGCGACCGGCAGGCCCATCGAGTTCACCCTGTCCTGGGCGCTCAGCCACAGCTACGCGGCCGACTGGAAGAACGACAGCAACGGCTGGCGCATCGACACCGACGTCGAGTGCTACTGCGACACCCTCGTCACGTGGGACGCCTCCGTGAAGCAGCGCTGGCGCGACGTCGTCCAGTGGATCCCCGACGCCGGACCCGGCCACTGGAACAACCTCGACTCCGTCGACGTGGGCAGCGGCGCGATGGACGGCCTCACCGACGACGAGCGCCAGAGCTACATGACGCTGTGGGCCGTCGAGGCCGCGCCGCTCTACATCGGCGACGACCTGACCAAGGTCGACAGCTACGGTGAGAAGCTGCTCACCAACGACGACGTCATCGCCATCGACCAGGCCGGCCGGCCCGCGAAGCCCGTCAGCCAGTCCTCCGAGCAGCAGACGTGGTACGCCCGCAACGCGGACGGCAGCTACACCGTCGCCCTGTTCAACCTCGGCTCCTCGCCCGCCCGGGCCACCGCGCGGTGGCAGGACCTCGGCTTCGGCGGCACCGCGAAGGTCGAGGACGTCTGGAGCCACCGCGACCTCGGCTCCGCCACCGGCTCCTTCGGCGCCACGCTGCCCGCCCACGGCTCGCGGCTGCTGACCGTCACGCCGCGCACCTCCGCGAACCCCACCGTCCCCACCGGCGCGCACGGCACCTCCGCCACCGCCACATCGGTCTCCCTCGCCTGGGACGCGGCGCTGCCCGCCAAGGGCGCGGGCATCGCCCGCTACGACATCCGGGACAACGGCCGCAAGGTCGCGAGCACCGGTGGCAGCGCCACCTCCGCCACCGTCTCCGGGCTCGCCCCGGCCTCCGGCCACAGCTACACCGTCACCGCGGTCGACACCCGCGGCCGCGACTCGGGGGCCTCCGCGGCCGTCGCCGTCACCACCGCGGACACTGGCGGTCCCGTCACCTACCAGGGCGAGGACGCCACCCTGGCCGGCGGTGCCACCGCCTCCGACTGCGGGGGTTGTGCCGGTGGCAAGAAGGCGGGCAATGTCGGTGGTGCCGCGTCGGTGACCTTCGACCACGTCACCGCGCCGCGCGACGGGACCTACCTCGTGACCGTGGCGTACGCCGACGGGGACACCAGCCGGCAGGGTGTCGTCACCGTCGACGGGCAGACGATCCAGCTGCCGTTCTCGGGGACGGGTGACAACGACTGGGACCACACCCAGAACGTCACCGTGCCGATGACACTGAAGGCCGGAGACAACAGCATCAGCTTCGGCAACCCCGCCGACTACGTCGCCGACATCGACCAGATCGTCGTCCAGTAGTCCCAGTAGTCCCAGTAGTCCAGTAGTTCAGCAGTCCGGTAGTACGAGCAGGCCGAGCGGTACGAGCAGGCCGAGCGGTACGAGCAGGCCGAGCAGTACGAGCAGTTCGAGTAGTCCAAGTGGTTGAGCAGGCGAGTGGTCACCGGGACGGATGCCGGACGACCGGACCGGTGACCACCCGTACGAGTGCCAAGGAGTGCGCCGTGGCGCAGATAGTGAACGAACAGCCTGCCGCGCCGGGGCGCCGGGCGGGGGGCCGCCGCGCGCCGCAGCGCCCGGCCGCGGCCTCCCCGCGCCGCGGCGACGGGAAACTGGCGTGGCTGCTGATCACGCCCGCCGTCGCCGGGTTCCTCGTCTTCTTCGCGTACCCCACCGTCAGGGGGGTGTACTACAGCTTCACGTCGTTCCACATCCTGACCGCACCGAAGTGGGTCGGCCTCGCCAACTGGCGCGAGATGTTCGGCGACTCCGTGTTCTGGCACTCGCTGCTGGTCACCGTCTACTTCGTCGGCCTTTCGGTGGTGGCGGGTGTGCTGCTGTCGCTGATCACGGCGGTGGTGCTGCACCGGCTGACGCGCTCCACCGTCATCCGCGGCCTGGTCATCCTGCCGTTCCTCATCTCCGGTGTCGTCGCGGCGCTGGTGTGGCAGTGGATGCTGGATCCGCAGCTGGGCATCGTCAGCCAGCTGCTGGAGAAGGTCACCGGCGTGCACCTGCTGTTCTTCTCCGACAGCCACTGGGCGGTGCCTTCGCTGGCGGCCGTCAGTGTGTGGAAGTCGATGGGCTACAACGCCGTACTGATCTTCGCGGGCCTGCAGACGATCCCGCCGACGGTCTACGAGGCGGGGCGCCTCGACGGCGCGAGCGAGTTCCAGATGTTCCGCCGCCTGACCGTGCCGCTGCTGCGGCCGATCCTCGTGATGGTGGTCATCCTGACGGTGATCGGGTCGTTCCAGGTGTTCGACATCGTGTCGGTCACCACGCAGGGCGGGCCGGCCAACGCGTCGAACGTGCTGCAGATGTACATCTACGAAAAGGGCTTCGGCGAACTCGACTTCGGCTACGCGTCGACGATGTCACTGGCCCTGTTCGTGCTGCTCATCGCGATCACGTTCACGCAGATGCGCCTGGCCCGCGCCAACGAAACCGACCTGAACTAGAAGGAGCCCGTCCATGTCCCTCCTCGCAACGGGCGCCTCACGCACCACCGCCGCACCCGCGGCCGGCGGCTCCGGCGCACGCCCCCGCCTGTCACCGGGCCGCATCGGCGCCTGGGTCTTCATCATCGTCGTGCTGATCGTGACGATCTTCCCGTTCTACTGGATCCTGCGCACCGCGTTCTCGAACAACGTCGCCCTGCCCACGGACCCCTCGTCGTTCCTGCCGGTCGACTTCACCTGGGGCGCCTTCAAGCGCGCCCTCGGCCTCGCGAGCCAGGCCGAGGCGCAGGCCCAGGGCGGCTCCGGCGCGGCCCTCGACACCCCGCTGTTCCTGCGCAACTCGATCATCTACGCGACGGTGCAGACCGCGCTGGTGGTGTTCTGCTCGGCCATGGCGGCGTACGCGTTCTCCCGGCTGCGCTGGCGCGGACGCAACACGGTGTTCAACATCCTGCTGGGCGCGCTGATGGTGCCCGCGATCCTGACCCTGCTGCCGAACTTCATCTTCGTGCGCGACATCCACCAGCTCAACTCGTTCACCGGCCTCATCCTGCCGGGGGCGTTCTTCTCCGCGTTCAACATCTTCTTCCTGCGGCAGTTCATGCTCGGGCTCAGCACGGAGGTGGAGGAGGCGGCGATCGTGGACGGCGCGAGCAGGATGCGGATCTTCTTCACGATCACCCTGCCGATGACGGCGGCGCCCATCGCCACGCTGTCGCTGCTGACGTTCATCAACACCTGGAACGACTACTTCTGGCCGCTGCTGGCGACCAACGACGACCACGCCCGGCCGCTGACGCTGGCGCTCGGCGTGTTCAAGCAGTCCTCCCCGCAGGCGGCCCCGGACTGGGCGGGCCTGATGGCGGCCACGATGATCGCCGCGCTGCCGATGCTCGCCCTGTTCATGGTCTTCGGCCGGCGCATCGTCAACTCCATCGGCTTCACCGGCATCAAGTAAAGAACCAGGAACCGCCACCCATGAACGACGACCTGCGGCTGCACTGGCCGCGTCCAGCCGCCGCGTGGAACGAGGCGGCGCCGGTCGGCAACGGCCGCCTGGGCGCCATGGTCTTCGGAGGCACGCGCACCGCGCGCATCCAGATCAACGACTCGACGCTGTGGTCCGGCACCCCCGCGACCCCGGCGCGCGGCCTCGCCGCCGTACGCGCCGCGGGCGCCGGGCCCGAGCGCCTCGCCGAGGTGCGCGGCGCG
>NZ_JAKGCV010000230.1 GCF_021556455.1 Streptomyces fuscigenes | reverse complement strand
CGGCCATGACGGCCGCGGCCGCTGCGACGGGGGCCGCTGCGACGGGGGCCGCTGCGACGGGGGCCGCTGCGACGGGGGCCGCTGCGACGGGGGCCGCGGCGGGGAACGCGCCCGGCTCCGGACCCGACGTCGAACGGCGCCGCTGGACGCGGCCGTCGACCTGGCTGCGCCGGACCGGCGCACCTTCCGCCGGGTCCTCGGCAGCGGGAGGCGCGGACGCGGAGGGATACGACTTCCTCTCGGCGGAGTCCTGGCACGAACGCGGGGCCCGCGAGGCCCGCTGGGCCGGGCTGAAGGAGGTCTCCGGCGGCCTGATGGCCGACTTCTCGACCGGGGCGCACCCCTGGTCCCGGCCGGGCACCCGGCCCGGCGCGCAGCCGGAGACACCACCCCGGCCGGCGTCTTCGCCCGCCTCGGCCTCCGCTTCCCCGGCCTCGTCGCCCCGGACGACACCGGGGTCCCGGGCGCCCCAGGGGGCCGGGACGCCCGAGGGACACCCGGTGTCCTCGATGCCCCCGGCGACCTCGGAGCCGTCCTCCGGCTCGGGGTCGTCCCCGAACCGGGCGTCCTCCCCGGCCTCGGCGCCTTCCCCGGCCCCGGCGTCCGCCGAGTCCGCCGGGACGCGGTCACCTGCCGCCCCCGGAGTGGCCGACGTGCCACCGGGAGCGCAGGAAACATCAGGAGGGCCCGGAGCGCCGGGAGCGCCGGCAGCGTCAGGAGAGCCCGGAGAGCCGGGAGCGCCGATCGCGACCGGCGGGGTGTCCGCGCGCGAGCCGGGGGCACCGGCCGGACCGTCGGCAGCCCCCATGCCGTCGGCCGCCCCCGCCGGTCCGGCGCCGGTCGACTCCCCGAAGGCGCCCTTCGCCGAAGGCCCCGCCTCGAACGTGCGGCCGGTGGCGCCGCCCGTGGAGACGGAAGGCGCGGACGGGAGCGATGTCGGAGAACGCGCGAGGAAGCAGAAGGCGCGGGAGCCGCGGAGCGAACAGGGCCGGCAGGGCGAACAGGGCCAACATGGCCGGCAGGGCGAACAGGGCGGTCAGGACTCACGGGCCCCACAGGTCCCGCAGGACTCACGGGCCCCACAGGTCCCACAGGTCCCACCGGTCCCGCAAGACGCGCCCGACGCGAAGGGTGGGCAGGACGAGGAGGACTGACGCGGTGCGGGCGGCGCGCCTCCGGGCGCGCCCGCCTCCCGCCGGATCGAATCCGGCGGGGCCGCTGACCGGCCCGGCCGGCCGGAACCGGCCCGACCCCCGGTCCGCGCCGCGCGCAGGGAACCTACTTGCTGATGCCGAGCAGCGACACCAGGGACTTCGGCAGCTCGTCGTTGCACGCGACCTGGCCCTCGTGGGTCAGGGCCGTGTGCACGCACGAGTAGTAGTCGGAGTACACGAACTGGAGCGAGTACACACCCGCCACCAGAAGCAGCGCCAGGATGGCCGCGACCAGGCCCGTGATGGCCGCGGTGCGCTGCGGGCGTCCCTGCTGCTGCTCGATCTGCTGCTGCGTGTGGTGGACGCCGGCCGAGGCGTAGGCGCGGTCCTGGGTCGACTGGTACGCCGTGGTGTGCGGCGCCGGGGCGAACGGGTCGGGTCTGCGACCGCTCTGCGCGCCCTGCTCGTCCCCCGTCGCCGGGGTGTCCTTGCGGTCCTTCGCGCGCAGCGAGCTGATCGCCCAGTAGACCGCGAGCGCGCCGAGCAGCAGCGCCACCTCGGGGATGCTGAGGAGGGCGAAGAAGAAGCCCCACATACCGGCGAGCAGCGCGTAGCGCGCGCGGCGCTGGTAGACGTCCTTCGGGTCCCAGCGCAGGCCGCCGCGGCCGGGGCCGCCCTCGCCGCCTCCCTGGCCCTGCTGCCGGTCGGGACCCTGGGGCGCCTGGCCGCCGGGGCGCCCGCCGAAGCCGCCGCCGGACCTGCCGGGCTGCCGGTCGCTCCACTGGCTGCCCCAGACGGGCCGCTCGCCGCCGCCCCGCCCGTCGTCACCGTTCCCGTTCCCGTCACCGGGACCGGAGCCGTCGTGGCGGGGGTGGTGGCGGGGCTGCCAGGGCGTCTCGGGAGCGCCCTCGGGCGGGGGCGCGAACGGGTTGTCGTCCGAGGGGGTCCCCGAGGAGGAGCCCGGCGAGCCCGGCGAACCCGACGGGCCGGATGAACCCGGCGAGCCCTGGGCAGACGAGGACGGGCGCTCCCGCAGCAGCACGGGAACCGTGTGCTGGTGAAGGCGGAGTACCGTGCGGCGTCGGTCCTGCATCTGGTGAACGTCTTCCCCTCAGACCCGCAGCCTGGGGTCCAGTCGTGATCATGGCCCGTCATGAGGACGGGTCTGTCCCCCGACGCTACCTCCCGGTCACGCCCCCGTCCCGCGGGGGCCGAGCGGTGTGCCGGTATCGTTGCTGACGGTCGGCTCCTTCGTAGAGTTCCCCAGATCCGGGGACGCGACGCGTTCGTACGACCCTACAAAGCCCGTTGCCGCAACCAGTCCGAACGATCCGCCCCCAGTCCGCCGCCGCAGCCAGCACCCACCGATCGCACCGGCAGCCGCCGGCCGCGACCGGTGCCCGAGGCCGTGCGGGGACCCCGACACCACCCGTCCGAACGACCGCAGCAGGACCGCCGGCCGCCGACGTCCGGTGATCCGGTTGTCCGGTCGCACCGGGACCGCCGGCCGCCGCACGTTCCGGCCGGCCGGCCGCGGTGAAGAGCGGACCGGCCGCGGCCGGTCCCCCGGCCCCACCGAGCCCGCGTCCGTACCCAGCTCCGGTCCGGGCTCGCCGAAGAGAAGTCCGAGAAAGGCGCTCGCGTCGTGGCCCTCCCGCCCTCGTTGCCCCCGTCCTCCGGCCGTCCGGCCCGTCTCGTCGTCCTGGTCTCGGGATCGGGGACGAACCTGCAGGCGCTGATCGACCGGATCGGCGCCGAGGGCGAGGCGTTCGGCGCGGAGATCGTCGCCGTGGGGGCGGACCGCACCGGCATCGAGGGCCTGGAGCGTGCCGAGCGCGCGGGCCTGCCGACGTTCGTGTGCCGGGTGCGCGACCACGAGACCCGCGAGGGCTGGGACAGGGCGCTGGCGGAGGCGACGGCCGCCCACGAGCCCGATCTCGTCGTGTCCGCGGGTTTCATGAAGATCGTGGGCAAGGAGTTCCTGGCCAGGTACGGCGGGCGCTTCGTCAACACCCACCCCGCCCTGCTGCCCAGCTTCCCCGGTGCCCACGGAGTCCGGGACGCGCTGGAGTACGGGGCGAGGGTCACGGGCTGCACCGTCCACTTCGTCGACGACGGCGTCGACACCGGGCCGATCATCGCCCAGGGCGTGGTCGAGGTCCGGGACGAGGACCACGCGGACCACGAGGCCGGTGGCAACGCGCTCCATGAGCGCATCAAGGAAGTCGAGCGACGGCTGCTCGTCGATGTCGTGGGGCGCCTGGCGCGGCACGGCTACCGCATTGAGGGACGAAAGGTAACGATCCAGTGACCGCCGAAGGTACGAAGCGGCCGATCCGCCGCGCGCTGGTCAGCGTCTACGACAAGACCGGTCTCGAGGAGCTCGCCAAGGGCCTGCACGAGGCCGGCGTCACGCTGGTCTCCACCGGCTCGACCGCCGCGAAGATCGCCGCAGCCGGCGTGCCCGTCACGAAGGTCGAGGAGCTGACCGGGTTCCCCGAGTGCCTCGACGGCCGGGTCAAGACGCTGCATCCGCGCGTCCACGCGGGCATCCTCGCCGACCAGCGCCTCGACGCGCACCGGCAGCAGCTCGACGACCTCGGCGTCGAGCCGTTCGAGCTCGTCGTCGTGAACCTGTACCCGTTCCGGGAGACCGTCGCCTCCGGCGCGTCGCCCGACGAGTGCGTCGAGCAGATCGACATCGGCGGCCCGTCCATGGTCCGCGCCGCGGCGAAGAACCACCCGTCCGTCGCGGTCGTCACCAGCCCGGGCCGGTACGCGGACGTGCTCTCCGCCGTGCGCGACGGTGGCTTCGACCTGCCCGCGCGCAAGCGGCTGGCCGCCGAGGCGTTCCAGCACACCGCCGCGTACGACGTGGCGGTCGCGTCCTGGTTCGCCGACGACTACGCGGCCGCCGACGACAGCGGCTTCCCGGAGTTCCTCGGCGCCACGTACGAGCGCTCGAACGTGCTGCGCTACGGCGAGAACCCGCACCAGCCCGCCGCGCTGTACCGCACGCCCGGCGCGGCCGGCCTCGCGGGCGCCGAGCAGCTGCACGGCAAGGAGATGTCGTACAACAACTACACGGACACGGACGCCGCGCGCCGTGCCGCGTACGACCACGCCGAGACGTGCGTCGCGATCATCAAGCACGCGAACCCCTGCGGCATCGCGATCGCGGACGACGTCGCGGAGGCGCACCGCAAGGCCCACGCCTGCGACCCGCTCTCCGCGTTCGGCGGGGTGATCGCGGTCAACCGGCCCGTGACGGTCGCCATGGCCGAGCAGGTCGCGGAGATCTTCACCGAGGTCATCGTCGCCCCGGACTACGAGGACGGCGCGGTCGAGGTGCTCGCCCGCAAGAAGAACATCCGGGTGCTGCGGTGCCCCGAGGCGCCCGCGGCCACCCACGAGGTCAAGCCGATCGACGGCGGTGCGCTGCTCCAGGTCACCGACCGGCTCCAGGCGGAGGGCGACGACCCGGCGCACTGGACGCTGGCGACGGGCGAGGCCCTGTCCCCGGCCGAGCTGCGCGAACTGGAATTCGCGTGGAAGGCGTGCCGCGCGGTGAAGTCGAACGCGATCCTGCTCGCCAAGGACGGGGCCTCGGTCGGCGTCGGCATGGGCCAGGTCAACCGGGTGGACTCGGCGAAGCTCGCGGTGGAGCGCGCGGGCGAGGAGCGGGCGAAGGGCTCGTTCGCCGCGTCGGACGCGTTCTTCCCGTTCCCGGACGGCCTGGAGGTGCTGCTGGAGGCGGGCGTGCGCGCGGTCGTCCAGCCCGGCGGCTCCGTGCGCGACGAGCTGGCGGTCGAGGCGGCGAAGAAGGCCGGCGCGACGATGTACTTCACCGGTACGCGCCACTTCTTCCACTGACGCGACCGCGTCCGGCCGGTCGGCCGGTGCCGCGTGACGGTGTCACGTGAGCACGGAGGCCGGGTCCCCGCGGGGACCCGGCCTCCGCCGCGTCTTGACCGGGCGCGCCGCGTGGCGCTGTGCCCGCCGCGCAGGGGCTACTGCGCCCGGACGACGACGGTGGAGCAGATCTTGTCCGCGAAGGTCTGCTTCTTCGAGTCCCACAGCGGCCACAGCCACCCCAGGTAGCAGGCGATCGAGTCCACGAAGTGGCAGATGCGCCGGCCGAGGGCGAACCAGAAGCCGAGCGGCGAGCCGTCCGCCTCCTTCAGCAGCTTGATCTTCATGGCCTTCTTGCCGATGGTCTGGCCCGTGCTGCCTTCCTTGGCGAGCTGCCAGATGGCGAGGGCGAGCGTGCCGAGCGCACCGATCAGCACGAGGACGACACCGGCACCGCTGCCGTTGTCCCCGCTGGCCATGGCCAAGCCGGCTATGCCGAGCACGTAGTACGGCAGACCGATGATGATGCCGTCGATGATCGTGGCGACGAAGCGCAGGCCCCAGTGCGCGAGGGTGGGCATGCCCGGCGCGCCGAACTGCGGCTGGCCGTAGGCGCCCGGCTGGGCGGGCGGGGCCTGCGGGTAGCCGTAACCGGGCTGGCCCTGGGCCTGGCCGGGGATCCCGTAGCCGGGCTGCTGGCCCTGGGGCTGCTGACCCTGGGGCGGCTGCCCGTACGGGCTGTTCGGCTCTCCGAAGCTCATGGACGACTCCTCGTGCTGGTGCGGGGACGACGGCACGCGCGGAGGAGCATGACGAACTGAGCGGACGCCCCCCAACACTGCCGCTGTTCTACGAGGTCATCGTGATCGCGCGATCCGCGCCTTGTCCAGCGGCTTCCCCTATGCGTTGTGTAAGCGCAACGTAATGCGGGCCGTCGGGGGCCCGGCAGACGGACCGAATTGGAACACTGACAGGGTCATCCGCGAGGATGGGACCATGAGCGCCCAGATTCTCGATGGCAAGGCAACAGCGGCCGCGATCAAGTCCGATCTGACCGCCCGCGTGGCGGCCCTCAAGGAGCGGGGCGTGACGCCCGGCCTCGGCACGCTCCTGGTCGGCGACGACCCGGGCAGCCGCTGGTACGTCAACGGCAAGCACCGCGACTGCGCCGAGGTCGGCATGGCGTCGATCCAGCGCGAGCTGCCGGACACGGCCTCGCAGGAGGAGATCGAGGCGGTGGTCCGCGAGCTGAACGAGGACCCCGCGTGCACCGGCTACATCGTCCAGTTGCCGCTGCCCAAGGGCATCGACACGAACCGCGTGCTCGAACTCATGGACCCCGCGAAGGACGCCGACGGGCTCCACCCCACGAATCTCGGACGCCTGGTGCTCAACGAGACCGGTCCGCTGCCGTGCACGCCGAACGGCATCATCACGCTGCTGCGCCACCACGGGGTCGAGATCAACGGCGCCCACGTGGTCGTCGTAGGCCGCGGTATCACCGTCGGCCGGTCGATCCCGCTGCTGCTCACCCGCAAGTCCGAGAACGCGACCGTCACGCAGTGCCACACCGGCACCCGCGACCTGTCGGCCCAGCTCAAGCAGGCCGACATCATCGTGGCGGCGGCGGGCGTCCCGGGCATCGTCAAGCCCGAGGACGTGAAGCCGGGCGCCGCCGTGCTCGACGTCGGCGTGAGCCGCGACGAGAACGGCAAGATCGTCGGTGACGTGCACCCGGGCGTCGCGGAGGTCGCCGCGTGGCTGTCGCCGAACCCGGGCGGCGTCGGGCCGATGACCCGCGCCGAGCTGCTGGTGAACGTGGTCGAGGCGGCCGAGCGGGCGGTGGGCACGGAGTGAGCGGCAAGGCGCCGGCCCGGAGCGGCTCGGAACCCGTCCCGGACCGCGACGCGCGTACGGCCCCGGACGCCGTGCGCGACGAGGGCACGGCCGTGGAGGCCGACGCCGGGCAGGACGGGACGTCCGCAGCGGCCGGGAAGCCCGCCGCCACGGGGACGCCGGTCGCCGTCGAGACGCCGGGGGCCGCGGAGGTGCCGGAGAGCGCGCCCGAGGCCACGACCGAGCAGGGCACGGCCGCGGAGCGAACCGAAGCTCCCCGAGCCGCCGAAGCCTCCCGAGCCGTGGAGGCCGACGGCGCGGACGTGACCAAGGCTGCCGACGTGACCGACGGCGGCGACGTGGCCGGGGCTCCGGATGAGGCCGACGCTGCCGGTGACGCCGACGGGCCGGGGGAGACCGCCGCGAGTCCCGCGACCGCCGTGGAGCGGGGGAGCGCGGGCGAGGCCGGGGGCGCCGAGGGCCCGGAGACCGCCGCCGATCCGGAGGAGTCGCCCGTCACGCTCGACTTCCCGCCCCCGGAGGGCGCGGGCCGCGCGGCGTCCGTCGACGCCCCGGCGCCCGCCAGGCAGTGGCCGCTGATCAGCGTCCTCGCGCTGGCCGCGCTGGGCCTGCTGACGGTCGGCGTGCACCCGTTCGACGCCGCGTTCCGGGTCGGCACGATCATGGTGGGCGTCGCCCTGGTCGGCGGCGCCGTGCTGCGCCGTACCGTGCCGTCGGTCGGCATGCTGGCCGTGCGCTCGCGCTTCACGGACATGGTCACGTACGGGGCCCTGGGCGTCGCGATCGTACTGTTCGCGCTGATGATCCAGCCGCGCCCGTGGCTGGACATCCCGGTCCTGCAGAGCGTCGTGCACTCGTCCGTCCCGTAGCCGGCGGCAGGGCGCCGTCCGCCGGGCCCGGGCACCTCGCCCGGCGGACGCCCGTCCCCTCCTCGGAGCGGGACGCGCGCGCCCGGCGGCCCAGCGCCCGGGCGTCCGCGCCACGGGGAAGCGGCCGCTGCGGGGCACTGTCAACGGTGGGCAACAGTGGGAGACTTGCCCGGGCGTCGCGAGCGCGCGCCCGGGGGTGAGGGGGGCTCATGGCGCGCCGTGGTGGCGGTCCCGCGGGTGAACTCGCGGACCGCATGCGCGAACTGATCGACCGCAGCGGGCTCAGCCTCGACACCGTCGCCGCCCGGTCGGGCGGCAGCAGGAGCGACTGGGAGGCGTACGTACGCGGGCTGCGCCGGCCGCCGCGCGACGTGACGGCCGCGCTGGCCGAGACGGTCGGCACGCACCGGGCGCCGCTGCTCGAACTCTGGGACCGGGCGGAGTTACGGGCACGGTCCGACGGCACGGATCCGCAGGCCTACCCGACGATCTTCCAGCCGGGCGGCGCGCTCGACCGCCCCGGCGACGCGGAGGACGCGTACGTCCCGCGCGACCCGCAAGACCCGTACGACTCACGCCTCCCGCGCGACCCGCAGGACCCGTACGACTCACGCCTCCCGAGCGACCCGCAGGACCCGTACGACTCACGCCTCCCGCGCGACCCGGAAGACCCGTACGGACCGGTCGAGTCGTACGCCCTCCCGGCCGGCGAACCGGGACCGCGGCAGGACCCGGACCCGGCGGGGGGCCAGGCCGGACCGCTGGACCGGGCCGGACATCGGGACCCGGTCCGCCCGCCGGACCCGCTCGGGCCCCAGGACCCGCTCGGACCCCAGGACCCGGACCGACCGCAGGACCCGCACCGACCGCAGGACGACGGGATCCCCGGCGGGCCCGTCCCTCCCGCGCGGCCCGGGGAGCCCGGCTGCGCCGACCGCGAGCGGCAGCCCGGGCACACCAGGACGCTCACGCTCGTCGCGACGGCCGTCGGGGTGGCGCTCGTCGTCCTCGCCGTGGTCCTGCTGACCGGTCTCGGCGGCAGCGGGTCGCCCACCGCCGCCGGCCCCTCGCCGACGACGCCCCTCGCCCCGCCCGGGCGGGCGTCCGCGCAC
>NZ_JAKGCV010000022.1 GCF_021556455.1 Streptomyces fuscigenes | reverse complement strand
CGTCGCCTTCCCGCGGGTCGGCGACGTGCGGGTGGTGGCCGGGCCCACCCAGGCGGGCGGCGACGCGCTGCGCTGGTGGGCCGGGGCCGCGGGCCTGAGCGTCGAGGACGCCCTGGCCGAGTGCGTACGGGCCGCTCCCGGCCCCACCGGGGTCGTCTTCACCCCGCACCTGATGGGGGAGCGGGCGCCGCTGTGGGACGCGGACGTGCGGGGCGCCTTCCTCGGCGTGTCCTCGTCCGTCACGAGGCCCGCGCTGACCCGGGCGGTGCTGGAGGGCGTCGCGATGTCCGCGCGGCAGGTCCTCGGCGAAGTGGAGGCGGCCTGCGGCCCCCTGGACCCGGTCGCGCTGACCGGGGGCGGCTCGCGCAGCGACCTGTGGTGCCGCGTGCACGCCGACGTGCTCGCCCGGCCCGTCGCGCGGCTTGCCGTCGCCGACGCGGGCGCGCTCGGCGCGGCCCTGCTCGGGGCGGTGGGCGCCGGGCTGCACCCGGACATGGCGGCCGCGGCGGACCGGGCGGTGCGCGTCGAGCGGGTCTTCGTGCCGGACCCCGAGGCGGCGGGCCGGCTGGACGGGCTGTACTCCGTGTACGAGGAGTCGTACGAGGCGCTGCGGGGCGTCCACGCCGCGCTCGCCGGGTGGCGGTCGCGCCACCTCTGAGCGGGTGGCGCCGCGCGCAGGGCGGGCCGATCGGGTCACGCGATCGGCCTGAGGGAGGGGCCCGTGGTGGCGGCGACGATTCGGACGTGTGCCCGTGGGGTAGGGTTCTCCGTCGCGATTGGCCAGGCCCTGGGGCCCTGTGGCACACTGGTCCGGTTGCTCGGTTGAGTGCCGATGCTGCGCGCCTCCCGCCGGGGGGACCGGAAGCGAGTCCCACAGTACTCGTCGCCCCAACTGCCTTTGCGGGCAGCGCTGGAGCGGACGTACGGGAATCTTCCGGGAATGCGTGGCGGGGTATCGACCAGGCGCCGGTGGCGGTCGACCTCTCTGGTCGGCCCGTTCCGTTTCCCCCGCAGTGTGGATTCCCTCGTGGAATCGCCCGTGGAGGGAACGCGACACGCCCGACCGCGTGGGTCGGCCAACGGCGTCAGAGCGTCAAGACAGAGAATGGGATTTCGAAGCAGCCATGGCGGGACAGAAGATCCGCATCCGGCTCAAGGCCTACGACCACGAGGTCATCGACTCCTCGGCGAAGAAGATCGTCGAGACGGTGACCCGCACTGGTGCGTCGGTCGCGGGCCCGGTGCCGCTGCCCACAGAGAAGAACGTGTACTGCGTCATCAAGTCGCCGCACAAGTACAAGGACTCGCGCGAGCACTTCGAGATGCGCACGCACAAGCGCCTGATCGACATCCTCGACCCGACGCCCAAGACCGTTGACTCGTTGATGCGCCTGGACCTTCCGGCCGGCGTCGACATCGAGATCAAGCTCTGAGAGGCGCGGAAGAGATGACCAAGCAGATCAAGGGCGTCCTGGGCGAGAAGCTCGGCATGAC
This sequence comes from Streptomyces fuscigenes, assembly GCF_021556455.1. Classification (GTDB taxonomy): domain Bacteria; phylum Actinomycetota; class Actinomycetes; order Streptomycetales; family Streptomycetaceae; genus Streptomyces; species Streptomyces fuscigenes. The sequence goes on along the minus strand of NZ_JAKGCV010000022.1, from coordinate 29,040 downwards.
CCAGGTCTGGGACGAGAACAACCGTGTCGTCCCGGTGACCGTCGTCAAGGCCGGGCCCTGTGTCGTGACCCAGGTCCGTACGAATGACTCCGACGGCTACGAGTCGGTCCAGATCGCCTTCGGCGAGATCGACCCTCGCAAGGTGAACAAGCCCCTCAAGGGCCACTTCGCCAAGGCCGACGTGACCCCCCGCCGCCACCTCGTGGAGCTCCGCACCGCGGACGCGTCCGAGTACACGCTCGGCCAGGAGATCAAGGCCGACGTGTTCGAGTCCGGGCTCAAGGTCGACGTGACCGGCAAGAGCAAGGGCAAGGGCTTCGCCGGTGTCATGAAGCGTCACAACTTCAAGGGCCTCGGCGCCGGTCACGGTACCCAGCGCAAGCACCGCTCTCCCGGCTCCATCGGTGGCTGCGCCACCCCGGGCCGCGTGTTCAAGGGCCTCCGCATGGCGGGCCGCATGGGAAACGAGCGGGTCACCACCCAGAACCTGACCGTGCACGCCGTGGACGCGGAGAAGGGCCTGCTGCTCATCAAGGGCGCGGTCCCCGGTCCCAACGGCGGTCTCGTTCTGGTTCGTACCGCGGCCAAGGGGGCCTGAGGTAAACCATGAGCACCATTGACATCCTTTCGCCCGCGGGCGAGAAGACGGGCAGCGTCGAGCTTCCCGCGGAGATCTTCGAGGCCAGGATCAGCATTCCGCTGATCCACCAGGTCGTCGTCGCCCAGCTGGCAGCGGCCCGTCAGGGCACGCACAAGACCAAGCGCCGTGGCGAGGTCCGAGGCGGTGGCAAGAAGCCGTACCGCCAGAAGGGCACCGGCCGGGCCCGTCAGGGCTCGACCCGCGCGCCGCAGTTCGCCGGCGGTGGCGTCGTGCACGGCCCCGTGCCGCGCGACTACTCGCAGCGGACGCCCAAGAAGATGAAGACCGCCGCGCTGCGCGGAGCCCTCACGGACCGCGCGCAGAACGCCCGCGTGCACGTCGTCTCCGGCGTCGTCGACGGCGAGTCGGTCTCCACGAAGGCCGCGAAGAGCCTGTTCGGCAAGATCAGTGAGCGCAAGCACCTGCTCCTGGTCGTCGAGCGCGCCGACGAGGCCGCGTGGCTGTCCGCGCGCAACCTGCCCCAGGTCCACATCCTGGAGCCGGGCCAGCTCAACACGTACGACGTGCTCGTCTCGGACGACGTGGTCTTCACCAAGGCCGCCTTCGAGTCCTTCGTCGCCGGCCCGAACAAGGCCAACGAAACCGAAGGGAGCGAGGCCTGATGGCTACGCGTCACCCCAGCATCGCGCCCAAGGCCGCCAAGGCGGCCAAGGCGAAGCGCCTGGCGAAGGCCAGGAGCGGCGTCAAGGGCCCGGTCGTCGAGACCCCGCTGAGCAAGTCCCTCGCGGACCCGCGCGACATCCTCGTCAAGCCGGTCGTCTCCGAGAAGAGCTACGCCCTGCTCGACGAGAACAAGTACACGTTCGTCGTCGACCCGCGCGCCAACAAGACCCAGATCAAGCAGGCCGTCCAGGCGGTCTTCTCGGTCAAGGTCACCGGCGTCAACACGATCAACCGGCAGGGCAAGCGCAAGCGCACCCGCTCCGGTTTCGGCAAGCGCCCTGACACCAAGCGCGCCATCGTGACCCTTGCCGAGGGCGACCGCATCGACATCTTCGGCGGCCCGACCTCCTGACGGAGGCCGGGATCGTATCGAAGTCCGGAATCTTCCGAGGACTGAGAAATGGGTATCCGCAAGTACAAGCCGACGACCCCGGGCCGTCGTGGCTCCAGTGTCGCCGACTTTGTCGAGATCACGCGGTCCACGCCGGAGAAGTCGCTGGTCCGTCCCCTGCACAGCAAGGGCGGCCGCAACAACGCCGGTCGTGTGACCGTCCGCCACCAGGGCGGTGGCCACAAGCGCGCCTTCCGTGTCATCGACTTCCGTCGCCATGACAAGGACGGCGTCCCCGCCAAGGTCGCGCACATCGAGTACGACCCGAACCGCACCGCGCGCATCGCGCTGCTCCACTACGCGGACGGCGAGAAGCGCTACATCCTCGCCCCCGCGGGCCTGGTGCAGGGCGCGCACATCGAGAACGGCCCCGGCGCCGACATCAAGGCGGGCAACAACCTGCCGCTGCGCCACATCCCGGTCGGTACCACGGTGCACGCCATCGAGCTGCGTCCCGGCGGCGGCGCCAAGTTCGCCCGCTCCGCGGGCTCCTCGGTGCAGCTGCTCGCGAAGGAGGGCTCCATGGCCACCCTTCGCATGCCGTCCGGCGAGGTCCGCATGGTCGACGTGCGCTGCCGCGCGACGATCGGCGCCGTCGGCAACGCCGAGCAGTCGAACATCAACTGGGGCAAGGCCGGCCGCATGCGCTGGAAGGGCGTCCGCCCGACCGTCCGCGGTGTCGCCATGAACCCGGTCGACCACCCGCACGGTGGTGGTGAGGGCAAGACCTCCGGTGGTCGCCACCCGGTCTCCCCCTGGGGTCAGAAGGAGGGTCGTACTCGTTCTCCCAAGAAGGCGAGCAACAAGTACATCGTCCGCCGCCGCAAGACGAACAAGAAGCGCTAGGAGCGGGTTTAGATGCCGCGCAGTCTCAAGAAGGGGCCCTTCGTCGACGACCACCTGATCAAGAAGGTGGATGTCCAGAACGAAGCAGGCACCAAGAACGTCATCAAGACCTGGTCCCGTCGCTCGATGATCGTCCCGGCCATGCTGGGCCACACGATCGCGGTGCACAACGGCAAGATCCACGTCCCGGTGTTCATCTCCGAGTCGATGGTCGGCCACAAGCTCGGCGAGTTCTCGCCGACTCGCACCTTCCGCGGCCACGTCAAGGACGACCGGAAGTCGAAGCGCCGCTAACGCGGGGTGGAACCGATCATGACAAACACCGAAGGGACAACCATGGAAGCCAGGGCCCAGGCGCGGTACATCCGCGTCACGCCCATGAAGGCCCGCCGTGTGGTGGACCTCATCCGTGGCATGGACGCCACGGAGGCTCAGGCGGTCCTGCGTTTCGCCCCGCAGGCCGCGAGTGAGCCCGTTGGCAAGGTGCTCGACAGCGCCATCGCCAACGCCGCCCACAACTACGACCACACCGACGCCACGTCGCTGTTCATCAGCGAGGCGTACGTGGACGAGGGTCCGACGCTGAAGCGCTTCCGGCCGCGTGCCCAGGGGCGCGCGTACCGGATCCGCAAGCGGACCAGCCACATCACCGTGGTCCTCAGCAGCAAGGAAGGAACCCGGTAATGGGCCAGAAGGTAAACCCGCACGGGTTTCGGCTCGGCATCACCACGGACTTCAAGTCCCGCTGGTACGCCGACAAGCTGTACAAGGACTACGTCAAGGAAGACGTCGCCATCCGCAGGATGATGACGAAGGGCATGGAGCGTGCCGGCATCTCCAAGGTGGAGATCGAGCGCACCCGCGACCGCGTCCGCGTCGACATCCACACCGCCCGGCCGGGCATCGTCATCGGCCGTCGCGGCGCGGAGGCCGACCGCATCCGCGGCGAGCTGGAGAAGCTCACCGGCAAGCAGGTCCAGCTGAACATCCTCGAGGTCAAGAACCCCGAGGTGGACGCTCAGCTGGTCGCGCAGGCCGTCGCCGAGCAGCTGTCCTCCCGCGTCTCCTTCCGTCGCGCCATGCGCAAGAGCATGCAGTCGACGATGAAGGCCGGCGCCAAGGGCATCAAGATCCAGTGCGGTGGCCGCCTCGGCGGCGCCGAGATGTCCCGCTCGGAGTTCTACCGCGAGGGCCGCGTGCCCCTGCACACGCTCCGTGCCAACGTCGACTACGGCTTCTTCGAGGCCAAGACCAGCTTCGGCCGCATCGGCGTGAAGGTCTGGATCTACAAGGGCGACGTCAAGAACATCGCTGAGGTCCGCGCGGAGAACGCTGCGGCTCGTGCCGGCAACCGTCCGGCCCGTGGTGGCGGCAACGACCGCCCGGCGGGTCGCGGCGGACGCGGCGGCGAGCGCGGCGGCCGTGGCCGCAGGCCTCAGCAGGGTGACCGCCAGAGCAGCCCGGCGACCGAGGCCCCCAAGGCCGAGGAAACCACCGCTGCCGCGTCGGCACCTGCCGAGAGCACCGGAACGGAGGCCTGACCGCCATGCTGATCCCGCGTAGGGTCAAGCACCGCAAGCAGCACCACCCGAAGCGCAGCGGTATGTCCAAGGGTGGTACGCAGGTCACGTTCGGCGAGTACGGCATCCAGGCGCTGACCCCGGCGTACGTGACGAACCGCCAGATCGAGGCCGCTCGTATCGCCATGACCCGCCACATCAAGCGTGGCGGCAAGGTCTGGATCAACATCTACCCGGACCGCCCGCTGACGAAGAAGCCCGCCGAGACCCGCATGGGTTCCGGCAAGGGTTCTCCCGAGTGGTGGATCGCGAACGTCAAGCCCGGTCGGGTGATGTTCGAGCTGTCGTACCCGAACGAGAAGACCGCTCGTGAGGCGCTCACCCGCGCTGCTCACAAGCTCCCGATGAAGTGCCGGATCGTTCGGCGCGAGGCAGGTGAGGCGTGATGTCGGCCGGTACCAAGGCGTCCGAACTGCGCGAGCTGGGCGACCAGGAGCTTGTCGGCAAGCTCCGGGAGTCCAAGGAAGAGCTGTTCAACCTCCGCTTCCAGGCGGCGACCGGACAGCTCGAGAACCACGGCCGCCTCAAGGCCGTGCGGAAGGACATCGCGCGGATCTACACCCTGATGCGTGAGCGCGAGCTGGGCATCGAGACCGTGGTGGAGAGCGCCTGATGAGCGAGAGCAACGTGACTGAGACGAACACCGCCGCGCGCGGTTTCCGCAAGACCCGCGAGGGTCTGGTCGTCAGCGACAAGATGGACAAGACCGTCGTCGTCGCTGTCGAGGACCGCGTCAAGCACGCCCTGTACGGCAAGGTCATCCGCCGTACGAACAAGCTCAAGGCCCACGACGAGCAGAACGCCGCCGGCATCGGCGACCGCGTCCTCCTCATGGAGACGCGGCCGCTGTCGGCGACCAAGCGCTGGCGCGTCGTCGAGATCCTCGAGAAGGCCAAGTAGTCCTTCCCGGGAAGGCCAGACAACCCTCCGAGGGGGAATTCCTCCTCGGAACAGTTCCGCCAGGCTCCGGGGGCCGTCGCTTGCGGCAGCCCCCGGGGAACCGGCAGACGATCAGGAGATAGACGTGATCCAGCAGGAGTCGCGACTTCGTGTCGCCGACAACACGGGTGCGAAGGAAATCCTCACCATCCGTGTTCTCGGTGGCTCCGGTCGCCGCTACGCGGGCATCGGTGACGTCATCGTCGCCACCGTCAAGGACGCGATCCCCGGTGGCAACGTGAAGAAGGGTGACGTCGTCAAGGCCGTCATCGTTCGCACCGTCAAGGAGCGTCGTCGCCAGGATGGCTCGTACATCCGCTTCGACGAGAACGCCGCCGTCATTCTGAAGAACGACGGCGACCCCCGCGGCACCCGTATCTTCGGCCCGGTGGGTCGTGAGCTGCGCGAGAAGAAGTTCATGAAGATCATCTCGCTCGCGCCGGAGGTGCTGTAGGTATGAAGATCAAGAAGGGCGACCTGGTCCAGGTCATCACCGGTAAGGACAAGGGCAAGCAGGGCAAGGTCATCGTGGCCTACCCCACGCGCGACCGCGTCCTCGTCGAGGGTGTCAACCGGGTCAAGAAGCACACCAAGACCGGCCAGACCGCTCGCGGTTCGCAGACCGGCGGCATCATCACCACCGAGGCGCCGATCCACGTCTCCAACGTCCAGCTGGTCGTGGAGAAGGACGGCAAGAAGGTCGTGACCCGCGTCGGTTACCGCTTCGACGACGAAGGCAACAAGATCCGCGTTGCCAAGCGGACCGGTGAGGACATCTGATGGCTACCACCACTGCGCCGCGTCTGAAGACGCGCTACCGCGAGGAGATCGCGGGCAAGCTGCGTGACGAGTTCAAGTACGAGAACGTCATGCAGACCCCGGGTCTCGTCAAGATCGTGGTCAACATGGGTGTGGGCGACGCCGCCCGCGACTCGAAGCTGATGGACGGTGCGATCCGGGACCTCACCGCGATCACCGGCCAGAAGCCCGCCGTCACCAAGGCCCGCAAGTCCATCGCGCAGTTCAAGCTGCGCGAGGGCCAGCCGATCGGCTGCCACGTCACGCTTCGCGGCGACCGGATGTGGGAGTTCCTGGACCGTACGCTGTCGCTCGCGCTTCCGCGTATCCGTGACTTCCGCGGCCTGTCCCCGAAGCAGTTCGACGGACGTGGCAACTACACCTTCGGTCTCACGGAGCAGGTCATGTTCCACGAGATCGACCAGGACAGGATCGACCGGGTCCGGGGCATGGACATCACCGTGGTCACCACGGCGACCAATGACGACGAGGGTCGTGCCCTGCTGCGTCACCTCGGCTTCCCGTTCAAGGAGATGTGACCGACGTGGCGAAGAAGGCTCTGATCGCTAAGGCCGCCCGCAAGCCGAAGTTCGGTGTGCGCGCGTACACGCGCTGCCAGCGCTGTGGCCGGCCCCACTCCGTGTACCGCAAGTTCGGCCTGTGCCGTGTGTGCCTCCGTGAGATGGCGCACCGCGGCGAGCTGCCGGGCGTTACCAAGAGCTCCTGGTAGTCCTTCAAAGGACTCCCGGAGTCTCTCGGTAAGCAACTGGTTGGCAGAAGCCCCACCCCGCATGGCTTAGGCTGGTGGGGTTGGGCGTCTGCCGCCCGACATCAGCGGGCATCGCCCGCACGTGCTGCTTACTACGCCGTAGGTCCCCGCGTCACACCTGCCCCGTCTCGGTTCGGGGAGAGGGACGACGCATACAGGAAACCCCGGCGAGAGAGGCCGAAGGCCAATTCATGACCATGACTGATCCCATCGCAGACATGCTCACGCGTCTGCGGAACGCGAACTCGGCATACCACGACTCCGTCGTGATGCCGCACAGCAAGATCAAGTCGCACATCGCCGAGATCCTCCAGCAGGAGGGTTTCATCACCGGCTGGAAGACCGAGGACGCCGAGGTCGGCAAGAACCTCGTCCTGGAGCTGAAGTTCGGCCCGAACCGCGAGCGTTCGATCGCCGGCATCCGGCGCATCTCCAAGCCGGGTCTCCGCGTGTACGCGAAGTCCACCAACCTGCCGAAGGTCCTCGGCGGCCTGGGCGTGGCGATCATCTCCACGTCCCACGGTCTCCTGACCGGCCAGCAGGCAAGCAAGAAGGGCGTGGGTGGGGAAGTCCTCGCCTACGTCTGGTAGTCGGGAACGGAAGGAGAAAGCTCATGTCGCGTATCGGCAAGCTCCCCATCCAGGTTCCCGCCGGTGTGGACGTCACCATCGACGGCCGTACGGTCTCCGTGAAGGGCCCCAAGGGCTCCCTCGCGCACACCGTGGCGTCGCCGATCGAGGTCACCAAGGACGACGACGTCATCAGCGTCACGCGTCCCAACGACGAGCGTCAGAATAGGTCGCTGCACGGCCTGTCCCGCACGCTGGTGGCGAACATGATCACCGGCGTGACCCAGGGGTACACCAAGGCGCTCGAGATCAGCGGTGTCGGTTACCGCGTCCAGGCGAAGGGCTCCAACCTGGAGTTCGCCCTGGGCTACAGCCACCCGATCACGATCGAGGCGCCCGAGGGCATCAGCTTCAAGGTTGAGTCGCCCACGAAGTTCTCGGTCGAGGGCATCGACAAGCAGAAGGTCGGCGAAGTCGCTGCCAACATCCGCAAGCTGCGGAAGCCCGACCCGTACAAGGCCAAGGGTGTCAGGTACGCGGGCGAGGTCATCCGCCGCAAGGTCGGAAAGGCTGGTAAGTAAGCCATGGCATACGGTGTGAAGATCGCCAAGGGCAACGCGTACAAGGCCGCTGCCATCAAGCGCCGTCACATCCGCGTCCGCAAGAGGATCTCGGGTACGCCGGAGCGTCCCCGCCTCGTCGTGACGCGTTCGAACCGCCACATGGTGGCGCAGGTCGTCGACGACATCGCGGGCCACACGCTCGCGTCGGCGTCGACCCTCGACACCTCCATCCGCGGCACGGACGGTGACAAGAGCGAGCTGGCGAAGAAGGTCGGATCCCTGGTCGCGGAGCGCGCCAAGGCCGCCGGCATCGAGGCCGTCGTGTTCGACCGTGGTGGCAACAAGTACGCCGGGCGGATTGCCGCTCTGGCTGACGCCGCCCGCGAAGCCGGACTGAAGTTCTGAGACCGGTTCCCACGCACAGCGGACGTAACAGAGAGAGGTAATTCCAATGGCTGGACCCCAGCGCCGCGGCAGCGGTGCCGGTGGCGGCGAGCGGCGGGACCGGAAGGGCCGTGACGGTGGCGCCTCCGCCGCCGAGAAGACCGCATACGTTGAGCGCGTCGTCGCGATCAACCGTGTCGCCAAGGTTGTGAAGGGTGGTCGTCGCTTCAGCTTCACCGCGCTGGTCGTGGTGGGCGACGGTGACGGCACCGTCGGTGTCGGCTACGGCAAGGCCAAGGAGGTGCCGGCCGCCATCGCCAAGGGTGTTGAGGAGGCCAAGAAGCACTTCTTCAAGGTCCCCCGTATCCAGGGCACCATCCCCCACCCGATCCAGGGCGAGAAGGCCGCGGGCGTCGTCCTGCTGAAGCCTGCTTCCCCCGGTACGGGTGTTATCGCCGGTGGCCCGGTGCGCGCCGTTCTGGAGTGCGCGGGCGTCCACGACATCCTGTCGAAGTCGCTCGGCTCCGACAACGCGATCAACATCGTGCACGCGACGGTGGCGGCCCTGCAGGGTCTCCAGCGCCCCGAGGAGATCGCGGCCCGCCGTGGTCTGCCCCTCGAGGACGTCGCCCCCGCGGCCCTGCTGCGTGCGCGTGCGGGAGCGGGTGCGTAATGGCTCGCCTCAAGATCACGCAGACGAAGTCGTACATCGGCAGCAAGCAGAACCACCGCGAGACGCTGCGTTCGCTCGGGCTCAAGCGCCTGCACGACGTGGTCGTCAAGGAGGACCGTCCCGAGTTCCGCGGCATGGTGCGAGCCGTCCGCCACCTCGTGACGGTTGAGGAGGTCGACTGACATGGCGGAGCAGAAGCCGCTGAAGGTCCACAACCTCCGTCCTGCCCCGGGCGCCAAGACCGCCAAGACCCGCGTGGGTCGTGGCGAGGCGTCCAAGGGCAAGACCGCTGGTCGTGGCACCAAGGGCACGAAGGCCCGCTACCAGGTTCCGGAGAACTTCGAGGGCGGGCAGATGCCCCTCCACATGCGTCTCCCGAAGCTGCGGGGCTTCAAGAACCCGTTCCGCACCGAGTACCAGGTCGTCAACCTGGACAAGCTCTCCTCCCTCTACCCGGAGGGTGGCGAGGTCACCGTTGACGACCTGATCGCCAAGGGTGCGGTGCGCAAGAACAGCCCGGTCAAGGTTCTTGGCCAGGGCGAGATCTCCGTGGCGCTGACGGTGACGGTTGACGCCGCCTCCGGCTCCGCCAAGGAGAAGATCACCGCCGCCGGCGGTACGGTCACCGAGTCCGCCTGAGCGAACGCGGTGATTCCCGCCGGGTCCGCGTCAGCGCGTCCGGCGCCCTTCGAGTCCGTTTCGGCGGGCTCGAAGACCTGAAACATCCGACCGGGGATGCCTCTGTGAAAGGGGTATCCCCGGTTGGTCGTTCCGCCGGAGCCACTGCCGCCGGTATGGTGGCGTGGATTGTTGCTCCATCCACCGGGTCCCCCGACCGCACTGAGGGGTGGTCCCGGCACCGAATCCGTCGATCCTCGAGACCGTCACCTCTGCTGCACTGGCGCGGGGGTCGCAGGAGGCACCGTGCTCACCGCGTTCGCCCGGGCGTTCAGGACGCCCGACCTGCGCAAGAAGCTGCTCTTCACGCTGGGCATCATCGTGCTGTACCGGCTCGGCGCGCACATCCCGATCCCCGGGGTGAGCTACGAGAACGTGCAGACGTGCGTCAGCGCTGCCCAGAAGGGCAACAGCAGTCTGTTCGGCCTGGTGAACATGTTCAGCGGCGGGGCGCTGCTCCAGATCACCCTGTTCGCGCTCGGCATCATGCCGTACATCACCGCGAGCATCATCCTCCAGCTGCTGACCGTCGTGATCCCCCGGCTGGAAGCCCTCAAGAAGGAGGGCCAGTCCGGGCAGACCAAGATCACTCAGTACACCCGGTACCTGACGGTCGCGCTGGCGATCCTCCAGGGCACCGGCCTCGTCGCGACCGCCCGCAGCGGCGCCCTCTTCCAGGGCTGCCCGGTGGCGTCGGACATCGTCCCCGACCATTCCCTGTTCATGACGATCACGATGGTCATCACGATGACCTCGGGCACCGCGATGGTCATGTGGCTCGGCGAGCTCATCACCGACCGCGGCATCGGCAACGGCATGTCGATCCTGATGTTCGTCTCCATCGCGTCGGGCTTCCCCGGCACGCTGTGGTCCATCAAGGAGAGCGGCTCGCTCGCCGGCGGCTGGATCAACTTCGGCGGCGTCATCCTCATCGGCTTCGTGATGGTCGGCCTGGTCGTCTTCGTCGAGCAGGCGCAACGCCGCATCCCGGTGCAGTACGCGAAGCGGATGATCGGGCGCCGCTCGTACGGGGGAACGTCGACGTACATTCCCCTCAAGGTGAACCAGGCCGGTGTGATCCCGGTCATCTTCGCCTCGTCGCTGCTGTACATCCCCGCCCTGATCGCCCAGTTCTCCAGCTCCACGTCGGGCTGGAAGAACTGGATCCAGGACAACTTCGTCAAGGGTGACCACCCGTACTACGTGACGGCCTACTTCCTGTTGATCGTGTTCTTCGCCTTCTTCTACGTGGCGATCTCGTTCAACCCCGAGGAAGTGGCCGACAATATGAAGAAGTATGGTGGCTTCATCCCAGGTATTCGTGCTGGTCGGCCTACGGCCGAGTACCTGAGCTACGTGCTCAACAGGATCACGTGGCCCGGTTCGCTGTACCTGGGGCTGATCGCACTCGCGCCGACAGTGGCGTTGGCGAGCTATGGCGGTGCGGGCAACTCGATCGGTGGCACGAGCATCCTGATCATCGTGGGTGTGGGTCTGGAGACCGTGAAGCAGATCGAGAGCCAGCTCCAGCAGCGCAACTACGAAGGGTTCCTCCGCTGATGCGAATCGTCCTCGTCGGGCCTCCCGGTGCGGGCAAAGGGACGCAGGCCGCGTACCTTGCCAAGAACCTGTCGATCCCGCACATCTCGACCGGCGACCTGTTCCGCGCGAACATCAGCCAGGGCACCCCGCTCGGCAAGCGCGCGAAGGAGTTCATCGACGCCGGCGAGCTCGTGCCCGACGAGGTGACCATCGGGATGGCCCGCGAGCGCATGGCGGAGCCCGACGCGGTGAACGGGTTCCTGCTGGACGGCTTCCCGCGCAACGTGGCCCAGGCCGAGGCGCTGGACGCGGCCCTGAAGGGCGACGGCGTCGCGCTGGACGCGGTGCTGGACCTGGAGGTCCCCGAGGACGAGGTCGTCAAGCGGATCGCCGGCCGGCGCATCTGCCGCAACGACAGCGCGCACGTCTTCCACGTCACGTACAACCCGCCGAAGACCGAGGGCGTCTGCGACGTCTGCGGCGGCGAGCTGTACCAGCGCGCGGACGACAGCGAGGAGACGGTCCGGCGCCGGCTGGAGGTCTACCACACGCAGACCGAGCCGATCATCGACCACTACCGGGCCCAGGGCCTGGTGGTCACCATCTCCGCGCTCGGCGAGGTCACCGAGGTGACCGAGCGGGCGATGGCGGCGCTCAAGCGCGGCGCGGCTGCCTAGGCGCACGGCGCGAGCAGCACCCCCGGGCACGTCCCGGGGACCCGGTACGCAGGGCGGCCGTGGTGTCCTACGGGCACCACGGCCGTACCGTTTGGAAGCCGTACCGTGTGCAAGAGGTACGCAGACACGGACACGAACCCGGTGGGAAGGCGCAGGAACGGACATGGTGGAGATCAAGACCCCGGAGCAGATCGCGAAGATGCGTGAGGCGGGGCTGGTCGTCGCCGCGATCCACGCGGCCACGGCGGAGGCCGCCGTGCCCGGCGCGACCACGAAGGACCTCGACGAGGTGGCGCGCAAGGTGCTCGCGGAGCACGGCGCGAAGCCGAACTTCCTCGGGTACGGCGGGTTCCCCGCGACGATCTGCACGTCGGTCAACGACGTCGTCGTCCACGGCATCCCCGACGACAAGACGGTCCTCAAGGACGGCGACATCATCTCCGTCGACGCGGGCGCCATCGTGGACGGCTGGCACGGCGACGCCGCGTACACGGCGTTCGTCGGCACCGGGCACTCCCCGGAGCTCGTCGAGCTCTCCCGGGTGACCGAGGAGTCGATGTGGGCCGGCATCGCCGCCATGCGGAGCGGCAACCGCCTCATCGACGTGTCCCGCGCGATCGAGACGTACATCCGCCGGCAGCCGAGGCCCGGCGGCGGGAAGTACGGGATCATCGAGGACTACGGCGGCCACGGCATCGGCACGGCCATGCACATGGACCCCCACCTGCTGAACTACGTCTCCCGCAAGCGCGGCAAGGGGCCCAGGCTGATCCCCGGCTTCTGCCTGGCCATCGAGCCGATGGTCTCGCTGGGCACCCCGCACACGGAGGTCATGCCGGACGAGTGGACCGTGGTCACGCTGGACCACACGTGGTCCTCGCACTGGGAGCACTCCATCGCGCTGACCGAGGAGGGCCCGCTGGTCCTCACGGCCGTCGACGGCGGCCGGGCGAAGCTGGCCGAGCTGGGCGTCACGGCGGCGCCGGACCCGCTGGCGGGCTGATCCGCGCGCAGGGCGGCCCCGCGGTCCGCGCCTTCCGTCTTCGGGACGTTCCCGGGACGCCCGGGCGGGCCGGGTGCCGGAGGCCCTCGCGAGGGGGCGCGCCGCGCGGGCGGATGCGCCCGGCGGGGCCAAGCGTGGGCACCCAGGTTGCTTAGGGATCTTCTCCACTGGGCAAACTTGACGGATTCGTCTTTTCGAGGGTGCTGCCGTAGACTGACGCGTCGGCTCTGGTGCACCCGTGTGTCCTCGCACGGTGGCCGGAATCGATCAAGGTAGCCGATTCGAAGGGCGAAGCGTGGCCAAGAAGCAAGGTGCCATCGAAATCGAGGGCACCGTGATCGAGTCCCTCCCGAACGCCATGTTCAAGGTGGAGCTCCAGAACGGTCACAAAGTCCTCGCGCACATCAGCGGCAAGATGCGGATGCACTACATCCGTATCCTCCCGGATGACCGGGTCGTCGTGGAACTCTCCCCGTACGACCTCACGCGCGGTCGGATCGTCTACCGATACAAGTAGATCTTGCGGTGCCCCGTCGCGGGGCTCCCGCACTGACCCGGAGAACCTCAATCCCATGAAGGTCAAGCCGAGCGTCAAGAAGATCTGCGACAAGTGCAAGGTGATCCGCCGTAACGGCCGGGTCATGGTCATCTGCGACAACCTGCGCCACAAGCAGCGCCAGGGCTGACGCGGGCCGTCCCCGTACGCACTTCTCGTATCTCTTCGCGCGACGCGAGCAGCACAAAGTAACGACGCAGCGCACGGCGCGCCCCGTACGACAGGGGCCGCTGACACCCCCGGTGGAGGCCGGGGACCCGGACGCCATCCGGGAGCGGCGCTGCGGCAGACCTCCGAATCCATCAGGAGCCATGAATGGCACGCCTCGCAGGCGTTGACCTTCCGCGCGAGAAGCGCGTCGAGGTCGCCCTCACCTACGTCTTCGGCATCGGGCGCACCCGGTCGCAGGAGACGCTCGCCGCCACCGGTGTGAACCCCGACACCCGCGTCCGCGACCTTCCCGAGGAAGACCTCGTGAAGATCCGCGAGTACGTGGACGCGAACCTCAAGACTGAGGGTGACCTCCGTCGCGAGATCGCCGCCGACATCCGCCGCAAGGTCGAGATCGGCTGCTACCAGGGTCTGCGTCACCGTCGCGGCCTGCCCGTGCACGGTCAGCGCACGAGCACCAACGCGCGTACCCGCAAGGGCCCGCGTCGCGCGATCGCCGGCAAGAAGAAGCCCGGCAAGAAGTAGTCCGCAGCAGGACACCACGCTTCACCAGCGGTCTTCGCTGTAGGACCGACCACCTCCCTCTCCGTAGGAGACACCCGACATGCCCCCTAAGGGACGTCAGGGCGCTGCCAAGAAGGTGCGCCGCAAGGAAAAGAAGAACGTCGCTCACGGCCACGCGCACATCAAGAGCACGTTCAACAACACGATCGTCTCGATCACGGACCCCTCGGGCAACGTGATCTCCTGGGCCTCCGCCGGCCACGTCGGCTTCAAGGGCTCGCGCAAGTCGACCCCCTTCGCCGCGCAGATGGCCGCCGAGTCGGCCGCCCGCCGCGCGCAGGAGCACGGCATGCGCAAGGTGGACGTCTTCGTCAAGGGTCCCGGCTCCGGCCGTGAGACCGCGATCCGCTCGCTCCAGGCCACCGGCCTGGAGGTCGGCTCGATCCAGGACGTGACGCCGACCCCGCACAACGGTTGCCGTCCGCCCAAGCGCCGCCGCGTCTGAGGCAGACTCCAGCACCTGCTCGGGGTACGGGCGGCACGACGCGGATCCGTTCGCGCCGGGTCGCCCGTACCCTTGTAGTACTGAAGGGCGTCAAATAGCGGGCGCCCCCAACAGAAGGACGTAACCCATGCTGATCGCTCAGCGTCCGTCGCTGACCGAAGAGGTAGTCGACGAGTACCGCTCCCGGTTCGTCATCGAGCCGCTGGAGCCCGGCTTCGGCTACACGCTCGGAAACTCCCTCCGTCGCACCCTCCTCTCGTCGATCCCCGGTGCCGCCGTCACCAGCATCCGGATCGACGGGGTCCTGCACGAGTTCACCACCGTGCCGGGCGTCAAGGAGGACGTGACCGACCTCATCCTCAACATCAAGCAGCTCGTCGTCTCCTCGGAGCACGACGAGCCGGTCGTGATGTACCTGCGCAAGCAGGGCCCCGGCCTGGTCACCGCCGCGGACATCGCGCCGCCGGCCGGCGTCGAGGTGCACAACCCCGACCTGGTGCTCGCCACGCTGAACGCCAAGGGCAAGCTGGAGATGGAGCTGACCGTCGAGCGCGGTCGCGGCTACGTCTCCGCCGTCCAGAACAAGCAGGTGGGCCAGGAGATCGGCCGCATCCCGGTCGACTCCATCTACTCGCCCGTGCTCAAGGTCACCTACAAGGTCGAGGCGACCCGAGTCGAGCAGCGCACCGACTTCGACAAGCTGATCGTCGACGTCGAGACCAAGCAGGCCATGCGCCCCCGCGACGCCATGGCGTCCGCGGGCAAGACGCTGGTCGAGCTGTTCGGCCTGGCGCGCGAGCTCAACATCGACGCCGAGGGCATCGACATGGGCCCGTCGCCGACGGACGCGGCGCTCGCCGCCGACCTGGCGCTGCCGATCGAGGAGCTGGAGCTCACGGTCCGCTCCTACAACTGCCTCAAGCGCGAGGGCATCCACTCGGTGGGCGAGCTCGTGGCCCGCTCCGAGGCGGACCTCCTCGACATCCGCAACTTCGGCGCGAAGTCGATCGACGAGGTCAAGGCGAAGCTGGCCGGTATGGGCCTGGCGCTCAAGGACAGCCCGCCCGGATTCGACCCGACCGCCGCCGCCGACGCCTTCGGCGCCGACGACGACGCGGACGCCGGCTTCGTGGAGACCGAGCAGTACTGAGTGCGTGGGGTGCCGCGCGGCCCGTCCGGCCGCGCGGCACCGCCGTGCTCGCGACAAGCCTCCGGCGGGCGACCGCTCGCCGGACCTGACACCGGTACCTGACACGGCCGGTGCAGACATGAAGGAGAACGACCATGCCGAGGCCCACCAAGGGTGCCCGTCTGGGCGGCAGCGCCGCGCACGAGAAGCTGCTCCTCGCGAACCTCGCGAAGTCGCTGTTCGAGCACGGCCGCATCAAGACGACCGAGGCGAAGGCCCGCCGCCTGCGTCCGGTCGCCGAGCGCCTGATCACCAAGGCGAAGAAGGGCGACATCCACAACCGTCGCCTGGTGCTGCGCACGATCACGGACAAGAGCATCGTCCACACGCTCTTCACCGAGATCGGCCCGCGGTACGAGAACCGTCCGGGTGGCTACACCCGCATCACCAAGATCGGCAACCGTCGGGGCGACAACGCGCCCATGGCGGTCATCGAGCTGGTGGAGGCCCTGACCGTGGCCCAGCAGGCCACCGGTGAGGCCGAGGCCGCGACGAAGCGCGCGGTCAAGGAGGACGCCCAGAAGCAGGAGTCCGCACCGAAGGCCGAGACGGCCGAGGACGCGGCTCCGGTCGAGGACGCCAAGCCCGAGGGCACGGACGAGTCGAAGTAGTCGAGTCGTCCACGGCGCGGCCCGGTCCTCGCGGCCGGACGCGCCGAGGGTTCCGCGAGGCCCGCATCCGCTCCCCCCGACCTGGTTCGGGGGGAAGGGGTGCGGGCCTTTCGCGTGGGCGGGGCCGGGCACGGCGGTCCGGCGTCCCGCCCGGGCGGGGAGGGCGAGAGGGCCGGCCGTCCCCGCGAGGGCGAAGGCGGGCGGGGGGTCAGGCGTCCGCGCCGCCGTCCAGTTCGCGGGTGAGGCGGCGCAGCAGCGGGCCGTAATCCGGGTGGGACAGCGCCGACGCGAACTGCGCGACCAGGTAGTCGGCCGGGTTGCCGGTGTCGTACCAGCTGCCCTGGATGACCTGGCCGTAGACCGCCCGGCTGGCCGCGTACGCGTTGATCGCGTCCGTCAGGTAGATCTCGCCCTCGCGGTGCTCGTACCAGCGCTTCGTCTGCTCGCGCAGCTCGTCGACGATGCCCGGCGTGATCACGTACCCGCCGATCGCGGCGAACGCGGACGGCGCGTCCTGCGGCGCCGGCTTCTCCACCAGGCCCGTGATGCGCAGCTGCCCCTCGCCCAGGTCCTCCTTGACCAGGGGGACGCCGTAGCGCCCCGACTCGGCGGGCCGCATCGGCAGCAGCGCGAGGACCGGGCAGCTGGTCGCCTCGTACGCGCGGATGAGCTGCTGCGCCCGCGGGACCTCCGCCACGAACACGTCGTCCGGCCACAGGACGAGCATCGGCTCGTCGCCGAAGTTGCGGGCCGCGTTGAGGACCGGGGTGCCGTTGCCGTAGGGGCCGTGCTGGTCGAGGTACGTGATGTGGCCGAGCCGGGACAGCTCGCCGACCTCCTCCACGGCGTCCGCGTACGCCGTCTTGCCGTCCGCCCGCAGCTGCGCGACGAGGGCGGGGTTCGGGCGGAAGTGGTCCTGGATGAGGCTCTTGCCGCCCGAGACGACGATCGTGATGTCGGTGATCCCCGACGCCACCAGCTCGCGCACCGTGTGCTCGATCACCGGCTTGTCGCCGACCGGCAGCATCTCCTTGGGGATCGCCTTGGTCAGCGGCAGCAGCCGGGATCCGAGTCCCGCCGCCGGGATCACGGCCTTGCGGATGGTGGTCGCCATGGAGTCGCCGTCCCTCTCAGGGAGTCCGGTGCGTGCGGGGGAGTCGTGCTGCCGCCGACGCTACCGCTCCCCCTCCGGGGCGGCCCGGCGGGCCTGGAAGGATGGAGGGGTGGTGAGTACGAGCGGTGAGGACAGTGGCGTCACGGGGCCGGCGGCGGCCCCGGCGGGTGCGCCCGACGCGGCGGCCGGAGCGGAGACGGGACGGGGGCCGGAGGCGGGGGTGGACGGTGCCGGGCGCGAGGGACCCGCGCCCGGCACCGTGCGGGTGCGGCTCGATCTGTCGTACGACGGTGCGGGCTTCTCCGGCTGGGCGAAGCAGACCGCGCGCCGCACGGTGCAGGGGGAGATCGAGGACGCGCTGCGCACGGTCACGCGCTCGCCCCGGGGTTTCGAGCTGACCGTCGCGGGACGCACGGACGCGGGGGTCCACGCGCGCGGGCAGGTCGCGCACGTCGACCTGCCCGGCGAGGTGTGGGCGGCGCACGAGGACAAGCTGCTGCGGCGGCTCGCGGGGCGGCTGCCGCACGACGTACGGGTGTGGCGTGCCGCGCGCGCCCCGGCGGGCTTCGACGCGCGCTTCTCGGCCGTGTGGCGGCGCTATGCCTACCGGGTCACCGACCACCCCGGCGGGGTGGACCCGCTGCTGCGCGGGCACGTGCTCTGGCACGACTGGTCGCTGGACGTCGACGCGATGAACGAGGCGTCCGCCCGGCTCGTCGGCGAACACGACTTCGCCGCGTACTGCAAGCGCCGTGAGGGCGCGACGACCATCCGCACGCTCCAGCGCCTCGACTGGCTGCGCGGCGACGACGGGATCGTCACGGCGACGGTCCGGGCCGACGCCTTCTGCCACAACATGGTCCGCTCGCTGGTGGGGGCGCTGCTGTTCGTCGGCGACGGGCACCGGGGCCCGGAGTGGCCGGCGAAGGTGCTGGCGGCGGGCGTCCGGGACTCGGCGGTGCACGTCGTACGGCCGCACGGCCTGACGCTTGAGGAGGTCGGCTACCCGCCGGACGACCGGCTGGCCGCCCGCAACAAGGAGGCGCGCAACCGGCGCACCCTGCCGGGCGCCCAGGGCGACGGCTGCTGCTAGGGAGTGCCCCGGCCCCTCCATGGGGGGCCGGCCCACGAGGACCGCGTCCGTCCCGGCTCCGGTGGGGGTCTCAGCCGTCGCGCTGGGCTTCCGTCCGGACTCCGGTGGGGGTCTCAGCCGTCGGGCTGGGCTTCCGTCCGGACTCCGGTGGGGCCTCAGCCGTCGTGCTGGGCTTCCGTCCGGACTCCGGTGGGGCCTCAGCCGTCGTGCGCGGGGCTCGTGTCCCGGCGCAGCAGGTCCGCCGCGCGCTCACCGAGCGCGAAGACGGTCGCGCCCGTGCTCGCCGACACGACCGTCGGCATGACCGAGGCGTCCGCGACCCGCAGGCCGTCCACGCCCCGCACCCGCAGCTCCGTGTCGACGACGGCGCCCGCGTCCGTGTCGGTGCCGAGCGCGCAGGTTCCCGCGTAGTGCCCGTAGGTGTGCGGGTCCTGGCGGAGGTACGCGCCGAGCCGCTCGTCGTCGGCGGTTTCGGGTCCCGGGAGCGCCTCCTCGCCGCGCCACAGTCCGAGCGCGGGCGCCTCGCCCACCGCGCGGGCCGCGCGCAGGCCGGTGACCATGAGGTCCACGTCGTGGTGGTCGGCGTAGTAGCGCGGGTCGATCAGCGGGGGCGTCGACGGGTCGGGGCCGTCGAGCCGTACCGTGCCGCGGCTGTACGGCGCCATCAGCCCGACGAGGATCGTGTATCCCTCGCCGGGTCCCGGGCCGTCCGCCGGGCGGGGGCCCAGCGGGATGTCCAGGAGCTGGAGCTGCAGGTCGGGGCCCGCGCACGCGGGATCGCGCGGGTCGCCGCGGATCAGCCCCTCGGCCTCGCCGTGGTTGTTGTGCGACGGGGGCACGGGCCGGGCGGACCGGTAGACGACGCCGGACAGGACGTGGTCCTGGAGGTTGCCGCCCGCCGCCCGGGGCCGCCGGTCACCGCCCTGTGGGCGCCCCGACCCGGTGCCGTCGCTCCGGCGCCGCCGGGCCGGGCGGCTTCCACGCCCCCGATACGCCCCGCGGCGCGCAACCCGGAAGAGATCCGGTCCAATCCGCGCGAAACAGCGCCTGAATCGACACCTCGACCACACCTGAATCGACACCTTCGGGCGCTAGTCGCCAGAGCCGAACCAGGCCGTCCCTCACGGTTCACCCGCCGTTCACTTCCCCCCGCCGACCGCTTCACCTCATCTGCCTAATTTCGGGCTTACACGGTGACGGACTCACGCCTCACCGGCTCATCCGACGCACGCCGCCCTCGCACACCTCAGCCGCAGGCGGCTCCTGGAAGGAAACACCCGAAGTGAAGCTTCTGCGCAAGAACGGGCTGCGTGCCACCGCGCTCGGCGCCCTCGCCGTGTCCAGCGCCCTGGTGCTCACGGCGTGCGGCTCGGACGACAACAGCAGTGGCAGCGGCAGCAGCAGCGCGAGCGCCAGCTCCGCCGGTGGTTCGAGCCCCGCCGCGGCGGCCGGCTCGATCGACTGCGGCAAGGGCTCCGGCAACCTGCTGGCCTCCGGCTCCACCGCGCAGCAGAACGCCATGGACCAGTGGGTCAAGGACTTTACGGCGGCCTGCAAGAACATCCAGATCAACTACAAGGGCATCGGCTCGGGCGCCGGCGTGCAGCAGTTCGTGCAGGGCCAGACGGCCTTCGCCGGCTCCGACTCGCCGCTCAAGCCCGAGGAGATCGCCTCCTCCAAGAAGGTCTGCTCCGGCGGCCAGGGCATCGACCTGCCGATGGTCGGCGGCCCGATCGCGCTCGTCTACAACGTCCCCGGTGTCGACAACCTGACGCTGGACGCCTCCACCACCGCGAAGATCTTCAACTCGAAGATCACCAAGTGGAACGACCCGGCCATCGCCAAGCTGAACCCGGGCGCCAAGCTGCCCGCCACGGCGATCCAGCCCTTCCACCGCTCCGACGAGTCCGGCACGACGGACAACTTCACCAAGTACCTGATCGCCGCCGCGAAGAGCGACTGGCCCTACTCGGGCGGCAAGGCCTGGCAGGCCAAGGGCGGCCAGTCCGCCCAGGGTTCCGCCAACGTCGCCTCGCAGGTCAAGCAGACCGCCGGCTCGATCGGCTACGCCGAGCTGTCGTACGCGACCTCCGGCCAGCTCCCGACGGTCCAGCTGAACACCGGCGCCTCCGCCCCGGTCAAGGTCAGCTCCGAGGCCGCCTCGAAGGCCATCGCCGACGCCAAGGTCGTGGGCACGGGCGGCGACCTCGCCCTCTCGCTCAACTACACCACCAAGGCCGACGGCGCCTGGCCGATCACCCTGGTGACCAGCGAGATCGTCTGCGACAAGGGCAACAAGGCCGCGACGCTCGACGCCACGAAGTCCTTCCTGAACTACATGGCGAGCGCCGACGCCCAGCAGAAGCTCACGGCCCAGGGCTACGCCCCGCTGCCCGACGCGATCGCCGGCCAGGTCCGCACCGCCATCGGTTCGCTGTCCTGACCCCGATCCCCACCCGGGTCGTCCGTCCCACCGGCTGACCCCTGATTCGTGTACGGCAGGTCCCGCGTGGCCCCGGCCCGCGGGACCTGCGTACATCCGGTGCACCGCCGCCGGGGGAGCACCCCTCCCCCACCCAGACCGGAGACATCAACCATGGACACCACGCAGACGGCCGAAGCGCCGCCTCCGAGCCCGCCCCAGCCACCCGCCGACCTCGACCAGGGCGTGCAGCAGCGCCCCGTCCTGCGCGTCGGCGACCGGCTCTTCCTCGCCTTCTCCGGGGGATCCGGAATCCTGCTGCTCGTCGTCATGGCCGCCATCGCGGGCTTCCTGACGTACCGCGCGGTCAACGCGATCTCCCAGGACCACGGCAACTTCCTGACCACCTTCGAGTGGAACACCGGCGTCACCCCGCCGGTGTTCGGCATCGCGGTCCTCGCCTTCGGCACGATCGTCAGCTCGATCATCGCCATGGCCATCGCCGTGCCGGTCTCGATCGGCATCGCGCTGTTCATCACGCACTACGCGCACCGCCGGGTCGCCTCGCCGCTCGCGTACCTCGTCGACCTGCTCGCCGCCGTGCCCAGCATCGTCTACGGCCTGTGGGGCGCGCTCTTCCTCGTGCCCCACATGAACGGCCTCGACCTCTGGCTGGACAAGTACTTCGGCTGGACCTACATCTTCGACCAGTCCGCGCCCGGCTCGGCCGCGCGCTCGCTGTTCACCGTGTCGATCCTGCTCGCGATCATGATCATCCCGATCATCACCAACGTCAGCCGCGAGGTCTTCCGCCAGGTGCCGCGCATGCACGAGGAAGCGGCGCTCGCCCTCGGCGCGACCCGCTGGGAGGTCATCCGCCTCTCCGTGCTGCCGTTCGCGCGCTCCGGCATCATCAGCGCCTCGATGCTCGGCCTCGGCCGCGCGCTCGGCGAGACCATGGCCGTCGCGACGGTCCTCTCGTCCTCGTCGGTGCTGTCGCTGCACCTGCTCGACCCGCAGGGCGGCACGTTCGCGCAGAACATCGCCGCGCACTTCGGCGAGGCCACGGACTTCGGCCGGGACGCGCTGATCGCCGGCGGCCTCGTGCTCTTCGTCATCACGCTGATCGTCAACGGCGCCGCCCGACTGATCATCGCCCGCCGCAAGGAGTACTCGGGGGCCAGCGCATGAGCCACACCGCAAGCGACCTCGGCGCCCGCCACCGCGGCTCCGCCATCGCACGCAACCGCCTGCCGAAGTGGACCCCCCTCGCGATCGCCGCGGGCGCGGTGGTCGTGGGCATCGGGATCGGCGCCGGCGCAGGCCTCGACAGCCACGTCCAGTGGGGCCTCATCGCCCTGATCCTCTTCGTCGCGGGCAACTACGTCGTCACCCGCGTCGCGGACGGTCCCCGGCAGGCGAAGGACCGGGTCGCCACCAGCCTCGTCTACGCCTGCTTCATCCTCGCGATCATCCCGCTGTACTCGCTGATCGAGACGACCATCGCCAAGGGCGTGAAGGTCCTCGACGGCAACTTCCTCGGCCACTCGATGAGCGGCGTGCTCGGCACCCAGCCCGGCGGCGGTGTCTACCACGCGATCATCGGCACGCTGGAGCAGGTCGGCATCGCCACCGTCATCGCCGTGCCGATCGGCGTGTTCACCGCGATCTACCTCGTCGAGTACGGCAAGGGCGCGCTGGCCAAGGCGATCACGTTCTTCGTCGACGTCATGACGGGCATCCCGTCGATCGTCGCCGGCCTGTTCATCCTCTCGTTCTGGATCCTGATCCTGGGCTTCGGCTTCTCCGGCTTCGCCGGGGCGCTCGCCCTGACGATCCTGATGATGCCGATCATCGTCCGCTCCACGGAGGAGATGCTCAAGCTCGTCCCCAACGAGCTGCGCGAGGCCTCCTACGCGCTGGGCGTGCCCAAGTGGCGCACCATCGTCAGCATCGTCGTCCCGACGTCCATCGGCGGGATCATCACCGGTGTCGTGCTCGCCATCGCCCGCATCGCGGGTGAGACCGCGCCGGTCCTGCTGCTCGTCTTCGGCAGCCAGGTGATCAACAACGACCCGTTCGAGGGCCCCCAGTCGTCACTGCCGTTCTACATCTACGAGCAGTACAACCTGGGCAACCCGGCGGCGTACGACCGCGCCTGGGCCGCGGCCCTCGTGCTGATCATCCTCGTCATGATCCTGAACCTGATCGCCCGCGGCATCGCCCGCTGGAAGGCCCCGAAGACGTCCGGTCGCTGACGCGGCCACCCGAAACCCGGAATGAGAGCAGTACCCATGGCCAAGCGCATCGACGTCAGCGGACTGAGCGCCTTCTACGGCGGCTTCCGCGCCATCGACGACATCTCCATGACCGTGGAACCCCGCACGGTGACGGCCTTCATCGGCCCGTCCGGCTGCGGCAAGTCCACCTTCCTGCGGACCCTGAACCGCATGCACGAGGTCACACCCGGCGGGCGTGTCGAGGGCAAGGTCCTCCTCGACGACGAGAACCTCTACGGCTCGGGCGTCGACCCGGTCTCCGTGCGCCGCACGGTCGGCATGGTCTTCCAGCGCCCCAACCCGTTCCCGACGATGTCGATCTACGACAACGTCGCCGCGGGCCTCCGGCTCAACGGCCGGCGCCGCAAGTCCGAGCTCGACGCGATCGTCGAGAAGTCCCTGACCGGGGCGAACCTCTGGAACGAGGTCAAGGACCGGCTGAACAAGCCCGGCGCCGGCCTCTCCGGCGGCCAGCAGCAGCGCCTGTGCATCGCCCGCGCGATCGCGGTCGAGCCCGACGTGCTGCTGATGGACGAGCCGTGCTCGGCGCTCGACCCGATCTCGACGCTCGCGATCGAGGACCTCATCGGGGAGCTCAAGGAGCGCTTCACGATCGTCATCGTCACGCACAACATGCAGCAGGCCGCCCGTGTCTCGGACCGCACCGCCTTCTTCAACCTGGCGGCCGTCGGCAAGCCCGGCAAGCTCATCGAGATAGACGAGACGGAGCGGATCTTCTCCAACCCGTCCGTCCAGGCCACGGAGGACTACATCTCCGGCCGCTTCGGCTAGGCCTGCCCGGCCGGGGCCCCCGCGACGGAGCCCCGGCGCCCGGGGCCCGCGGCGGGCAGCCGCGGCCGGGGGGTGCCTGCCTTCGGGCACCGGCGCCCGGGATCCCGGCCCGCGCGGGAGCCGACCAGGAGGCCCTGGGCCCACCAGAGCCGTCCTGCGGTGCTGCATGGCGGTGCCACCGCAAGACGAAGGCCCGCCCTCTTCGGAGGGCGGGCCTTTTGCGTTCCCGACGCGGGGGGCTCGATGGCGACGGGGACCGCCGCGGCGGTCCGGTGGCGCGCCCGGCCCGCGCTGCGCCCCGGGGCCGCCGAGGCGCCGGGGCCGGCGATCCGTGCGAGTCGCGTCCGAGGCTCCCGCACCGGCGCCCGCACCGCCGGAAACGATCGGCGGAAACGTCGGCAGAAACGATTCTCCCCGTCCCGGTTGCCGCATCGCACGATCCCGGCCTGCCCGGATCCCGCGACGCGTGCCTGCCGTACGGGGTGTGCCTGCCGTACGGGGTGCGCCTGCCCTACGGGGTGTGCCTGCCGTACCGGGTGCCCCGGCTCCACGGCCTGCTGCCGGACGGCGTCGGCCGTCCCGGACGGCGTCAGCCGAAGATCGCCTTGATGATCCAGTACACCAGCGCGGCCACCAGGCCCGCCGCCGGCATCGTGATGAACCAGCCGATCACGATGTTGCGGCCGACGCCCCAGCGCACGGCGTTGACCCGCTTCGTCGCCCCCACGCCCATGATCGCCGAGGTGATCACGTGGGTCGTGGAGACCGGCGCCTGGAAGATGTACGAGGTCACGTACAGGATCGACGCGCCCGTGGTCTCGGCGGCGAAGCCCTGCGGCGGGTCCAGCTCGATGATCTTCCGGCCGAGCGTCCGCATGATCCGCCAGCCGCCCGCGTACGTGCCGAGCGACAGCATCAGCGCGCAGACGATCTTCACCCACACCGGGATGTCGGACGTCGAGCTCTCGTCGCCGGCGATCACCAGCGCCAGGACCACGACGCCCATCGTCTTCTGCGCATCCTGCAGGCCGTGTCCGAGGGCCATGCCCGCCGCCGACACGGTCTGCGCGATCCGGAAGCCGCGCTTCGTCTTGTGCGGGTTGGACCGGCGGAACAACCACAGGATCGCCAGCATGATCAGGTAGCCGACGATCAGCCCCACCACGGGGGACAGGAACATCGGGATGACGACCTTCTCGATCACCCCGGACCAGATGACCTCGCTGCCGCCCGCGAGCGCCGCTCCCACCAGGCCGCCGAACAGGGCGTGCGAGGAGGAGGACGGCAGCCCGAGCCGCCAGGTCACGACGTTCCACACGACGGCACCCGCGAGCGCGGCGAAGAGGATGGCCATGCCCTGGTTGCCGTGCGGTGTCTCGATCAGGCCCTTGCTGACCGTCTCCGCGACGCCCTGGCCGAGGAACGCGCCGGCGAGGTTCATGACCGCCGCCATCGCGAGGGCCGCGCGCGGCGTGAGCGCCCGGGTGGAGACGGACGTGGCGATCGCGTTCGCCGAGTCGTGGAAGCCGTTGGTGTACGTGAAGCCGAGCGCGACACCGATGGTGACGATCAGCGAGAGGGTGTCCACGGAGGTCAGGACTCCTTGACCGCGATGGTCTCCACCGTGTTCGCGACGTGTTCGAACGCGTCGGCTGCCTCCTCGAGCACGTCCACGATCTGCTTGAGCTTGAGCACCTCCATCGCGTCGTACTTGCCGTTGAAGAGGTGGGCCAGCAGCTTGCGGTGGATCTGGTCCGCCTGGTTCTCCAGGCGGTTGATCTCGATCCAGTACTCGGTGAGGTTGTTCATCGTCCGCAGGTGCGGCATGGCCTCGGCGGTCAGGTCGGCGGCCCGGCTGAGCACCTCGATCTGCTGCTCGACGCCGCGCGGCAATTCCTCGATGTTGTAGAGGACGACCAGGTCGACGGCCTCTTCCATGAAGTCCATGATGTCGTCGAGCGACGACGCCAGGGTGTAGATGTCCTCGCGGTCGAATGGCGTGATGAAAGAGGAGTTCAGCTGGTGGAAGATCGCGTGGGTCGCGTCGTCACCCGCGTGCTCCGCGGCCCTCATCCGTTCTGCGATCTCGGCTTTCGCGGAGGAATCCGCACCGAGGAGTTCCATCAGGAGCTTGGAGCCCGTGACGATGTTGTCCGCCGAAGCGGCGAACATGTCGTAGAAGCTCGTCTCCCTGGGGGTCAGACGAAAACGCACCTGGGGTCCTCGGGTTACATGGAATTCGGTCAGGCCGATGCTAGATGAGCGGCGTCCCAGTGTCGCTCATCCGGCGCTGCCGCCCTCACGGCCCCCCTGGCCCAAGTTCCCCGTAGAGGTATCATATACCCGCAGGGGGTATAAGCCTCTTCATACCCCTTCCAAACGGACAGGTGCGGGCCGTTCAGGGCCGCGACGGCTCACCACCCCGGAGGACGCCATGACGACCACAGACGCGGCCGGCACGGCCGACGCGACCGGCGAGGGGCCCTCCGCGGCACCGGGCGGGGACCCGGGCGCCGGGCACCGCGTCTACGGCTACCACAAGCGCAAGGACGAGCACCTCAAGCGGCTGCGCAGGATCGAAGGCCAGATCAGGGGCCTGCAGCGGCTCGTCGACGAGGACGTCTACTGCATCGACATACTCACGCAGGTCTCCGCCTCGACGAAGGCCCTGCAGTCCTTCGCCCTCCAGCTGCTGGAGGAGCACCTGCGGCACTGCGTCGCCGACGCGGCCGTGAAGGGCGGCTCCGAGATCGACGAGAAGGTCGAGGAGGCCACCCAGGCGATCGCCCGCCTGCTGCGCACCTGACCGGCCCGCGCGGGCCCCGGAAGGAGGCGCGCGGCGCTGCGGCGGGGATCACGACGTGAGATATCCGACCCCGCACGGCGGACGGCAGCCGCGTACGGCGGCAGCCGGATGAGGCGGGACCACGGCTGCCGGCGCCGGCCGCGTACGGCGGCAGACGTGTACGGCGGCAGACGTGTACGGCGGCAGACGTGTACAGCGGCAGCCGGCCGAGGCGGGGGCGGGGGCGGGGGCGGTGCGCTCGGCTGCGCGGGCCGTCACCGGCCCGCGCGCCGGCTCACTCCCAAAAGCGCGCGTGCTGGCGCGCCCGGGCGGACCGGTCGGCCGCCCTCAGCACCTCGTCGATACGGTCGGGACTCAGCCGGTCCCCGTCCGCGGCGGACGCCGCGATCATCAACTCTCCGCACAACTCGATCTCGGCGAGGGCCACGTGGTCCTGAACGATCGGCGAACGCAACGGAGCCACGTGCATCACCTCTCTCGGTCGGTGTCGGCTTCCTAGCGTAAGGAGAGGGGTACGCGCCGCGCATGGCACTTCCGGACCATTTAGCGCCCCTTCTTCGCGACCGGCCCGGCGCCGCCCGCCGCCCCGGGGAGCCCCACCGGACCGCCGGCCCGCCCCCCGCACCGCGCAAGCTCGCCGCCTCGATCCCCGCCCGCACCCTCCCGACCAGGCACGATGCCGATCAGAGCCGGGCCGGACGGCCGCGCGGCGACGCCCCTGCGACGTGTCCCTCCGCTGCGCGAAGGCCCCGGTGAGCCGCCCGGCGGGCTCGCGTCCCGTCCGCCCGTGCGTACGAACCGATCGCATGTCTGCACGGCCCCTCGGGGCCTCCGACGCTGCCCGCGCGCCCGCCTCACTCCTTGATGCGCCCCGCGTAGATGTCGTCCTTCGGCGGCAGCTTCACGGCCACCGGCGTGCCGAAGTCGTACAGGAGCGTGGTCGACGCGACGGTGACCGTGCTGCCCTGGTTGAGGTAGCTGAAGCGCTGCCTGACCTTGCGCAGCCGTCCCTCGTCGTCCAGGTACGCGTCGAAGGGGACCGCCGTCGTGGCGAACCCCTTCCCCTTCGCGGCCGCGTCGAGCGCGCCCCGTGCGTACCCGGGCGCACCGCGCCGCGCCGTGCCCAGGTCCGCGACGCCCCGGTAGTGCCGCACCGTCGTCCCGGCGAGGGTCTCCGTACCGCTGTAGGTGACCTTCTCGGCCGTGCGGAGCAACTCCGCCGCCGTGAGGGGGTCTGTCGCGCCGCCGGTGACGAGGTTGCCGTCCTGGAGCGCCGTGGAGTCGATCCGGACCCACTTGTCGGTCGGCACGCCCGCGCCCCGGTTCTTCATGTAGAGCAGGGAGGGAGAGAGCAGTTCGGTGATCGGCCGGTGCTCGGGCGAGCCCGCCGGGTCCTTCGGCAGCGACACGGTCAGGCTGCCCATCCGGCCCCGGAAGTCGTACCCGCCCCTGCCGCGGATCGTGACGCGCGTGCCGCCCGCCGCCATCTCCATGGACGTCGCCGCCCGGGCGCTGCCGGCGGCGATCAGGGCGCCCGCCGCGCCCCGTACCGTCGCGGTGCCGTCCCCGGCGGCGCGCTCGTCGGCCGCCGCGCCCCCCGTACCCGCGCAGCCGCAGGTCGTGGCGACGAAGCCGGCCACTCCCGCCAGCGCGACCGCGCTGAGCACCCTGCCCCGCCCGTGCCCGTCGTGCCGCGCGTGCCCGCGGTCCCGCTGCCGCTCCACCATCGCCTGCCAACCCCCAGCGCCCGACCGCCGTTTGCCTGAAGCCCCCTGACCGTCCGGATCCTGAAGCCCTCTGACCGTCCCGATAACGACGGCGCGCACCCACCGGTCACGCCGGCGGCCGTATTCTGCGGCCGATCGCGCGGCCGGGCCGCCCCGGCGCGAGGGCCCGGACGGCCGCCGCCCACGGGCCGCCGCCGGCCGTTACGCGGGCTGCGTACGCGGCCTTGACGCCCGCGAGTACGGTGGGAAACGTGCGTGACCACCCCCCGGGGCCCGAGGGCCCCCGCCCGCCCGGTCCGTCCACTCCTCCCCGACTCCGTACCGCCGCCGGCCCGACGACCCGGCCCGGTGGCGGGGACCCGCCGTCCGCGGCGAACGCGTCCGGCACGACGAGCGCGTCCCCCCTCGGAGGCCCGCCCCACGACACCTCGACCGTCGAACGCGGCGCCTTCTGCAGCGCGCGCTGCTCCTGCGGCTGGCGCGGGCCCGCCCGCAGATCGCGCGACCTGGCCCGCACCGACGCCCGCACGCACGG
>NZ_JAKGCV010000229.1 GCF_021556455.1 Streptomyces fuscigenes | reverse complement strand
CCCCGGCCGGCGCCTCAGGCCGATTCGGCGGCCAGGCCGAGTCCGCCGCCGGGCGGCTCGGCGAAGAACCGCGCCACGTCGGCGTCGCCGACCTCGTGCAGGCCCGCCGGGTTCCAGCGGGGCCTGCGGTCCTTGTCGACGATCTGCGCGCGCACGCCCTCGGGCAGGTCCGGCAGGGCCAGGGCCGCGCACGAGGCCCGGTACTCCGCGTCGAGCGCCGCCTCCAGGGTGGGCAGGGCGCGCGCGGCCCGCAGCACGGCGAGCGTCGCCTTGAGCGCCGTGGGCGAGCGCGTGAGGATCGTCTGCGCCGCCTCCTTCG
Organism: Streptomyces fuscigenes; assembly: GCF_021556455.1. Classification (GTDB taxonomy): domain Bacteria; phylum Actinomycetota; class Actinomycetes; order Streptomycetales; family Streptomycetaceae; genus Streptomyces; species Streptomyces fuscigenes. The sequence goes on along the minus strand of NZ_JAKGCV010000229.1, from coordinate 8,542 downwards.
CGGCGGGGCGCCCGTGGTCGAGCAGGCGGGCCACGATCTCCTCGACGTCGTCCGGCGCGTAGCAGGCGTCGATCCACTCGCGGTGCGCGGCCAGTTCGCCCTCGGCGGGTTCCGCGGCGAACGCGCGCACGGCCTGCCGGGGCGTGCTCTCGCCGAGCGCGGCGGTCAGCGCCGACAGGTCCACCGAGCGCACGACGTGGTCCGCGAGGCCGCACAGGACGGCGTCGGCCGCGCCCACCGCCGCACCGGTCAGGGCGAGATGGGTGCCGAGCTCCCCGGGCGAGCGGGACAGCAGGAACGTGCCGCCCACGTCGGGCACGAGCCCGATCCCGGTCTCCGGCATGGCCACGCGGGACTGCTCGGTGACGATCCGTACGCCGCCGTGGGCGGAGATGCCGACGCCCCCGCCCATCACGATGCCGTCCATGAACGCCACGTACGGCTTGGGGTAGCGGGCGATGCGCGCGTTGAGCCGGTACTCGTCGCGCCAGAACGCCGGTGAGGTGAGGCCTCCTCGGAGGGCGTCCTCGCGCACGGCGCGGACGTCCCCGCCGGCGCACAGGCCCCGGCCCCCTGCTCCGGCCACGACCACGCACTTGACGGAGTCGTCCTGCTGCCACGCCGTCAGGGCCGCGTCGATCATCCCGACCATGCCGTGCGTCAGCGCGTTGAGCGCTCTCGGCCGGTTGAGGGTGAGCAGGGCCGCGTGGCCCGTCCTGCCGAGCAGTACCGGATCTTCTGACGCCATGGTGGGGGTGGTTCCTCGCCTCGGGCCCCCGGAACTCCGGCCTGCCGCGCCGGTCTTCCGAGGTGCGACATTGCACTTCCTTTACAAACGGTACGCTGCTGCTGTCGACCCTCCCTCCGCACCTCGACTCCTGGCGGCCGGCTTTCCCATGTCTTCCATGTCCTGGTTCGCTTCCGTGGTCCTCGGACTCGTACAGGGGCTCACCGAGTTCCTCCCCGTCTCCTCCAGCGCGCATCTGCGGCTGACGGCCGCGTTCGCCGGCTGGCACGACCCGGGAGCGGCCTTCACGGCCGTCACCCAGATCGGCACGGAGGCCGCCGTGCTGATCTTCTTCCGCCGGGACATCGTGCGCATCGTCTCCGCCTGGGCCCGCTCGCTGGTGGACCGTCCGATGCGCTCGGACCCCGACGCGCGCGTCGGCTGGCTGGTCATCGTCGGATCGATCCCCATCGGCGTGCTGGGCATCGCGTTCAAGGACCAGATCGAGGGCCCGTTCCGTGATCTGCGCCTCATCGCGGCGACGCTCGTGGGCATGGGCGTCGTCCTCGGCGTCGCGGACCGGCTGGCGGCCCGCGACGAGTCGGGCGGCAGGCACCGGGCGGTCAGGGAGCGCAAGACGCTGCGCGAGCTGGGCGTGCGTGACGGCCTCGTCTACGGCTGCTGCCAGGCCCTCGCGCTGGTGCCGGGCGTCTCGCGCTCGGGCGCGACCATCAGCGGCGGCCTGTTCCTCGGCTACACCCGCGAGTCGGCCGCCCGGTACTCGTTCCTGCTGGCGATGCCCGCGGTGCTGGCGTCCGGCGCGTACGAGCTGAAGGACGCCGGGCAGGGGCACGTCTCCTGGGGGCCGACGATCCTCGCGACGCTGGTCGCCTTCGCTTCGGGCTACGCGGTGATCGCCTGGTTCATGCGGTTCATCTCCTCGAAGTCCTTCCTGCCGTTCGTGCTGTACCGCATCGCGTTGGGCATCGCCCTGTTCTTCCTGGTCAGCACGGACACGCTCAGTCCGCACGCGGGCGAGTCGGCGGCCTGACGACGGCCGGGGCGGCCCCGGGGTTGCCCCGGCCGGACGTGACGCGCAGCACTATTCCGTCTCGGAGTGTGACCAAGAACGCTCACGGAATGGTCACGATCGTGCGGATCCAGGTTTTAGGCTGTGCTCATGTCCAAGTCCTCCGCAAGCCCGGCGACGCCCCGCGGGGCGTCCGATGCCGCGGCGACCAACGAGCGCATCCGCGCGCTGGTCGATGCGGCCGACGGGGCGTGGCCCGCCGAGGCCTACGAGGTCCTGCTGCTCGAGTGGGCCGCAGCCGTCGGCCACGTCGACAGCGCGGCCTGAACCGGCGGCGCTCCCGCCCGGCCCGCGGCGGCCCCCTCCGTCGACGCTCAGTCGACGCTGAGCTCGCCCATCGCGCTCCAGCCGTCCGCACCCTCGATGGTGGTGCTGACGATGTCCGGCGTGCGGCTCACCAGCGGCCGCATCGTGGCGATGCCCGCCTTGAAGTGGTCCGAGTTCACGTGCGCGGCCGCCGCGTCGTCCTTGAACGCCTCGACCAGCACGTACGTGTTCGGGTCCTCCAGGCTGCGCGACCACTCGAACCAGAGGTTCCCCTCTTCGGCGCGCGTCGCCGCCGTGAAGTCGGCCACCTTCTCCGGCCACTGTTCCGCGTGCTCGGGCTTGACCGGGAACTTGACGGTGATGAAGATCATCCCGGCATTGTAGGCGAGAGGTACGGCGCGGCATCAGCCCCCGGCGGGCCGGTCGCCAGGTTCGGGTACGGAGGAGCGCCGCCACGCGCGCGCCCCCGCGGCGCCCTCCTCGGCGGCCCGCAGCGCCAGCGCGGCGAGCGCCCGCGGCGCGCCGTCCTGGCCGCGCGCCCCGGGGAACGCGTTGACGTCCACGATCCGGGGCGTGCCTCCGCCCGCGTCGATCAGGTCGACCCCGTACACGTCGAGCCCGAAGATCCCGCCCGCGCGCAGCGCCAGGGCGGCCCAGCCGGGCGGCAGGACCGCCGGGCCGCCGCCGTCCCCCGCCGCGCCACGGCCGGGGGCCTCCCCGCCCTCTGCGTCCTGGGTCACCGGCTCCGGGTCCCCGGCGAGTTCGGAGCGCCGCAGGGCCGCGAAGACCCGTCCGCCGATCACCCAGATCTTCTGGTCCCAGCCGCTGTTCTCGGTGAACGGCTGCACGACGACGGGTTCGTCGCGCCAGGCGGGCAGGAGCCCGCGCAGATCCGCGGGGCCGTCGGCGCGCGCCACCAGATCGCCCCTGCGGCTGTGCCGGCTCTTGACCACGAGGGGATACCCGGGCGCCCCTTCGTCCAGGAGCCCGGCGAGCGAGGCGACGGGCCGGGTCGCGGCGAACGGCAGCCCCGCGCCCGTCGCCAGGTCCGCCATGGCGACCCGGTCCTGGCACAGCTCCGTCGCGGCCGCCGTGTTGAGGACGGGCGCCCCCCGCTCCTCCAGGCTCCTCGCCAGCGCGAGGGCCGCCGGGGTGTGCGCCTTGAGCAGGTAGACGTCGGCGGGCGGGCCCTGCGCGTCCGGTGCGCCGCCGCGCTCCGGGTCGAGCCACCGCACGTCGTGCCGTGGGGCCAGGAGCGCCGTGGCGCCGGCGAGCAGCGGATGGTCGGGCCGGGAGGTGACGAGCCCTATCCTCATCGGTCCTCGCCCGCCGTCACGGGTATCTGGGCGGGCAGGCGCGGGGTCTCCTGCCGCAGCGGCGCCGGGCCGGCGGAGGCCGTGCCGCCAGCGAGGCGCAGGACGGCCCGCGCCACCCGGGACGCGGCGTCCGGCACCTGGCGGAAGCTCGGGAAGTCGTTCACGTCGACCACCACGGGGCCGTCCGGGCCGAGGAGCACGTCGAGTCCGTACAGGTCGAGCCCGTACACCTCGCCGACGCGGGCGGCGATCGCCGCGACCTCCCGCGGCAGCGCGACGCCGCGCTCCCCCGGCGCCCGGTCGGGGTGCAGCGGCGAGCGGCGCTCGGTCGCGTACAGCTCGCCCGCCACCGAGTAGACCTTGAGGTCGAGGCCGGTGTTGGGCACGTAGGGCTGCGCGATCAGGAGGCCGTCGTCGGCGCGCACCGCGGCCATCTCCCGCAGTCGCTCGGGCGTCGGGACGAGGTGGACGCCCCGGCCCGAACTGCCGTCGGCGGGCTTGACGACGAGGGGGAACGCGGAGTCGGGGATCTCGGTCAGCGCGCTCCACCGGGCGGCCGCGTAGGTGACCGGGACCGGCAGGCCGTGGTTGCGGCCGATGACGGCGGCCAGCGCCTTGTCCCGTACGCCGCGGATGGCGCGGGCGTCGTTGACCGTGGTCAGGCCGACGGCTGCCGCGCCCTCCAGCAGGGTCAGCCCGGGGCCGCCGGAGACGGTCTTGAGCACCCACGCGTCGTGGCTGCCGGCGCGGACCGCGTCCGAGAGCGGCACGAGCGAGCTGCCGGGACGCAGGACGTCCACGTGGTGCCCCCATGCCGACAGGCGGCGCATGACCTCGACGGGCATGCCGTCGTGGCGGTACTGCTCCTCCACCAGAAAGCAGAGTCTCATCGGCAAACCCCGTATACCCGTATGTCAGATGCCTGGTGGGCGCGGGCGGACGCCCGGCCCCGCAGGACACCTGAGAGATCATGAGCCATCGCGTGCCCGCCCACCGCACCGGCCCCCGCCGGGGTGGGTGGACCCGCCCGGCGCCCCCCGTTGCGCGGACGATACCCCGTCATGAACTGGTTCCCGCCGGGTGGTGACGACCAAGGGCCCCCGCACGCACGGAAATCCGCGGCGCCGCCACGGGGAACCGGCGGCGGACCGGGCGGGAGCAGGGCGGGCAGCGGCCGGATGCTCCCCGGCGCCGGCCGCGGCGGGGACTGGGGCAGCCGTGTGAGCCGGCCGGCGGCGGCGCCCGAGGCGGGTAGGGATGGCGGGAAGGGCAGAACGCGCGGCGAGGAGGCTCGGCATGGCGGTCCCGGTCGGTGTGGTCGAACGGCGCGACGGCGGGCCCCGCGGCGAGCGGCCCCGGCCGCACGCCCGGTGGCGCCCGGGGGCCGCCCTCGTCGCGGGGGCGCTGCCCGCCCTGGCGTTCCCCGCGCCCTCCTGGTGGTGGTGCGCGTACGTGGCGCTGGTGCCGTGGCTGCTGCTGGTGCGCGGCGCGCCGACCCGGGGACGCGCCGCGCTGTACGGCTGGCTCGGCGGCGCCGGTTACATGGTGGCCGTGCACCACTGGCTGTTCGGGAGCCTGCACGTGTTCATCGTGGTGCTGGGGGCGCTGCTGGGGCTGTTGTGGGCGCCGTGGGGGGTGCTGGTGCGCGCGCTGCTGGGCGGCCCGGGCGGCCCGCCCCGCGCCGGACGGGCCCTCGCCGCGCCCGTCGTGATCGCGTCCGGGTGGCTGCTGGTGGAGCTGGTGAGGTCGTGGCAGGGGCTGGGCGGGCCCTGGGGCGTGCTCGGGGCGAGCCAGTGGCAGGTGACCCCGGCGCTGCGGCTGGCGTCGGTGGGCGGGGTGTGGCTGGTGAGCCTCGCGGTGGTCGTGGTGAACGTCGCGGTGACGCTGCTCGTCGTGTCGGCGCCCGCGCGTACGGCGGCGGCCGCGGTGCTGGGGATGGGCGCCGTGGCGACGGCCTCGGTATGGGCGTGGGCGCCGCTGCCCGCCGAGTCGGGGGAGGTGGCGCGGATCGCGGTGGTCCAGCCCGGCATCGTCTCGCGGGCGGCGGGTTCACCGCAGTTGCGCTTCGCGCGCGGCGAGGCGCTGACGCGGCGCGTCGCGGGCGACCGGGCCGACCTGGTCGTGTGGGGCGAGAGCGGGGTGACGCACCGTCTGGCGACGCATCCCTCGCTCGGCCGGCGGCTGAGCGCGCTGTCGCGCACCGTCGGAGCCGACCTGCTGGTGAACGTCGACGCGCCCGACACGGACGCGTGGGGCCGGCGGGGCATCTTCAAGCGGAGCACGCTGATCGGGCCGAAGGGGCCGACGGGACCCGCGTACGACAAGATGCGGCTCGTGCCGTTCGGGGAGTACGTGCCGGCGCGGTCGCTGCTCGGCTGGGTGACCTCCGTGGGCAGGGCCGCGGGTTCGGACCGGGTGGCCGGGCGCCGCCAGGTCGTGATGACGGTGCCGCGCCACGACGGCGGGTCCCTGCGGGTCGGGCCGCTGGTGTGCTTCGAGTCGGCGTTCCCTGACATGAGCCGGCATCTCGCCGACGCGGGCGCGCAGGTGCTGGTGGTGCAGTCCTCGACGGCGACGTTCGACCGCACCTGGGCGCCGGCCCAGCACGCGTCGCTCGGCGCGCTGCGGGCCGCGGAGACGGGCCGCCCGGTGGTGCACGCGACGCTCACGGGCGTCAGCGCCGCCTTCGGGCCGCACGGCGAGCGGGTGGGACGGCAGCTGTCGACGGGGCGCAGCACGTCCGCTCTCTACGCGGTGCCGACGGCACACGGCACGACGCTGTACGACCGCTTCGGCGACTGGATCCTGTACGTGGCGGGCGCCGTGGTGGCGGGCTTCTGCCTGGTGCGCGGGGCGCGCGGCGGCCGGGGCTCCCGGCCGGGGCGGCTCAGGCGCTCTCTGCCTGCGCCGCCCGCACCACCCGCTCGCACAGCTCATGGGTCTCCAGCGCGTCCCGTGCGCTGAGCGTCCGGCCGGCGCGGACCGCGTCGAGGAAGGCGAGGGCGGCCTGCTCGATGCCGCGCTGGCGGGCGACGGGCACCCAGTCGCCGCGGCGGCGCACGGTGGGCTGCCCCTTGTGGTCGACGACGGTCGCCAGGTCGTGCACGGCCCGCTTGGAGTCCTGGCCGGAGACTTCGAGGATCTCCTCGGTGGAGCCGCTGCAGCGGTTCATCGTGCCGATGGCGGTGAAACCGTCGCCGGACAGCTGGAGCACCAGGTGGTGCACGAGCCCGTCGCGCACCCGCACCCGGATGTCGGTGTGGTCGACGGTGCCGGGCACCAGGAACCGCAGCGTGTCCACGACGTGCACGAAGTCGTCCACGACGACCTCACGCGGCTCCCCGGCGAGCCCGACGCGGTTCTTCTGCAGCAGGACGAGTTCGCGGGGGTGCTCGAGGCACTGCGCGTAGGACGGCGCGAAGCGGCGGTTGAACCCCACGGCGAGGGAGGTGCCGTTCTCCTCCGCGAGCCGCACGAGCCGCTCCGACTCGGCGTAGTGCGCGGCGATCGGCTTGTCCACGTACGTCGGGATGCGGGCCGCGAGGAGGCGCTCCACGATCTCGGGGTGAGCGACGGTCGGCGCGTGCACGAACGCCGCGTCGGGGCGGGCCGCGATCAGCGCGTCCAGGTCGGCGTGGCACTGCGCGGCGGGGATGCGGTGCGCCGCCGCGGTGCGTTCCAGCGTCGCGGGCGTCCGCGTCTGCAGGTGCAGTTCGAGGCCGGGCTGCGCGGTCAGCACCGGCAGGTAGGCCTTCTGCGCGATGTCGCCGAGTCCGATGCAGCCGACCTTCACGACGTTCCTCCCGGGGTAGCTTCCGGCAGCATACGTGGGCCGCCCGGGGCACGCCGCGCCGGATAACCCGTCGCGCGCGGGCCGCCGGGCGGGACACGATGGCGCCCATGACTTCCGTGCCCCCGCGCCTGTCCCCGCCCGCCGATCCCTCCTCCGGGCCGCCCCCCGAGTACGTGCCGCCGGCGACCCCCGAGGACGCCGCCGCGCTCCGCAACCCGGCGCCCCACGGCGACGCCGGCGAACGCGAGCAGTTGGAGGAGTGGCTCGACCACCACCGGGCCACCCTCGCGTTGAAGTGCGCCGGCCTGACGGAGGCGCAGCTGCGGCAGCGGCCCGTGAGCCCGTCCGGGCTCAGCCTGCTCGGACTCGTCCGGCATCTGGCCGAGTGCGAGCGCGGCTGGTTCCGCTGCACGCTGGACGGCGAGGAGCTGCCCGGCATCTACTTCACCGACGAGGACCCCGACGGGGACCTGCTGCCCGGCGAGGACGACACCTGGGCCGAGGCGTACGCCACCTGGCAGGCCGAGATCGCGCTCGCGCGGCGGCGGGCCGCCGCGCACTCGCTGGACGACCCCGGCGCGGGCCGCAAGCAGCGCGACACCGGTCGGCCGTTCACGCTGCGCTGGATCTACCTGCACATGATCGAGGAGTACGCGCGCCACAACGGACACGCGGACCTGCTGCGCGAGGCGCTCGACGGCACCACGGGAGCCTGAGCGGCGGAGGCCCGAGCGACGGGGACCGGGGAGGCCGGGGCCCGGGGTGGCCGGGGCCCGGGGTGGCCGGGGCCCGGGTTGTCGGGGCCTGCGTGATCGGGGCCCGAAGTGATCGGACCCGGACGACCGCGGCGCGGGTGATCAGGTCCGGATGGTCCGGGCGCGGGTGATCAGGGCCTGGTCACGCGGCTGTTCGGGGCACGGTCGGTGCGGGCCGGGCGACGGGCGTCACCCGGCGTGGAGGAGATCATCCATCCGGGTTGATTGTGCCGAGGGGCGCCCCGGAGTGGTTCCCGCGCCAGCAGAGTTGCGGCGTGCGACGAACAAGAACCACCACGATGCTCCTGCTCGGCGCGGCCGGGGTGGCCGTGACGGCCGTGTCCGGCTGCGTGTCCGTGGGCCCGGACCGCCCGCCGGGGCAGAGCCAGCGGGCCGGCAGCACGGCCGCCCCGGGCAACGGCCAGAACGTGAGGCCCCAGGTCGTTCAGGCCCCGGCCCGGGAGGCGCTGGAACTCGCCGGACCGTCGTCGCCGCCCGCGGCGCCCCCCTCGGGCCGGACCGCGGCTGCCGCCCCGCGACCGTACGAGCCCGAACGGGACCGGGTCCCCCGGCAGGCGCCCCGGTCGGCGCCCG
>NZ_JAKGCV010000228.1 GCF_021556455.1 Streptomyces fuscigenes | reverse complement strand
CCGCCGGCTGGAGCAGTCCTTCTCGGCGGTCGACTTCTTTGAGCAGCGCGGCATCGGCTTCGTGGTCGCCGTCAACGAGTTCGACGGGGCCTTCCGCTACAGTCCCGACGAGATCAGGTCCGCCATCCGCCGCGGCATCGGCCTGGCCGAGACCGAGGCGGACGCGAAGGCCGAGGCGGAGGCGGGCACCGCCGCCGCGCCCCGGCCCTCCGAGGACCCGCCCCGGCGGCAGGCACCGGCACGGCCGGACCTCCCGCAGCGGCAGCTCCCGGAGAGACCGGCACCGCGTCCACGCGAAGGGCACCGCCGCACCCCCACCACCGAGGAGCAGGAATGACGATGGCGAGCGACGCAACGACGGCGCACACACAGGACCTCGACTGGCTGCTCGCCGGACTGGTCCAGCGCGTCCCCCACACCCGCAGCGCGGTGCTGCTCTCCTCGGACGGACTGGTCAGGTCCCTGCACGGCCTCGACTCCGACAGCGCCGACCACATGGCGGCCCTGGCCTCCGGCCTCTACTCCCTCGGCCGCAGCGCGGGCGCCCGCTTCGGCGACAGCGGGACGGTCCGGCAGGTCGTCGTGGAACTCGACTCCACGCTCCTGTTCGTGACCACGGCGGGCACCGGCACGTGCCTCGCGGTGCTCGCGGGCCGCGAGGCCGACGCCGCCATCCTCGGCTACGAGATGGCGATGCTGGTCAAGAGCGTGCGGCCCTATCTCGTCACGCCCGCCCGCCGGCCCTCGGGCGCGGCCCCCGACCGCGCGGGGCGGTGACGCGTGACGGTCGCGAAGGACGGCCCGTGGCTCGACGGGGCGGCCGGACGCCTGATCCGCCCGTACACCGTGAGCGGGGGCAGGACCCGGCCGGCCGTCGCCCTCGACCTGCTCACCCTGGTGATATCCACCGGGAGCATGCCCCAGGCGCCCCTCGGTCCCGAACACGGCGAGGTGCTGGGCCTTTGCCCGGCACCCACACCGGTGGCGGAGATCGCCGGGCGCATGGGGCTGCCCGCGACCGTCACCAAGATCCTCCTCGCGGACCTGGTGCAGTGCGGCGCCGTCACCGTGCGCCCGCCCTCCCGGTTCCAGGACCCCACCGACCAGTCACTCCTCGAGGCGGTGCTCGATGGCCTACGACGACAGCTCTGAACCCGTGTCCGGGTCCGCGATCGACACGGCCCCGGACACGGTCGCGCCCCCGGACCCGGGCGCGGCACGCGCCGGGGCCCCGTCGGCGGCCCGCGCACCGGAGCAGCGCTCGCCCGCGCACGAGTCCGCCCCGGCCGCCCGGCCGGCGGACGGGCCCGCGGCGCAAACCCCGGCACGTCCGGGCGCCGCGCCGCCCCCCGCCGGCCCCGAAGCCTTCCCCCAGGCGCTCAAGGTGCTGGTCGCCGGCGGGTTCGGGGCCGGCAAGACGACCTTCGTCGGCGCCGTCAGCGAGATCGCGCCGCTCAGCACGGAGGAGCTGCTGACCCAGGTCGGAGCCGGCCTCGACGACCTGACGGGCGTCGAGGCGAAGACGTCCACCACCGTGGCCATGGACTTCGGCCGGATCACCCTCGACGCGCACCACGTGCTCTACCTGTTCGGCACGCCGGGGCAGGAGCGCTTCTGGTTCCTGTGGGACGAGCTGTGCGCGGGGGCCCTCGGCGCGGTCGTGCTCGCCGACACCCGCCGGCTGGAGCAGTCCTTCTCGGCGGTCGACTTCTTTGAGCAGCGCGGCATCGGCTTCGTGGTCGCCGTCAACGAGTTCGACGGGGCCTTCCGCTACAGTCCCGACGAGATCAGGTCCGCCATCGGGCTCGCGCCGGAGGTGCCCGTCGTGCTGTGCGACGCACGCACCGCCAGCTCCGGCATCCGCACGCTCGTCACCCTCGTCCAGCACCTGCTCACCTCCGTCACGGCGGGGGAGGCCACGTCGTGACCTACGACCCGATCGGCAGGATGCTGATCACCCCTGAGGACCGGGACGGGCCGGAGCGGGTCAGGCGGCTGCGGGGCCTCGGACTGGGCGAACGCCCCGAGCCCGCGTTCGACGCGCTGGCGCTGCGGCTCGCCCGCCTCACCGGTGCGCCCTACGCGGGTGTCAACTTCCTGGGCGAGCACGGTCAGTTCTTCGCCGGCCTGCACACCCCCCACGGCCCCGCGACACCCCGGGGCCTCGCGCGCAGCTTCGGCTTCTGCCCCCACGTGGTGGCCCGCCGCAAGGCGCTGGTCCTGGAGGACGTGAGGGACTTCCCGCGGTTCGCGGCCAATCCGCTGGTCGACGGCGCCGGCATCCGCTCGTACCTGGGCGCCCCGGTCACCGACCGGACGGGAGTGGTGCTCGGCACCGTCTGCGCCGGGGACACCGAACCCCGGCGGTGGGGCCGCGAGGGGCTCGACATGGTCAAGTCGCTCGCCGGTGAGCTCGCCGCCGACCTGCACCGAAGGGAGGAGCATCTGCTCTGATCCGGCATGGCGGGCCGCGATGGGGAAAGAGGCACGGGGAAGGACGGGAACGACCCACACCGCACCGGAGGCGCCGCCCATGATCCGCTACACGCCGGGAATGCTGACCGCGCACGACGGGATCCAGATCGCCGGCTACACCTGGCTGCCCGAGAGCGGCCGGCCGCGCGCCCTGATCCAGATCGCGCACGGGGCAGCCGAGCACGCCCTGCGCTACGACCGCTTCGCCCGGCTCCTCACCGACCACGGCTACGGGGTGCTCGCCACGGACCTGCGCGGCCACGGCGCGACCGCCAACGGCGGCTTCGGGGCGGCCGGAGCGGACGGCGACACCTGGCGCGCCGACGTGGCGGACCTGCGGACGGCGGGCGAGAAGGCCCGCACGCTCTTCCCGGACGTGCCGGTCTTCCTGCTGGGACACGGCATGGGAGCGATGCTCGCGCGCGACTACGCCCAGGAGCACCCGGACGACCTGGCCGGGCTCATCCTGACCGGCGCGGCGCGCACCCTGCCCGGCTGCGAGATCGCGGAGGCCGCCGTACGGCTGGAGCTGGAGATCGAGAAGGAGGGGCGGGACGCCCGCTCGCCGTTCCTCGCCGACCTCTTCGCCTCGTTCAACGAGGGCTTCGAGCACCGCACCGGCTTCGAATGGCTCTCGCGCGACGAGTCGGAGGTCGACGCCTACGCGGAGGACGAGCGCTGCGGCTTCCCCTTCTCGGCCGGGCTCGCGCTCGACTGGGTGCTCGGCGTCCGCAAGATCAACGACCCGCGGGCGCTCGCCCGCGTCCCCGCCGACCTGCCCGTGCACCTGGCCGTCGGCGAACAGGACCCGTCCCACCAGGGCATGACACTGCTCTACGAGCTTCTCGAGGACTACCGCTACCTCGGGACGCGGGACCTGACCTGGAAGGCCTACCCCGGGGCGCGGCACGAGGTGCTGAACGAGACGAACCGCGACGAGGTGCACCGCGACCTCACGGACTGGATCGGCGAACGCGTGCTGTGACCCGCGGCACCGGGCGCCGCCGGAGTGCGCGCCCCGGGGTGCGTGCCGCGCCCGGCTCTCCCCGTACACGGCCGCGGCCGGTCCCGCACGCAGGGGACCGGCCGCGACGGCCCTGTGTCAGGCCGCGTTCAGCCGCTCGATCTCCTCGGCGCTCAGCACCAGGTCGGCGGCCTCGACCGAGTCGCGGACGGAGCCCGGCCGGCTCGCCCCCGGGATCGGCACCGTGACGGGCGACTTCGCGAGCAGCCAGGCCAGGCAGACCTGGTGCGCGCTGACGCCGTGCGCCTCGGCCACCTCGGCGAACGGGGCGAACCTCGAACCGAGTTCACCGGCCTTGACGATGCCGCCGAAGGGGCTCCACGGCAGGAACGCGATGCCCAGCTCGGTGCAGAGGTCGAGTTCCGGCTCACTGGAGCGGAACGCGGGGGAGAGCTGGTTCTGCACGGACACCAGCCGTCCGCCCAGGATCTCGTTGGAGGCCCTGATCTGCTCCGGGTTCGCGTTCGAGATGCCCGCCTGGAGGATCTTGCCCTCGTCCAGCAGGTCCCGGATCGCGCCGACGGACTCCTCGTACGGCACCTTCGGGTCGGGGCGGTGGAACTGGTAGAGCCCGATCGCCTCGACGCCCAGCCGCTTGAGGGACGCCTCGCAGGCCCGCTTGAGGTAGGCGGGGGAGCCGTCGAGCGTCCAGGAGCCGTCGCCGGGGCGCAGGTGGCCGCCCTTCGTCGCGACGAGCACCTCGGAGCCCCGCTCGTGGGTGGCGAGTGCCTTCGCGATGAGCGTCTCGTTGTGGCCGACGTCGTCCGCGTGCAGGTGGTAGGCGTCGGCGGTGTCGATGAACGTCACGCCGGCGTCCAGTGCCGCGTGGACGGTCGCGACGGAACGGGCCTCGTCCGGCCGGCCCTCGATCGACATCGGCATGCCGCCCAGGCCGATCGCGCTGACTTCCACGGAACCGATGCGGCGAGTCTTCATGGTGGAACGCACCTTCCTCTTCGACCAATTGCCCCAGCAGCTTGGTCGATACGGAGCCCGCTCGTCCAATAGAAGAAAGCGAACGCATTCAGCGACGCGGCTTCTGAATCGCGGCTAAGCTTCCGAGACGTGGAACTCCGCCATCTCGAGTACTTCGTCGCCGTCGCAGAGGAACGTCACTTCACGCGCGCCGCCCAGCGGCTCATGGTCTCGCAGTCGGGTCTCTCGGCCTCCGTGCGGGCCCTGGAACGCGAGCTGGACGCGGCGCTGTTCGTGCGCTCCACCCGCCGTGTGGAGCTGACCGAGGCCGGGCGTGCCCTCTTCGTCGAGGCATCCCGCGCGCTGGCCAGCGTGCGTTCCGCCAAGGAGGCGGTGGCCGCGGTCCAGGGCCTGCTGCGGGGGACGCTCTCCGTGGGAACGGAGCAGTGCATCGCGGGCGTGGACGTGCCGAGCCTGCTGGCCCGCTTCCGCTCCGAGCACCCGGAGGTCGAGATCCGGCTGCGCCAGGCGGGGTCCGCGGCGCTGGCCGACGACGTGGCGGAGGGCCGCCTCGACCTCGCCTTCGTCGCCCTGTCGTGCTCGGTCCCCGACGGCATCCGGCTGCTGCCGATCGGCCGGGACCGGATGGTGCTGCTGTGCCGTCCCGAGCACCCGCTGGCCGGGCGCGAGGGGGTGCCCTGGAGCGATCTCGGAGGGGAGACCTTCGTCGACTTCCACGCGGACTGGGGCGCCCGCCGCCGCACCGACCAGGCCTTCGCCGCCTCCGGCACCCAGCGGCGCGTCGCGCTGGAGGTGAACGACGTGCACACCCTGATCGAGCTGGTGGGGCACGGTCTCGGGGTCGCGGTGGTGCCGAGACCGGTCGCGCTGAAGCCTCAGGCGGCCGGCCTGTGCACGGTGGAGCTCACCGGGGCCGACACCTGTGTCTGGGAGGTGTCGGCCGCCGTACCGGACGACCGCCGCACGACGCCCGCGGCGCGCCAACTGCTCTCGTACCTGCCGGCCGCCGCCCGCTCCGCCGACGTTTCCACGGGCGACGGCGGGCCGACCGGCCCCGGACCCGGCCACGCCGAGGGAACGGGAGGCGAAGGGGCCGGGACGGGCGGCGGCCCCGTCATCCCCGTTCCAGCGCCCCGCGGATGAACGCGGCCTGGCCGACGTGCTGGAGGTCGTCCGAGATCACGCTCATCAGCCGCACACCCAGCGTTACGGACGGCGTCCAGGAGTCGTCGACGACCCGCTCGAAGTCCTTGTCCTCCAGCGTCCCGAGGTAGGCCACCGTCCGGTCGTGCACGGCGTCGTGGTAGCCGGCGAGGAGCTCCGCGGACACCCCGCTCACCGCGGCGACGTCGCGCGAGGAATGGCCGTAGCCGGTGGCCGAGGGCCGGAACGGGAGCTCGAAGCGCTCCGACCACCCCTCGGCCGTCCACACCTGGTCCGAGCCGGCGGCGTCCGCGACGTGATCGTCCTGGATGCGTGTGAGGTGCCAGACGAGCCAGGTGATCGAGTTCGCGCCCCCGTCCAGCCGGGTCGCCAGCTCCTCCGGGCCGAGTCCGTCCACCACGTGGTGGACGATCTCCCTGATCCGGCCGAAACCGTCGATGAGCAGGTCACTGCTTGCGGGCATGCCGCGCTTCCTTCCGTCGTGCCGGACTTCCCGTACGCCAGGGACAGCTTCCCTCGCGCCGTCGGGCGACGCCCCCCGACAAGCGGTTCGTAAGCAGTGAGGTGAGTGCGGTATTGTTCTCTTGCACGTTCGGCCAGGGGAAACCCCAGGTCACACGGGCATCGGGACGTGGCGCAGCTTGGTAGCGCACTTGACTGGGGGTCAAGGGGTCGCAGGTTCAAATCCTGTCGTCCCGACTCGAAGGAGTCGCAGGTCAGGGCCGGTATCGGAGGAATCCGAGACCGGCCCTCGATCGTTTTGGGGACCGGTCGGCACCCGGCGCCCTTGACCGGGGCCGGGGGGCCACGGCGATGGGGCTCGGCGGGGCGCGGATCCCGCACAAGAGTGCGAAAGAGACCCGCACCGGCGGCGGTGATCTTGTGCGCGTCCTGGTGGGGGCCGCGCTGCGCAGGGGGCAGTGGCCCGTCGCCGGTGATCGTGCGGAGGACGTGCACCTGGGCCCGGGCATCGGCCGACCAGGTCGGTCCGGTGTGCCGGAGGTCGTGGCGGCGCAGGTGTCCGCGGCCGAGTTCGGTGACGGCTTCGTTCCCGTGCGTGGCGTCGCGCGGGACGGCGGTGGAGTCGCTTCCGGCCGCTCGGGCCGGTGAAATCGCCCACCCGCACGCGTCCTGCCGCCCGTCCGTGTCCGGATCCCGCGTCAATACGGTCGAGCCCGAGCCACGCGCCGGGCGCGAGGCGACCGCGCCTGGAGCGCTCCGCGCCTCTGGCGAAGTAACGATTGCGTGAAGGGCAAATGGAGCCGCACTCTTCACTTTCGCGTCATCCGTCATCACCTGCGGCGCCGTTCGGCCCTCTGATGTAAAGCCAAGCAGCGCCTGCTACCCGGGTGTTGACGAACCATTCGTGTCTGTCATCTCACCCGCCACTCTCCTGTGAATCTCCGCATCTCCTGCCACTGTTGCGTGGCCCCTGCACGGAGAGCCGTGAGGGGAACACGCATGGTGAGGAGTCTTTGTGTCGGACAACAGGGGTGGGCCGAGACGCGGACGTCGTCTCGGGTTGTTGCCGGGGACCGCGGCGGTCACGTCGATCGTGGTGCTCGGGGCGCTGGTACCGCTGGGGGAGGCGTCGGCCGCGACGCCCGCGGCCTCGGGGAAGGCGACGGCCCCCGCGGTGCCCGCGGGGGTGACGAAGCCCGCCGCGTCGCAGGTCTCCGCCTTGGCTGTCGTCCGGGCCGCCGCACAGGCGCGGATGTCGGGCAGGACCGCGAGCGGATCGAGGGCGCCGAGCCGGTCGAGGGAGTCCAGGTAGCCGCCCAGCGGGTCCTGGCGTCCGGGCGCGGGCTCGTGCAGGCCCACGGCGAACTCGGGCAGGACGTGGTCCCCCGACAGCAGCAGGCGCCGGTCCTCCTCCCACAGGCAGATGTGTCCGGGCGAGTGCCCCGGCGTCCACAGGGCCCGCAGGCCGAAGCCGGGCACCTCCGGGTCGTCGCCGTCGCGCAGCAGCCGGTCGGGGTGCGGCATCTCCTCGGGCCGCGGGCGCGCGCGGACCCGGGCGAGGTACCGGTCCGCGAGGCGGTGGGGGGCGCCGACCCGCTCCAGCAGCGCGGCGAGGCGCCCGGCCGGATCGCGCTCGGCCGCGGCGAGCAGGGGCACGTCGAGTTCGTGCAGCGCGATCCAGGCGCCGGAGGCCTCCCGTACCCGCCCGGCGAGGCCGTAGTGGTCGGTGTGCGCGTGGGTGACGATCACGCCGCGTACGTCCTCGACCCGGGTGCCCGCGGCGGCGAGGCCGGCCCGCAGGCCGTCCCAGGCCTCGTCCGTGTTCCAGCCCGCGTCCACCAGATAGGGACCGGCATCCGTCTCGAACACGTAGACGAGTACGTACGGCGGGGCGGCGGGCAGCGGCACCGGGACGCTCCACACGCCGGGTGCGACCCGCTCGACGGGCGGCAGCGGCCACGGCCCGCCCGGTGGGGCCGCGTCGGCCCCGGTGGTGGTGGGCGGCATGCCTCGGTCCCTCCCCTTCGCGATCGTCGTAACGTACTACGGACGTGCGCCGGCTCCGCCCAGCGCCCGCAGCGCGAAGCCGACGACCCGGTCCGCGGCGGCCCGCGCGGCGTCGGGCGACGGCCGGGCCAGCTGCTCGTCCACCGCGTGGCGCAGGAGCGCGCCGATCGAGCCGGCGTCCGCCGCGACGTCCCGTACGGCGGGGAAGTCCCCCGCGGCCCTGCCGCGCTCGATGATCCCGGCGATGAGGGTCCGCGCCGCCGCGTCGATCCTGGCCCGCTCGGCCGCGTAGCCCCGGGCCCGCACGGCCTCCTCGGAGACCATGAGGAGCACGCGGCCGCGGCGGCGCGGGTCCCAGGTGAGCCGCAGGGTGCCGCGGACGAGGAGGCGCAGCGCGTCGGCGGGCGCCGCGGCCACGGCTGCCGCCGCCCGCATCTCCGCGGTGAAGATGTCGGCGTCCTTGCGGAACAGGGCGCCCAGCAGGTCGTCCTTGGAGCCGAAGTGCCGGTAGAAGGCGCGGGTCGAAAGGCCCGCCTCGTCGAGGATCCGACCGACGGACACGGTGGCCCCCGCGTTCGCCGCCAGGCACCTGGAGGCGGCATCCACGATCCGGGCGCGCTCCTCGCGGCGCGCGGTGCCCCGGCCGTCCTCCAGGTCCTCGCGCCCCGCCATCGGCCGGCCTCCCCAGTGCCCGAGCTGCTTTTCCGGTGCGTCAGGCTAGCGGGGGCCGTCCGCGGTCCGCGGCCGGGGTCCGCCTGCCGGCCGGCGGCGCTGCGGGCCGCCCTCCGGGGCGCCGCCGCG
>NZ_JAKGCV010000227.1 GCF_021556455.1 Streptomyces fuscigenes | reverse complement strand
CCGGCCGCCCGCCCGGCTCGGCGGACGCCCGCGCGGCGCGCGGCCGGAGGCCCGCGTCGGTACGTACCGCCCGCGTCCTGCGTACGCCCCCGCGCCCGCGGTGGGGCGGAGCGGGGGCGCACGGCGTCCGGACGGCTCAGCTGAAGCCGCCCGAGAAGTCCGAACTGAGCTGCGCCTGGCAGATGTTGTAGCCACCCGAGGCATGGCCCGTCTTCGTCTTGCCGTCGATCGTCACCGAGCAGTGGATGTCCCCGCCGCCCTGGAGCTGCGCCGTGACGGCGTAGTAGAGCGAATCGTCCTTCACGGGCAGCGTCTTCGTCATCGGCAGCCCCTTGCCCTGGATGTTGTCGCTGTCCGAGCCGTAGGTGATGTCCGCGCCCGCCGGTGCCGAACCCCACACCTTGAACAGCGCCTTGCCGTCGGGCGCGGCTTCGGCCGGTGCGCCGTCCGACGCGGGCTTCGTCTTCGTGACGGTCTTCGTCACGGTCTTCGTGGCCGTGGCCGTCACGGTGACCGTCGGGGCCGGCTTCGCCGCCTTCGCCGTCCCGGCGGGCGTGTCCGTGACCGTGGCCGTGACGGTGGCCCCGGGGGCCGCGGCGGAGTCCGCGGTCGGCGTGGTGCTGTCCCCGCCGCCCGCCGTGCCGATCAGGAGGCCGACGAGGAACACGAGCGCGGCCCCCGGGAGGACGAAGCGCTTGCGCGTCCAGCCCGGCCGGGGGCCGTGGTCGCGCGGCGGGTCCGAGGAAGGCGCTGCGGGAGGTGCGGGCGCTGCGGGCGCTGCGGGCGGCGGGGCGGAGGGCGGTACGGCGCCCCACTGCGCCGTCGGCTGCGTGTCCCACCGCGGTGGTTGCTCGGGCTGCGGTGGCCCCGAAGGCGCCGGATATTGCTGCTGTTCGTCCCCACTCATGTGAACCCCCCAGTTCTGTGGAGGGATGACCGTAGCGTCCCGGTCTGACGGGAGGTCATGGTGCGACGGCGGTCGTGTCCAACTTGTGATGATCGCGTAAACGAGAGGTGACGGGAGAGGGTGCTCCGGGTGCTTCCCGGGGCGTCTTCGGGCCTGCCGCGTGCGGATGCGGGCCGCGGTGCGCGTGGTCGCGCGGCGGGTGCGGGGGTGGCGAGGGGGCGCGCCGGGCGCGGCCTACTGACCGGTATGGTGAGGCGGCGGGCGGACGGGGACGCCCGCCTCTTCGGTGTGCCCGCCGCAGGCCAACACATTCCCGATCAGGAACCAACTTTTTTCAACAGCTGTCCAGAATGTGCCCAACGGGTGGGATGGGCAGGTCAGTTGCTATCCGTCCGGGGGAAAACGGGCACACTTCGATATCGCAACCGTTTGATGTCTTGACACTCGACCTGTGTATTGGTGACATCTGTCGGGTCACGTTCGTTTGTGTTCTATTCACAGCCCCGCAGGGAGGGGTCATGAAGCTTTTCTCGACTGACGGTCGACGATCGGGACCCGGTATACCCATACCTGACATGCCGTCCGTGTCCCGACGATCACTGCTTCGTGGCGCCGCTCTGGGCGCCGGCGTCGTCGCGGCCGGACCGCTTCTCACCGCTTGCGGTGGCAGCGGCGGCAGTTCGGGCGGTTCGGGTGGCAAGACGGTGACGTTCGGCTCCAACGCCGCGGTCCCGCAGCCGAAGGGCGCCTACGTCGACGTCTTCGCCGCGGCCAAGAAGGCCACCGGCATCACGGTCAAGCCCAACTGGGTCGACCACAACACCTTCCAGCAGAACATCTCCAGCTATCTGCAGGGAAACCCGGACGATGTGTTCAACTGGTTCGCCGGTGAGCGCATGCAGTTCTTCGCGGGCCAGGGCCTCGCCAGCAACGTCGACGACGTCTGGAAGAAGATCGGCGCCAACTACACGGACGCCATGAAGGCCCAGAGCAAGGCGCCCGACGGGCACTACTACCTCGTCCCGTTCGACTACTACCCGTGGGCCGTCTTCTACAGCAAGAGCCTGTGGAAGGCGAAGGGCTACTCGGTCCCCACCACCTGGGACGAGTACATCGCGCTGGCGAAGAAGATGAAGGGCGACGGCATCACGCCCATCGCCTTCACCAACAAGGACGGCTGGCCGTCCATGGGCACGTTCGACTACCTGAACATGCGCCTCAACGGCTTCGACTTCCACATCGACCTGATGCGCAAGGGCGAGAAGTGGAACACGCCCCAGGTCAAGGCCGTGTTCGACCACTGGAAGCAGCTCATCCCGTACTACTCCGCGGGATTCGCCGGCCAGACCTGGCAGGAGGGCGCCCAGGCGCTCGTCAACCAGAAGGCCGGCATGATGGTGCTCGGCCTCGACCAGATCGGCACGATCTTCACCGGTGACAAGGCGGCCGACCTCGGCCTGTTCGCCTTCCCGGAGATCGACCCGCAGTACGGCCAGAGCGCCGTCGAGGCGCCCATCGACGGCTTCATGGTGTCCAAGTCGCCCAAGAACAAGGACGGCGCCGACAAGCTGCTCGGCTACCTCGGCACGGCGACGGCCCAGCAGCTGTGGCTCGGCACCAACCCGGCCGACGTCGCGACGGCCAAGGGCGTCGACACCTCGAAGTACACGCAGCCGCAGAACGACGCGGTCAAGCTGATCACCGGCGCCAAGTCCCTCTCGCAGTTCATGGACCGCGACACGCGGCCGGACTTCGCCGACCCGGTGATGATCCCGGCCATCCAGAAGTTCCTGAACAGCCCGGGTGACATCGCCTCGATCCTGTCGAACGTCGACAAGCAGGCCAAGACCATCTGGGCGAGCGGCAACTGACCTGTCAGCTCCCCCCATTGGGCCGGTTGCGGCGCACACCACACGGTGGGCGCCGCACCCGGCCCGTACGGCAGTGCCCGGTGTGAAGACGACGAGGAACACATGACTGTTGTGGACGGCGCGGCGGCGCCGCGGACCACGCCCCCCAAGACCAAGCGGCGCCATCTCAAACAGCTCACCGTGCGGGACCGGGTGAGCCTCGGCCTGATGGCCGGCATCCCCACCCTGCTGACCGTGGCGTTCGTGTGGGTGCCCGCCCTGGCATCGATCGTCCTGTCGTTCTCCAGCTGGACCGGGTTCGGCGACTTCTCCACGATCCAGTGGGTCGGCACCGAGAACTACAAGAACATCTTCACGATCTACCCGCCGTTCGACCCGGCCATCGAGCACAACCTCATCTGGCTCGCGGTCTTCTTCGTCCTGCCCGCGCCGTTCGGCCTGTTCCTCGCGGTGCAACTGGACAAGCAGATCCGTTTCTCCCGGATCTACCAGTCGATCCTGTTCCTGCCCGTGGTGCTGTCGCTCGCGCTGATCGGCTTCATGACCGAGCTGATCTTCTCGCCCACCCAGGGACTCATCAACAACCTGACCGGCCACGCCGACCACCACGTCGTCGACTGGATGGGCGACCCGCACCTGAACATCTGGGCCGTCATGATCATGGCCTGCTGGCGCCAGGCCGGCTACGTGATGGTGCTCTACCTCGCGGGCCTCAAGAGCGTCGACCCCTCGCAGAAGGAGGCGGCCGCCCTCGACGGCGCGAACGGCCCCCAGACCTTCCGCCACGTGGTCTGGCCCGCGTTGCGGCCCATCAACGTCGTGGTGCTCGTCATCACGGTCATCGAGTCGCTGCGCGCCTTCGACATCGTCTACGTCATCAACAAGGGCACCAACGGCCTCGAGCTGCTGTCCGTGCTGGTGACCGACAACATCGTGGGTGAGGCCAGCCGCATCGGCTTCGGCTCGGCGCTCGCGACGATCCTCCTCGTGATCTCGCTGGCGTTCATCGTGCCGTACCTGATCAGCATGTTCCGGAAGGACGAGCGAGAATGACGACGCTGACCACCGAGCGCCCCGGGCGGCCCCGCACCGCCGCGCCCGCCCCCGGGGACCGGCGCCCGCCGAGGGCCGGCCGCGCCGCGCTGCACGTCTTCCTGATCGGCACCTGCGCCGTCTGGCTGCTGCCGCTGCTGTACGCCTTCTACACGGCCCTGCGCCCGTACGCGGACACGCAGAAGCACGGATACGTCTCCGTCGGCGGCCACTTCGGCTTCGGCAACTTCACCGCCGCCTGGGACCAGGCGCAGCTGCTGCACTACTTCTGGAACTCGGTCCTCATCACGGTTCCGGCGCTGGTGATCACGCTCTGGCTGTCCAGCATGGTCGCGTTCGTCGTGGCGCGGTTCAACTTCAAGATCAACATCGCACTGCTCATGCTGTTCACGGCGGGCAACCTGCTGCCCCAGCAGGCGCTGATCACGCCGCTGTTCAAGATGTACCAGATGATCCCGCTGCCCGAGTGGCTGGCGGCGTCCGGCAAGCTGGACGACTCCTTCCTCGGCCTCATCCTGATCCACGTGGCCTTCCAGACCGGCTTCTGCGCGTTCGTGCTGTCCAACTACATGCGCACGATCCCCAAGGAGCTCGGGGAGGCGGCCCTCGTGGACGGGGCGTCCGCCTGGCGCCAGTACTGGCAGCTCGTGCTGCCGCTGTGCCGCCCGGTGCTCGCGGCCCTCGCGACGCTCGAATTCACCTGGATCTACAACGACTTCTTCTGGGCGACGGTCCTGATGCAGACGGGCAGCAACCGGCCTATCACGGCCGCGCTCAACAACCTCCAGGGCCAGTTCTTCGTGAACAACAACCTCATCTCGGCCGCCGCGCTGATCGTCGCGGTGCCGACCCTGGTGGTGTTCTTCGCCCTGCAGAAGCAGTTCGTGTCGGGCCTCACGCTGGGCGCCAACAAGGGCTGAGCGGGCCGCCCGCCGCACGTCGGCACTCGGGGGCGCCGCGGGAAGTCCCGCGGCGCCTCCGAGGCACGTCCGGCGGGACCGCCGCGCCGAGGCCCCGCCCCCGCCCCCGCCGTCCGGGAGCCGGGCGGCAGCACAACGGGCGTGCGGCAGCACGCGGGCGGGGGGCGAGTGGGAAACGGGCCGGGCGGCCCCTCAGCCGCCGTGCCCGTGCGCCCCCAGTTCGGCGTCGCACTCCTGCTCGCACCGCGTGTCGCCGTTCTCCCTGGCCTCGCTGCGCTGCCGCACCAGCGCCGCGCACACGGCACAGCCCTTCTCCTGCGGTGCCGGCGCAGCCACCCGGGTCGACGCCTGCGCGGACGCCTGTGGCCGCACAGGCGCCCCCGCGGGCGGCTCGGCCTCGCGGGCGCGGTCGCGGTCGCCGGCGGGGCGTGGCGTCACGAGTTCAGCGCACCGGTGCCGAGGAGGGCGAAGAGGAGGGTGCCGATGAGGATGCGGTAGATGACGAAGGAGTTGAGGGAGTGGCTGGCGACGAATTTCATGAGCCAGGCGATGGAGGCGTAGGCGACGAGGAAGGAGACGAGGGTGCCGACGGCGAGGGGGGCGGCGCCGACGCCGGTGCCGAGGGCGTCTTTGAGTTCGTAGATGCCGGCGCCGGTGAGGGCGGGGATGCCGAGGAAGAAGGAGACCTTGGTGGCGGCGACGCGGTCGAGGTCGAGGATGAGTGCGGTGGACATGGTGGCGCCGGAGCGGGAGAAGCCGGGGAAGAGGAGGGCGAGGATCTGTGAGCAGCCGACCCACATGGCGTCTTTGAAGGAGGTGTCGTCCTCGCCGCGTTTGTGGCGGCCCATCTGGTCGGCGGCCCACATGACGGCGCTGCCGAGGATGAGGGATCCTGCGACGACCCACAGGGAGGCGAGGGGGCCGTCGATGAGGGGTTTGGCGGCGAGGCCGACGACGACGATGGGGATGGTCGCGGCGATGACCCACCAGGCGAACTTGTAGTCGTGGTGGTAGCGCTCCTCCTTGTGGGCCAGGCCGCGGCCCCAGGCGCCGATGATGCGGACCAGGTCCTTGAAGAAGTACAGGATGCACGCGACGATCGCGCCGACCTGGATGACCGCGGAGAAGCCCACGACGGACGCGTTCTCGACGGGGATGTGCATCAGGCCCTCGGCGATCTTCAGATGCCCGGTCGAGGAGACCGGAAGAAACTCGGTCAACCCCTCCACGACGCCGAGCACGGCGGCCTGGCCAACACTGACAACACTCACGGACTGTCCCGGGGGAGTGGGCGGCTTGGGCTGTGACACGCGCGGACCCCACGGCCGCTTTTACACCGCCGTAGAAGTTCGACACGACTGTAGAAGACAGGGCGGGGAAACGACAAACCGATGGACGCGGGCGCACTCGGAAGGGGTCGCGAACGGGCCAACGGGGAGCCGGAGGCCGAGGCCCTCGACCTGCTTCTCGGCGCGGACGGGCCGCTGACGGCCGTGATGCGGCGCGGCGCCTCGACGGGGACCTCGCGTACGCCACCGTGGTGACGGTCCCGAGCCGCCCGCACGGCGGACGGCTGCCGGCACGCACGCCCCGGGGCCGCGCTTCACGCGTATGCGCCGGTCACCGATGCCCCCAAGGTTCGCGAACCGCAGGATGCGAACCGTCCTCGACGAGCGCCCCGACCGTGCCGTCGTCCCCGCCCGTTTCGCCGACGGGCTCGCCCCGGCCGACGCGGCTGCCGCCCAGCCTCCTGGATCAGGACGCCGACGGCTGAGGCGGCGCGGGCCGTCCCGGCGGGCACGGGTCAGGGCCCACGGATTCACCTGAACGGGTGAGCGCCGCGGGCGCGGGACCTCTCGGCCCGCGGAGGCCCCCGTCCGCGCCCTCGGGCCTCGCACGCGGGACACCCGGCGGCGGGCCGGGGAGAGGGCGCGCACGGGCCTGTGGTGACCGCTCGGGGTGTCCGGGGCCCCGGGCGGCGGGCGGAGCGCCGGAGGCCCCGTGTACCGGCCGCGGAGCGCCCCCACGGCCGCCGGGAGGGCCCGGCTACGGGCGCGGCGCGCCGGCCGCCTCCAGCCAGTCGTACGCGGCCTCCGCCGTGAACTCGGCGTGCCCGCCCGGAAAGACCAGCTCCGCCGTGCCGAACGCGGCCGGCGGGGGCGTCCCGGGCCCGACCGGTACGGACAGCACGGCGAGGCACCGCATGCCCGCGGCGTGGGCGGCCGCCACCCCGGGCGCCGAGTCCTCGATCACCGCGCACCGGGCGGCGGGGACGCCGAGGCGCCGCGCCGCCTCCAGGAACACGTCCGGCTCCGGCTTGCCCGCGGCGACCTCCTCCGCCGACGCGGTCGCCCCGAAGTACCCCTGAAGGCCCGCGTGGACGAGGGCCGCCTCGATGGCCTCGCGCGAGGAGCCCGAGGCCACGGCCATCGGCACTCCGTTCGCGTGCAGGCGCTCGACGAACGTCCGCATCCGCGGGAACACCTCGGCCGAGGAGCGCAGGAGGCCGAGATAGACCGCGTTCAGGTCGGCGAGCAGCTCGTCCACGGGCGTGGTGAGCGCGAACCGGCCCGCCAGGACCTCCAGCGTCTCGCGGGTCCCGACGCCGATGAAGCCCGCGTGCTGCTCCCAGGTGAAGTCGCGGACGCCGTGGCGGTCCAGCAGTCGCCGGGTGGCCTCGTAGTACAGCGGCTCGGTGTCGACCAGGGTGCCGTCGAGGTCGAAGAGGACGGCTGCGGTCCGCGTAGAGGTCATGCTCCCAGCATGCCAACCCCGCCCGCGCCCTCCGCGTCCGGGCCCGGACGTCCGGCGTCCCGCGGCGACCGCCCCCGCACCACGGTGTACCAGCGCAAACACCCCTGCTACCGTCGCCGGGGCCGCAGTCGCGGGGGCCGGGCGCACCACCGGCCCCGGCACCGGCCGCCACGGCGGCCGCGGGCGCCGCGCCCGGTCGGCGGCGACGAGGAACGACACGAGGAACCAGGGGAGTCGAGCGTGAGCGAGCACCACGGCGGGCGTGCCTTCATAGGGTCGTACACGGAAGCGGGGGGCCGGGGCGTCGTCGTGGCCGACGTCGCCGCGGACACCGGCGCGCTGACGGAGCGTTCCGCCACGAACGCCCTGCCCCAGCCGTCGTACCTGAAGCTCAGCGACGACGCGTCGGTCCTCTACGCGGCCTCCGAGACCGAGCGCGGCCGTGCCGCGGCGTTCCGCGTCGGCGCGGACGCGACCCTCGCGCCGCTCGGCGAGGTGCGGGACCTGCGCGCGGACGGCCCCGCGCACCTGACGCTGGCCGGGGGCCACCTGCTGGTCGCCAACTACGGCTCGGGCAGCTTCACGGTGCTGCCCGTGGAAGCGGACGGGGCGCTGGGCGAGGCGAGCAGCGTGTTCGCGCACGAGGGCAGCGGGCCGAACGCCGAGCGGCAGGAGGGCCCGCACGCCCACCAGGTGCTGCCCGACCCGAGCGGCCGGTGGGTCCTCGGCGTGGACCTCGGCACCGACTCGGTGCGGGTGTACCGCCTCGACGCCTCGGCCGGGACCCTCGCCGTGCACGCGGAGACCGTCCTGACCCGGGGCCGGGGCCCCCGCCACCTCGCCTTCCATCCGGACGGCCGGCACGCGTACGTCCTGCACGAGCTGCACCCGTCGCTGACGGTGTGCCGCTGGGACGCGGAGACGGGAACGCTGGAGGCGCTGGGCGAGGCGCCGCTCCTGGAGGAGGGCACGCCCGGACGGGACACGAGCAACGCGTCGGCGATCGTGGTGGACCGCGCGGGCCGCTTCGTGTGGGCCGCGAACCGAGGTCCCGACTCGATCTCCGTGGTGGCCCTCGACGAGTCCCACGAGAAGGCGGAGCTCGTCACCACCGTGCCGTGCGGCGGCCGTTGGCCCCGCGACCTCGCGCTGGACCCTGCGGGCCGCCGCCTGTACGCCGCCAACGAGCACTCCGGCGACGTGACCTGGTTCGACGTCGACCCGGACACCGGCGTCCCGGTGAAGGCGGGCGCGGTCGAGATGCCCGCGGCCTCCTGCGTGGTCTTCGGCTGACCGGCCGGCTCCGGCGCGGGAGCGGGCGCGGGCCCTCGTGCCCGGCCGCCCGCGGCGGCACCCCGCGCGGGCCCGC
>NZ_JAKGCV010000226.1 GCF_021556455.1 Streptomyces fuscigenes | reverse complement strand
CGCGCCGGTCGTGCTGGCCGGCTGGGGCCCGCCCGAGCGGTGCGCGGCGGCCGGGGTGCTGGGCGTGGCGGGGCGTCTGACGGACCGGCTGCGCAAGGGGACGTGGCGGCCGGCCCACCGGGACGACCTGGAGGACGTGGCGGCCCGTGCGGGGCTGCGGCCGGACGGTTCGGGCCGGGTGGCCTGCCCCTTCGGCTACGCGGACCTGGCGAGTGCGGTGCGCGGGCTGATGTCGACCGGCGTGTTCGACGGCGCGGTCCGGGCGACGGACCGGCGGCAGGTGGAGAAGGAGATGGCGGAGGCCCTGCACCCGCACGTGCGCAAGGACGGCACGGTGTGGATGCCGAACGTCTTCCGCTACCTGATCGCACGCGTGCCCTGACGGGTCTCGCCCGCGTGCCCACGGGGGCGCCGCGGGGAGGTACGGCCGGCCGGGGGCGCGGGCCGTCGGAGCTGCGGCCTGCCGGAGATGCGATCGGGTGAGGGTGCGGCCGGTCGAAGGTGCGGCCGGTCGAAGATGCGGCCGGCTAAGGGTGCGGCCTGCTGGTGCCATGGCCCGCGCGGGCCACGGACAGCAGGGGGTACGGGCACAGCAGGGATGCGGGCGCGGCGGGCCCGCGGCCGCGGCCGGGGGCGGGGGCGGGGCGCCGCCCCCGGACCCGTGGGTGCTGTCTGGTGCGTCACCTCCGTCGCGGGGCCGGCCGGGCAGCCGCACCAAAACGGGCCGGCCGGCGCTCCGGCCCGGCCTGCGTGCGTGGGCCCAGGGCCCGTTCGGGGCCCTCCGTCGCCGGTCCGACCGTCGAACGTTCCCTCGAAAGAGAGTCTTGTCAGTATCCGGGATTCTGGTTACTGTCTCGGTGTGACCGGACTTGACGAGCGTTTCCTGACGCGCAACGGCCTCGCGGCGCGACAGCTCGCGGTTCTTCTGCTGAACCACGAGCCGGACACCCGCCTGCCCCGCGTGCGCGACTTCGCCGAGGAGCTCGGCGTGGGGAACGGCACCGTGCAGGCCGCGTTGCAGCTGCTCGAACAGGCCGACGCGATCGAGACCATGGCCCGGGGCCACCTGGGCACGTTCCTGGTCCGCTCGGACCGCTCCATACTCTGGCGGCTCTCGGGGCTCGGCACCCTGCTCGCGGCCATGCCACTGCCGTACTCCCGCCGGTACGAGGGTCTGGCGACGGGGCTGCGCCGCGCCTTCGAGGTCGCCGGCGCGCCCTTCGCGATCACGTTCATGCGGGGCGCGGGCGCGCGGACGACGGCCCTGCTCGACGGCAAGGTGGACCTCGTGGTGCTCTCGCGCTTCGCGGCCGACCGGCTGATCGAGGAGCACCCCGTGGAGCTGGTGGCGGATCTGGGACCCGCCACCTACGTCGGCGCGCACGGCCTGCTCATGAGGCACGGGCTGGACGTGGACACCGCCGGGCTCCGGGTCGCGGTCGACTACGCCTCCGAGGACCAGCGCATGCTGGCCGAGAAGGTCTTCGCCGAGCGCCGGGACATCACCTGGGTGGAGGCGTCGTACATGCAGCTGGGGGAGGTCTTCCAGCACGACCTCGCCGACGCCACGGTGTGGAGCCTCGACGAGGCGCAGGGCTGGCTCGGCCCGGACGTCGACGTGCTCCCCCTCGGCGACGAGGTCACGCGCGACCTCGCGCTGCGCAACTCCAGTGCGGCGATCATCGGCAGGACGGACGGAGCGAAGGCGCTGGCCGCCGTGCGCGACGCCCTGGACATACCGGAGATCGCCCACTGCCAGACGGAAGTACTCAAGGGCGAACGCTCGCCCTGGTACTGACGGGCGGTGAGCCCCGGCCCGGGATCGCCCCGGAACGTGGCGCACCGTCACCTCAAAATACAAAATACGGGTTACTGAACGGTGCTCGACTCTCAGTGACCGGTGCGACGGATCCCCCGGCGCCCCACGCACGCGACCCCGACCCACCTCGGTGAGCCTCTGGGAACGACAAGAAGGAGGAACGAATGGACGACCAACTCGCCCTTCGCATCAAGCTGTTCCGCGAGAGCGGCCAGGTGCGTCCGGAGGTCGCGGCATTCGTCGGTGACGAGCTGACGGCGCTCGCCGAGGCGGGCAGCACCGTCACGGAGGACACGGCGGGCATGCTCACGAGTCACCTGATGATGGCCCTCACGCGCCTGCTGGACGGCGAGCCCATAGCCGCCTTCAGCACCGACGACCAGGTCGCCGGCGAACTCGCCGACCATCCGGACGCGGTGGCGAAGGCGCGCGAGATCTCCGCCCGGGCGGAGCGGTCGCTCGGCGCCGGACTGCCCGACTCGGAGATCAACTTCCTGGCGCTGCACCTGGCCGTCCTCGCGCAGCACTCCCCCGCCTGATCTCCTCCGCCCCATCCGTACCCACCCCGCCCCGGCGACTCCCCGGCCGCCGGCCCCGCAGTACTGCTGCTCCGCAGCACCCGCGAGAAGAGAAGGAACCAGTCATGACGAAGATCCTCACCGGCGGCGTCGGCAAATCCGAGGTCGCGAAGGCCGTCTCGGACCTCGGCATCGAAGGCCTCACCGTCACGGTCTCCAACGACATGGACGCGGCGATGAAGCTGCGCGGCCGGCAGGCCGACTACTACCTCGGCACCTGCCACACCGGGGCGGGCGCCTCCCTCGGCGTGCTGCTGGGCCTGGTGGGCGCGGCCAAGTGCCACACGTTCGGCCGCTCCGTGCCGACGCAGGAGGAGATCTCCGCGCTGCTCGCCGAGGGCAAGACCGTCTTCGGCTTCGCGATCGACCAGATCGACGTCGTCGCCCCACTCATGGCACGCGCCATCGCGGCGCGGGGCTGACCTCCGAGAAACACCAGGGCACGAAGGAGTGACCCCGTGAACACAGTGCTCGCAGCGAGCGCTCAGCTCGACTTCTCGCTGACGCAGAAAATCACCGTCATCGTGCTGGCCGCGCTCACCGCGCTCATCTCGCACATGGCGCTGGCCGTCTTCAACGACGGCACCCGTCCCTTCATGCTGGAGTTCATCCAGGGACGTGCCACGCGCGCGGCGACCGCGGCGGTCGCGTTCGGCCTGTCCGCCGGCTTCATCTTCGGCCTGGGCGCGCCGATGGCACTGTCGTCCGGAGTGCTCAATCCGTGGCTGCTGTTCCTGCCGACGGACATCCTGGGCATCCTCGCCATCCGCAAGTGGATGGCCGTGGTGCTCGGCGGTGCGTGGGGCGCACTGGTCGTCTTCGGCCTCAACGGCGCCAACGACGTGGCGCACAAGCTGCCGGTGGACTTCCTGACCGCCATGCAGCAGATGTCCACGCCGATCCTCTTCCTGTTCACGCTCTTCCCGGTGATCGCGGTGGCCAAGCAGTTCGGCCGGGCGCGAGGCGGCATCACGGCCGTCGTGGAGCTGGCGTTCGTGGTCATGACGATGAAGCTCTGGCCGAGCGTGTTCGCGGGTTCGCTGGCGATGGCGGCGGGCGTGCTGATGCTCATCGGATTCGCCGTGCGCAAGGACCTCGTGCAGCGCAAGGCCGACCGCGAGGCCGAGGCGGAGGCGGAAGCGGCGGCCCGGGCGGCCGCCGCCGAGGAGCCGGGGCCGGACAGCTCCGGCGGCGCCGCGGGCGGCGGTTCCGGCGGGGGCGTCCTGACGAAGACCGACGGCGGCGGGGGTGCGCTCGCCACGGCCACCGCGGAGGAGGCCGAGCTCGAGGACCCGATGGCCTCGCTGTTCAGCGCGAGCGCGACCAGGCTGCGCAGGCACCTGCCGCTGTTCATGCTGCTGGGCGCCGGCGTCTGCCTCATCGCCCAGATGCACATATTCGGCGGCGGCGAGGCCACGAGCTTCCTGATCGCGAAGGGCCACGTCAGCGAGGCGGCCCAAGTCGACTTCTACCGCGTCTTCGGCTTCATACCGCTGATCGCGACGACCGCCCTGGCCTCGGGCACGTACGGCATCGCGGGCCTGACGCTCGTGTACCCCATCGGCTACCTGATGCCGAACCCGATCCTGGCGGCCGTCGCGGGCGCCCTGGTCCTCGCGCTGGAGATCCTCGGCCTGTCGTCGATCGGCAAGGTCCTCGGCAAGCTCCCGAGCGTCCGGGACTCCTCGGAGCACCTGCGCAGCGCCATCACGGACACGCTGCAGCTGGCGATCCTGTTCGGTTCGCTCCTCGCGGCGAACGTGATGGGCGGCGGCCTCGGCATCCTGGTCGTCG
Organism: Streptomyces fuscigenes; assembly: GCF_021556455.1. GTDB lineage: Bacteria > Actinomycetota > Actinomycetes > Streptomycetales > Streptomycetaceae > Streptomyces > Streptomyces fuscigenes. Next base: position 4,712 of record NZ_JAKGCV010000226.1, on the reverse strand, counting down.
GCGGCCTCTACCTCATCAACGAGGCGATGGGGCGTCCCGTGGTGCGCATGGCCGCGGCTCCGGCGGCGGTGATCGTCGGCGGGATCCTGCTGAACGTCCTGTACTGGCTCGACCTGTTCACCCCCGTGAAGGGCTGAGGCACTTCCGAAGGGGGGAAGGGCCCGTCCGGGCCCGGAAAGGCACCCGCACCATGCACCACCACCTGCGCACCGTCTCCGGAGCGCTGGACGCGGCGGAGGTCCGGGGCCCGGTGCTCGCCCACGAGCACCTGGTCCTCGACCTCGACCGCACCGGCGACCGCGCGGCGGTCCTCGACCCGGACGCGCACGCACCCGCGGTCACCAAGGAACTCACGGCCCTGCGGGACGAGTTCGGCCTCTCCGCGATCGTCGAGCTGACGTGCCGCGGCATGGGGCGCGACCCGCACGCGCTGGCCCGCCTGTCGGCGGACACCGGTGTCGCCGTCGTCGCTGCCACCGGCTGGTACTACGAGCCGTTCCACCCGGCCGAGGTGGCCGGCACCGACACCGGCCGCCTCACCGAGGTCCTGCTCGACGAGATCGGCAACGGCATCGGCACGACGGGCGTCCGGCCCGGCGTGATCGGCGAGATCGGCAGCCACGGGGACGTGCCGAGCGGGCCGGAGACGAGGGTGCTGACGGCCTCGGCGCGCGCCGCCGCCGCGACGGGGCTGTCCCTGGCCACGCACGCCCAGCTGGGCCGGGGCGGCCTCGCCCAGCTGGAGATCCTGACCGCGGCCGGCCTCGCGCCGCACCGCGTCTCGATCGGCCACCAGGACCTGCTGGACGATCCGGCGGTCCACCGCCGGCTGGCCGCCGAGGGCGCCTACGTCGCCTTCGACACCGTGGGCAAGGCGACCTACCAGAGCGACGAGACGCGGCTGCGGCTGCTGCTCGGCCTGCTCGACGCGGGCCATGCCGACCGGGTGCTGCTGAGCTGCGACATCTCGCGCCACGGCTACCTGCTGTCCGAGGGCGGCCAGGGCTACGGGCACCTGTTCCGGTCCTTCCTGCCGAAGGCGCGCGCGGCGGGCGTCGACGACGACCTCGTGGACCTCATCACGCGCCGCAACCCCCTGCGCTTCCTGACCGGCGCAGACGTCGAGGAGATCTGACATGCCGCACGGCACACCCCCCACACCCGCTCCGGGCGGCGCGCGGCTCCCCCGTACGCATCCCCTGCCGACCGTCCCCCTCGAGGACGCCGTCCGTACGCAGTTCCGGCTGCTGGAGCACACGGCGCAGCACTTCGAGGGAGCCGAGCTGTTCGCGGCGGACTCCGGGGTCGTGCCGGGCCTCGGCAGGCCCCGCACGACGGCCCGCGTGGAGGCCGTGCTCGCGGGTTTCCTCGGCGCGCAGGACGCCGCGCTCGTCCAGGGCGCGGGCACGGGGGCCATCCGGGCCGCGCTCCAGGCGGCCGGTGTGGCGGGCGGGCCCCTGCTCATCCACCGCGCGCCGGTCTACCGCACGACGGCGGTCACGCTGCGCGGCCTGGGCGTGGAGGCGGTCGAAGCCGACTTCAACGACGCGGCGGCGCTGGGTGCGGCCCTCGCCTCGGGCCGGTTCCGCTGGGCGTACGTGCAGCACAGCCGCCAGCGCCTCACCGACTCCTACGATCCCGCGGCGGTCCTCGCGGCCTGCGCGGCCGCCGGGGTGCGCACCGTCGTGGACGACAACTACGCCGTGCTCCGCGTCCCTTCGAGCGGTGTCGAGCTGGGCGCGGACGCCTCGTGCTTCTCGCTGTTCAAGCTGCACGGCCCGGAGGGCGTGGGCGCCGTGGTGGGCTCGCGCGACCTGGTGGCACGGGTGCGGGCGGACAACTACTCCGGCGGCGGGCAGGTCCAGGGCCATCAGGCGCTCGACGCGCTGCGCGCGCTGACCCACGTGCCCGTCATGTGGGCGCTGCAGTCGCAGGTCGGCGCGGAGATCGCCCAGCGGCTCGCGGCCGGGGAGGTGCCCGGCGTGGCCGACGTGCGCCTCGCCAACGTCCAGGACCGCTGCCTGATCGTGCTGCTCGACCGGCCCGTCGCCAAGGACCTGCCCGCCGCGGCCGCGCGGCACGGCGCCGCGCCCTACCCGGTGGGCTCCAACTCGCGCTACGAGATCGCACCGCTCGTCTACCGCATGTCCAGCTCGTCCCTCGACGACGCGCCCGAGCTCGCCGACCGCGCCGTGCGGATCAACCCGATGCGGGCGGGCGCGGACCTCGTGCTCGACATCCTGCGCCGGTCCCTGCACGACCTGGAGGGCTGACCGTGTTCCTCGACACCGTTCTCACCCGCAACCCCTCCCTCGTCGAGGCGGCCACCGAGCTGCACGGCTCGGGCGCGATCCCGTCCGACACGTACGTACTGGACGCCGATGCCGTCGAGGCGAACGCCGCACTGCTGGCGGCGGAGGCCGACCGGCTCGGGCTCTCGCTGTGGTTCGTCGTCAAGCAGCTCGGGCGCAATCCGGAGCTGATCCGGGCCGTCGCACGGCACATCCCGGCGTTCGCGGCGATCGACCCGGCGGAGGCGCGACTGCTGCACGCGACGGGCGCCCGCGCCGGCAACCTCGGCCACCTGGTGCAGATCCCGCCGCGCGACCTGCCGGAGATGCTCGCCTGGCGCCCGGAGGCCGTCACGGTCTTCGACCTCGCCAACGCGCGCGCCGTGTCGGACGCCGCCTCGGGCCTCGGCCTCGTGCAGGACGTCCTCGTCCGCCTCGAAGGGGCGCCCGGCGCGGTCTACCCGGGCCAGGAGGGCGGTGTGCCCCTGGATCGGCTGGACGCGTTCGCGGCGGAGGCCGAGCGGCTGCCCGGCATCCGCCTCGCGGGGGTCACCGCCTTCCCGTGCGTGCTGTGCGACCCGGTCACGGGCCGCCCCGAGCCGACCCCCACGTTCGAACTGGCGGTCAAGGCGAAGGCCCTGCTCGCCGCGCGCGGCCACCGGGACGTACGGCTGAGCGCGCCGAGCGCCACCTCCGTGGCGACGCTGCCGCTCCTCGCCGAGCTGGGCGCCACCCACGGCGAGCCCGGCCACTCCCTGACCGGCACGACGCCGCTGCACGCGGTCGACCCCCACCAGCCGGAGCAGCCGGCGTACGTGTACGTCACCGAGGTCGCGCACACACTCGCGGACGGCCGCCCGGCCGTGCGGGGCGGCGGCTTCTATGCCCGCGCCGCGATCAGCCGGGCGCTGCTGCCCCGCAGTGGCGCCCGGCTCGCGGTCCACCCCTCCCCCGCCGAGAACATCGACTACTACCGGCTGCTGGACGCCCCGGAGCGCGCCGACGACGCGCGCGTCGGGGACACCGCCCTCCTCGCCTTCCGCACCCAGATCTTCGTCACGCGCTCGACGGTCGCCGTCGTGTCCGGCCTGTCCGCCGGCGCGCCCCGGCTCACCGGCCTGTACGACGCGCACGGCCGGGCCCTGTAGCGGCCGGAAAGGAGCAACGTCCATGAGCAGGACCGTCATCGTCGTCCTCGACGGGTTCGGCATCGGCGCCATGCCCGACGCCGGCGCGCTGCGCCCCGGCGACGTGGCCGCCGACACCTGTGCGCACGTGCTGGACGGCTGCCGCGAGCTGACGGGGCGCCCGTTGCGGCTGCCCGGCCTCGGGGCGCTCGGCCTGGGCGTCGTGCACCCGCACCCGGACCTCGCGCCGGCGACGCCGCTTCCGGTGTCCGTGGGGCGGGCGGCGCTCGGCTATCCGGGGGCGGACACCTTCGCGGGCCACCAGACCATGATGGGGGCCGACTTCAGCCGCGTCACGGTCGCCCGGCTCGCCGAGCACCTGTCCGAGGTGACGGCCGTGCTCAAGGCGGCGGGGCACACGGTCTCCCCGCTCGGCGGCAGGCCGCTGCTGCTCGTGGACGACGCGGTGCTCGTCCACGACAACCTGGAGGCCGACCCGGGGATCAACTGGAACGCGTCGGGGCGGCTGGAGGACCTGCCCTTCGAGGGCATCCTCGCGATCGCGCGGACGGTGCGGACGGTCGCGCCGGTGGCCCGCGTGATCGCGGTCGGCGGGCACGCCGACGGGCCGCTCGAGCGGTTCGTACGGGACGGCGACGGCGGGACGTTCGGGCTCGACACGCCCGCCACCGGTTTCTACCGCAACGGCGGTCTGCAGGTGACGCACCTGGGCGCGGACCTCGACCACACCCGGCAGTTGCCGGACCTCGCGGCGCGCTCCGGCATCCCGGTCACGCTGGTCGGCAAGGCCGCGGACATCCTCGCCGGCGAGGGCGTCGTCCGGCGGCCCGCCGTGGCCACGGGCGAGGTCGTGGCACACACCCTGGACGCCGTGCGCGGCGCTGGCCGTGACGCGCTCGTCGTCGCCAACGTGCAGGAGACGGATCTCGCCGGGCACCAGCAGGACACCGCGCGGTACGGGCGGGTGCTGGAGGAGGCGGACGCGGGCCTGTTCGAGCTGCTCGGCCTGCTCGACGGGCCGGACGACCGGCTGATCGTCACCGGCGACCACGGCAACGACCCGGCCATCGGGCACGCGTACCACACCCGGGAGTACGTGCCCGTCCTCATCCACCGCCCCGGCGGCAGCGGCACGGAGATCCGGCCGGACGCGCCGACCCTGGCGGACGTCGGCGCGATCGCCGCAGCCTCGCTGGGCCTGGACGCCACGGCGCTGGCCAATGGCTCGGCCCGCCGCTGAGCCCGCCCCGGGCGCCCCGCCACGCGCCGCGCG
>NZ_JAKGCV010000225.1 GCF_021556455.1 Streptomyces fuscigenes | reverse complement strand
GGCCGCGGTCCGGAGGCCGGCGGCGGGCACGGCAGGGCGGGCGACGGCCCCGACAGCGGCGACGGCCCGGACAACGGCGACGGCCCCGACGACGGCGGCCGACCGGGCACGGGGGACGCGCCGTGACCGACGCGTTCGACGGGCTGCCGGACTCGGCGGCCGAGATCTTCGGCGAGGGCGTGACGGCAGACCTCTCGTACGGCCTGCTCACGGTCGACGTGCCCGCCGAGCGCTGGCTCGACGCGCTGACGACGGCCCGGGACGTCCTCGGGCTCGCCTACTTCGACTGGCTGAGCGCCGTCGACGAGGCCGAGGCGGGCTTCCACGTCTCCGCCCGGCTCTTCACGGTCGCCGACCGCAGGGTGCGGGCGCTGCTCGTGCGCACGGCGCTGCCGCACGAGGCCGCCGAGCTGCCGACGGCCGTCGACATCTACGCCGGCGCCGCCTGGCACGAGCGCGAGACGCACGAGATGTTCGGCATCGCCTTCCGCGACCACCCCCATCTGGCGCCGCTGCTGCTGCCGGACAGCTTTGAGGGCCACCCGCTGCGCAAGGACTTCGTGCTGGCCGCACGGGTCGCGAAGGCGTGGCCCGGCGCGAAGGACCCGGGCGAGTCGGGGGCACCGCGCCGCCGCCAGATGCTTCCGCCGGGCGTGCCCGACCCGAACGAGTGGGGCCCCCACAAGGGCGAGACCCCCCGGGAGCCCGCCCGTCCGGCGCGCTCCTCCCGTCCCGCAGGCCGCGGCGGCGCGGCCGCCGGGGGCGCGGCCGCCGGTCCCTCCGACTCCCGGACCACGGACGCCGCGTCGCCGGCCGGCGAAACCCCGCGCAGGCCGCGCTGTACGCGCAGCGCGTCGGAGGGTTCCGCCTCGCAGACGTCCGCGCACGGAACCGCCGAGCCGACCGGCCCCGCACCCGCGGGGTCCCCCGAGGGCCAAGACGCCCAGGGCCGGGACGCCCAGGGCCGGGACACCCGGACCGGTCCGTCGCCGGCCCGGCGCGGCCCGCGCCGTACGCGCAGCGCTTCCGCAGGCTCGGCATCGCAACGCGAGCAGGCCGGGCGCGAGGACGAGCAGGCCACGGACGAGCAGGCCGGGCGTGAGGACGAGCAGGCCGGGCGCGAGGACGAGCAGGCCCCGGACGAGCAGGCGCCGGGCGCGCGGCCGGGGAGTGCGCGGTCCGAGGGCGCGGACTCCCAGGCGGGGCGGCCCGGGGGCGGGAACTCCGAAGGCGCGGACGATTCCGACGCGCCCGGCCCCGGCGGACGCCCCAGGCGGCCGGCCCGGAGCGACGCGCCATGGCACCGCGCCCCGGAGGCCCCCGACACCGGTGACGCGCAGACCAGCGACGACCCGGAACCGAGCGGTGACGCGAGCAAGGCCAGGAACGCGGATCGGGACAGGAACACGGAACAGGACGGGAACGCGGATCGGGACAGGAACACGGACCGGGACAGGAACACGGACCGGGACAGGAACACGGACCGGGACAGCAACGCGGACCGGGACACGAACGCACACCGTGACCTGAACCCGAACCGGGACGGCGAGCGGGATGCGAAGGCGGACCGCGACCCGAACCAGGGCGGGACCACGAACGCCGACCGTGAGGCGGGCCCGGGCGGGGGGACGAACGCGGACCACGCCCCGAACCCGGACGCTGAAACGAACCCGAACCCGAACCAGGACTCGGATGCGGACCCGAACCCGAGCCCGAACCCGAACCAGGACTCGGATGCGGACCCGAACCCGAACCCGAGCCCGAACCAGGACCCGAACCCGGACTCCCCGAACCCGGACACCAACCCGGACGGCGGTGCCGGCCGGTGAATGACGTGCTCGACGTCGCCCTGCGCCTGATCGCCGTCTTCGTCGCCTTCCTCGTGCTGCCGCTCCTCGTCGGCCAGGCCGAACACAAGGTCATGGCGCACATGCAGGGCCGCCTCGGACCCATGCACGCGGGCGGCTTCCACGGCTGGGCCCAGCTCGTCGCGGACGGCGTGAAGTTCGCGCAGAAGGAGGACATCGTCCCGGCGGAGGCCGACCGGCGGATCTTCCAGCTCGCGCCCGCCGTCGCCCTGCTCCCGTACCTCCTCGTGCTGCTGGTGATCCCCGTCGGACCGGCTGGCAGCGCGGTGGGGCAGAGCATCGACGCCGGCCTCTTCTACGTGCTCGCGGTCATGGGCGTCGGCGTGCTCGGCTCGCTCATGGCGGGCTGGGCCTCCGCGAACAAGTACTCCCTGCTCGGCGGGGTGCGCACCGCCGCGCAACTGCTCGCCTACGAGCTGCCGATGCTGCTCGCCGCCGCCTCTGTGGCGATGGCGGCCGGAACGGTCTCCCTGCCGGGCGTGCTGCACGCCTTCCACTGGTGGTGGGTGCCCTGGCAGCTCGTCGGCGGCGTCGTGTTCTTCGTCTCCGGGCTGGCCGAGCTGCAACGGCCCCCGTTCGACATGCCCGTCGCCGATTCGGAGATCATCTTCGGCGCGTACACCGAGTACACGGGGCTGCGCTTCGCCCTGTTCCTGCTCGCCGAGTACGCGGGCATCGTCGTGCTGTCCGGGCTGACCGCAGTCCTGTTCCTGGGCGGCTGGCACGGGCCGTTCGGCGCCGACGGGCTCGGCTGGGTGTGGACCCTGCTGAAGGCCGCGGTGCTCGCGTTCGTCGTGATCTGGCTGCGCGTCAGCTATCCGCGGCTGCGTGAGGACCAGTTGCAGAAGCTCGCCTGGACCGTCCTCGTACCACTCGCCCTCGCCCAGATCGCCCTCACCGGCGTCGTCAAGGTCGTGATCAGCTGATGTCCCCGATCCCCGGCAGCGGGCTCGCCAAGGGTCTCGCCGTCACCCTCCGCACGATGACCAGGAAGACGGTCACCGAGCAGTACCCCGAGGCGCTGCCCGAACTCCCGCCCCGCAGCCGGGGCGTCATCGGGCTGTTCGAGGAGAACTGCACCGTGTGCATGCTGTGCGCGCGCGAGTGCCCCGACTGGTGCATCTACATCGACTCCCACAAAGAGACCGTGCCGCCCGCCGCGCCGGGCGGGCGCGAACGCAGCCGCAACGTCCTCGACCGCTTCGCCATCGACTTCGCCCTCTGCATGTACTGCGGCATCTGCATCGAGGTGTGCCCCTTCGACGCGCTGTTCTGGTCGCCGGAGTTCGAGTACGCGGAGACGGACATCCGCGAACTCACCCACGAGCGCGACAAGCTCCGCGAATGGATGTGGACCGTGCCGGAGCCCCCCGCGCTCGACCCGGGCAGCGAGGAGCCCAAGGAGGCCGCCGCCGCCCGCAAGGCCGCCGACCGCCTCGCGCAGCATCGGCCGGGGGACGACGCGTGAACCTCGTCGCCGCCCTCGCGTCCGTCCCCGCCGGCCGTGCCGGTTCCGGCGGTTCGTCCGCCCTCGCCCTCCCGCCCGCGGCCCCGCCCCGTACGCACCTGCTCGCCGCCCCGGCGGACGCGCTGACGCAACCGGCCGCCCGCGCCCTCGCCCGCGTGCCCGCCCACCTCGGCGCCGGGACCGGCGCAGGGTCCCCGACGGGAGTCGGGGCGCCGCACGGTGGGGGCCGTGGTGCCGAGCTCGCCGCCGTCGCGAGCCACGGCTTCCTCTCACCGTCCGGCGTCGAAGTGGTGTTCCTCCTCGTGGGCATCGTCACCCTCGGGGCGGCCCTGGTGACCGTCACGACCCGGCAGCTCGTGCACGCCGCGCTGTGGCTGGTCGTCGCGCTCGGCGGCCTCGCCGTCGAATACCTCCTGCTCACCGCCGAGTTCATCGCCTGGGTGCAGGTCCTGATCTATCTCGGTTCCGTCGTCGTCCTCCTCCTGTTCGGACTCATGCTCACGAGAGCCCCCATCGGACGCTCGCCCGACGCGGACTCGCCGGGCCGCATCGCCCCGCTGGTGGTCGCCGCCGCCGCGGCCGCCACCCTCGTATGGGTCGTCGTGGACGCCTTCCGCGCGACCTGGATCGACCTCAGCGCACCGGCGCAGGGCGCCACGGAGGTCACCGGCCAGGCGCTCTTCCGGCACTGGGTACTGCCCTTCGAGGCGCTGTCCGTCCTGCTTCTCGCGGCGCTCGTCGGCGCGATCGTCCTGTCGCGGAAGGGCGGCGACGTGGCCCGCACCGCCAGGGGCCGCCGCGGGCCCCGGCCCCCCGCGCCCCGCACAGCCGCGGGCCGCCTCCAGGGGTCCGCCACCCGCCGGGCTCCGGTCCCTCGCGCCGGGGAACGGGAACGCTGATGCATCTCGTCTATCCGGCCGTCCTCGCCGTCCTCCTGTTCTGCACCGGCGTCTACGGGGTCCTCGCCCGCCGCAACGCGATCCTGGTGCTGATGTCCGTCGAGCTCATGCTCAACGCCGTCAACCTCAACCTCGTCGCCTTCGACGCCTGGCTGCGCGACGCCCTCCACGCGGGCCAGGCCCTCACCCTGTTCGTCATCGCCATCGCCGCCGCCGAGATCGGCATCGGCCTCGCCATCGTGCTGATGGTCTACCGGGCCCGCGGCAGCGCCGACATCGACCGGATCCGCGACACGTCCGAGGCCGCGATGGACCGCGCCGCCGAGGCCGACGCCTCCGGTGCCGGACCGGGCCACCCCGACGACCCCGCCGGACCCGCGGCGACGAATGCCGAGGCCCCCGCGTGAGCACCACCACCCTGGCCGTCCTCGTCCCGCTCCTTCCCTTCGCCGGCGCCATCCTCGGCCTGTTCACCGGCCGTGCCGCGCCGGGCCTCGGGCGCCTGTTCGCCGTGCTGCCGACGCTCCTCTCGGGCGTGCTCGCCGTACTCGTCGCCGTCCGGCTGGGCGGCGGCGCGGGCGACGGCACGCCTCCGCTCGACGCCTCGACCCGTCTGACCCCCACCGGCTCCGTGCCCGTGGACCTCTCCCTCCACCTCGACGGCTTCGCCGTGCTCGTCGCCGTCCTGGTCACCGTCGTCGCGACGGGCGTGCAGCTGTACTCGACCGGCTACCTGCGCCACGACCCGCGCTACGCCTCCTACGCGGCGCTCGTCTCCCTCTTCACCTCGGCGATGCTGCTCGTCGTCTACTCCGGTGACCTGATCGTCCTGCTCGTCGGATGGGAAGTGATGGGCATCTGCTCGTACTTCCTCGTCGGCCACTACTGGGAGACGCCCGAGGCCCGGGCCGCCTCCATCAAGGCGTTCCTCGTCACCAAGCTCGGCGACGTCCCCTTCCTCATCGGCCTGTTCGCCCTGGCGGACGACGCGCACAGCTTCGGCATCCCCCGGATCCTCGGCACCGTCGCCGACGGCGGCCTGCACCACCCCACCGTGGTCGCACTGCTGCTGCTCGCGGGGGTCGCGGGCAAGTCCGCCCAGTTCCCCCTGCACACCTGGCTGCCCGACGCGATGGCAGGCCCGACCCCCGTCTCGGCGCTCATCCACGCGGCGACCATGGTCGCCGCGGGCGTCTACTTCGTCGCCCGGCTGCTGCCCGTCTTCGCCTCCTCCACCGCCGCGCTCGTCGTGCTCGCCGTGATCGCCGCCGTCACGATGGTCGGCTCCGCCCTCGCCGCCCTCGCGCAGGACGACATCAAACGCGTCCTCGCCTATTCGACGATCGGACAGCTCGGCTACATGTCCGGCGCGCTCGCCCTCGGCGACCGGGACGCGGCCGTCTTCCACCTCCTCTCGCACGGCGCCTTCAAAGCGCTCCTCTTCCTCGGCGCGGGTGTCGTCATCCACGCGGCCGGCACGAACTCACTCGCCGCGATGTCCCGCATGGGCGGTCTCGCCCGCCGCATCCCCGGCGCGTTCTGGACGATGACGCCGGGGCTGCTCGCCCTCGCCGCGATCCCTCCCTTCTCCGGCTTCTTCTCCAAAGAGGCCGTGCTCGGCGCCGCCGAGAACGCGGCCCTGGGCGGCTCCGTCCCCGCGTCCGTCGCCGGCCCGGTGCACGCGGCCGTCGGCCCCTCGGCCACCGGCCTGGTCGGGCCGACCGCCTCGGCCGCGATCGGCTGGACCGTCCTGCTCGCCGGGCTCGCCACCGCCCTCCTCACCGGTGCCTACGCCGCCCGCCTGTGGCTCCTCGCCTTCCGGGGACGCGGCGCGCCGGCCCCCGACCACGGCCCCCAGCCACTGATCATGAACGCCGTCCTGTGGGCGCTGGCCGTGCCCACCGTCGCCGCCGGCGCCCTCGCCTGGTACCTCGGCGACTGGTTCGACGGCCAGCGGCTGACCCCGGCCCTCAACACCTCCGTCCTCGCCACGGGCGTCGCCCTGGTCGGCGCGGGCGCCATGTACGGCGCGTGGCGCCGCACCGCCCCGCTGCTCGGCCGGACACCGCTCGGCGCGGTCGCCGCCCACCCGGACGCCGAACCCGCCCTGTCCGAGGCCGAGGCCATCGAGGCGCACCCCCTGGCCTACGGCGACATCGCCGACGCGCCCGACCCCGCCGACCCCGGCCGGCTGCTGCTCGGCCCCCTGCACCGGCACGCCGCGTCGGGCTTCCACCTGGACGCGCTGTACGACCTGCTGTTCGTCAGGACCGTCGCCGCGGGCGCGCGCCTGGTCCGCTTCCTGGACCGGGAAGTCGTCGACACCTACGTCAAGGGAGCGGCCGCCGGGCCCCGCCTGCTCGGCGCCGCCGTGCGCCGCGCCCAGACCGGCAACGTCCAGACCTACCTCGGTGCGCTGCTCGCGGGTTCGGTCGTGCTGGCGATCGCCGCCGTACTCGTCGCAGCGGGAGCGTGAGCCGTGTTCGATATCAGCGAGTCCGTGATGCAGATCCTGCTCGTCCTCATCGTGGCCGGCCCGCTCGTCGGCGCGGGCGCTGCCCTCCTGCCCGCACCGCCCGGACTGCGCGGGCCCGGCCCGGAACGGGCCGTGCTGCGCCACGGCGTGATCGTCACCGGCGCGGTCCTCGCCGCCACCATCGTCCTGGCCCTCGGCTTCGACCGGGACCACGCGTCGAGCATGCAGGCCACGACCGACGTCAGCTGGATCGCGGCGATGAACGTCCGCATCCACCTCGGCATCGACGGCATCTCCCTCCCCCTTCTGGTGCTGACCGCCCTGCTGACCTTCCTGTGCGCCCTCCACAGCTACTTCAAGCCCCCGAAGGGCGCCGGAGCGAAGGGCTTCGTGGCCCTCGTGCTCCTCCTCGAGTCCGGCACGCTGGCGACCTTCGCCGTCCTCGACCTGATCCTCTTCTTCCTGGCCTTCGAGATGGTCCTCATCCCGATGTACTTCCTGATCGCGCGCTGGGGCGGCGACCAGGGCGTCACCGGAGGCCGGCAGGCCGCCGCCTGGAAATTCGTCCTCTACACCGTGCTCGGCTCGGTCGTCATGCTGCTCGGCCTGCTGCTGATCGGACTTCGCGCAGGCACGTTCGACATAGTGGCACTCGCCACTGACAACGGCCGTGGCCTCAGCACATCCACGCAGGTCATCGCTGCTTTGGCGATCGGTGCCGGCCTCGCGGTAAAGACCCCGATGTGGCCGCTGCACAGCTGGCTCCCCGACGCGCACACGGCCGCCCCCACCACCGGCTCGGTGCTCCTCGCGGGCGTGCTGCTCAAGATGGGAACGTACGGCCTCGTCCGCATCGTCGTGCCGTCCGTGCCGCACGGGATGCACACCTTCGCGCCCTACCTGGCGGCGTTCGCCGTCACCGGAATCGTCTACGGATCACTCGCCTGCCTCTCCCTCGTCCGGCGGGGCGCGGGCGGCGACCTGAAACGCCTCATCGCGTACTCCTCGGTCGGCCACATGGGCTTCGTACTCCTCGGCATCGCGACCATGACCCCCACCGGCATCAACGGCGCGCTCTTCGCCAACATCGCCCACGGCCTGATCACGGGCCTGCTGTTCTTCGTGGTCGGAGGAGTCAAGGACCGCTACGGCACCGCGGACCTCGACAGCCTCGCGGGCGCCACCGGCGCCGCGCTCTACGGCCGCGCCCCGCGCCTCGGCGGGCTGCTCGCGTTCGCCGCCGTCGCCTCGCTCGGGCTGCCGGGTCTCGCCGGGTTCTGGGGCGAGATGCTGACAATGTTCGGCGCCTTCCACCCCGCGGCAGGCCTCAGCCGTCCGGCCTTCCTCACCTTCATGTCCGTCGCCGCGTTCGGGACGCTGCTGACCGCCGCGTACCTGCTCGGCGTCGTGCGGCGGGTCTGCATGGGCGTGCGGCACGGCGCCACGGGCGCGTCCGTAGAGCCGGCTCCCCTCGGCCCGGCCTCCCTCGGCGCGGCTTTCCCGGACCCGACCGGGGCCGCGGCTTCCCCGGACCCGACCGGGGCCCGCCCGGTCTCCGCAGGTCAGGACTCCTCCGGGGTCGCCTCCGTCGCCCCCGCGCCCGGCGCCGCGCTGCCGCGCCTGCCCGACGTGCACGGCTACGAGCTGGCCTCCTGGAGTCCGCTCGTGGCGCTGACGGTCCTGGCCGGGCTGTGGCCCGCCGTGCTGCTGGGCCTGAGCGACCCCGCCGTCCACCGACTCCTCGCCGGAGGCGCGTCATGACCGCCGCGGGACTGGTCCAGTCCGTCGACTGGCTCGCCGTCGCACCACCCGCGATCACCGCCGCCGTCGCCCTGATCGTGCTGGTCGCCGACCTCTTTCTGGAGGAGCGCCGCAAACCGCTGCTGGGCGCCCTCTCCGTCGCGGGCCTCGCGCTCGCCCTTCTCTCGCTGCTGCCCCTGCGGGCCGGCGACCGCACCACCTTCTGCCTGACGGCAGGCGCAGGCGGGGGCACCGGCCGCGGAACCGGTCCGTGCAGCTACGTGGCCGACCACTTCACGCTGGTCATCCAGTTGCTGGTGCTCGGCGGCGCCCTTCTGACGGCACTCCTGTCCATGCCGGGCCGCCGGCCGTCCCGGCGAGCCGCCACCTCCGCCCCGGCGGCCGGAAGCGACGCGCCGGGCGACGGTGCGCGGGGCGGCGGCCACCGCGCCGTTAGTACCGCG
>NZ_JAKGCV010000224.1 GCF_021556455.1 Streptomyces fuscigenes | reverse complement strand
CCGGGCGGGCGTCGCTCGGCGCCTCGGCGGCCGCCGCGCTGCTCGCGACCGGCGAGCAGGAGGCGCAGCGGCTGCTGGCGGCGCTCGCCGGCGCGGGCCTGATCGACCACGTGCGGGGCCACCGTTACCGTCTGCACGACGTGGTGCGCGCCTTCGCGCAGGCACGCCTGCTCGACGAGGAGGCCGCCGCCGACCGCACGGCCGCGCAGGAGCGCCTGATCCGCAACTACAGCGAGCTGGCGGACACCGTGATCCGCCTGGTCGACGGCAACATGTCCACGCGGGCGGACCTGTTCCGCACCACGGCGGGCGCGCACGGCTTCCCCTCTCCGGACGCGGCGCTGCGCTGGCTCGACGACGAGTCGAGCTTCATCACGGCGGCGCTGCGGCAGGCCGAGGGCGTCGACCAGCAGGCCGTGCTCGGGCTGCTCGGCGCGCTGTGCGACTACTGCCTGCTGCGCGGCGACCTCTACCGGCTCGGCGAGATCAACGAGCTGGCGCACGCCGTCGGGCAGGGCCTGCTCGTGCGGTCCGTGCAGTGGCGCACCGGCATCGCCGCCCGCCAGCTCGGCGACCTCGACAAGGCGCGCACCACGCTGACGTCCGTGGTGGAGCTGTACCGGGAGGCCGAGCAGATCGCCGGGGAGGCGCTCGCACTGTGCTCGCTCGGCATCACCCTGCACCACCAGGGCGACCTCACGGCCGCCGCGGCGAAGCTGCGGGAGGCCCTCGCCCTGCAGGAACCGGAGCCGCTGGCGGGCGACCGGGCGTGGACCCTGCACGCCCTCGCGGCCGTCGAACGCGACCGGGGACGGCTGCGCGAGGCCCTCGCGATGCTGGACGACGCGCTCGCCCTCCACGGCCGAAACGGCTCGGTGCACGGCGAGGCCTGGGCGCACTTCCAGCTGGGACAGGTGCTGCTGCGCCTCGGCGAACCCGGGCGCGCGCAGGACGCGTTGCGCCGGGCGCTGGACCGTTACGCACGCACCGGCGACGGGCGCGGCGAGGCGTGGGCGCTGACGCAGTCGGCCCGTACGCGGCTGATGGCGGGCGAGCCCGCCGAGGCCGCCGAGGCGCTGCGCGGCGCGCTGGCCCGCCACCGCGACAACGAGGACGTGCGCGGCGAGGCGTGGACGCTGTACTACCTGGGCCAGGCGCTGGAGGACACGGGCGAGGGCGACCAGGCGGTACGGGAACTCGACCGCGCGCGCACGGTGTTCTCCCGCATGCGGGACGTCTACGGGCTGGCGTGCGCGCGCCACCACCTCGGCCGCGTCACGCGCGACCAGCGCGCCGCCCGCACGGGCAACCTGCGCAACTCCGGCTTCGCCCGGCAGCTGCTGACCGACGCCCGGGCGGACTTCCACCGGGCGGGCGTCGCGTACGGCGAGGCGTGGGCGTGCGTGGAACTCGCGATCGTCGACGCGGGCAACAGCCGTACGACGCAGGCGCTGGCGCTGTGCGACGAGGCGAGCGCCCTGTTCGACTCGTACGGCGACCGGCGCGGCGCCGACTGGTCCCGCTTCCTGCGCTGCACGCTCCTGCCGTACGCGTCCGCGGGCGGCGCGGAGGTCGGCACGGCCGTCGCCGAGCAGGAACTCGCCGAACTGACCGCCGCCTCCCACCCGCTGCGCGACCCGAAGCTCGACGAGTGCGCCCGGACCCTGTCCGTGATGCTGGCCCGCGGCACCACCCTGGAGGACGGCTGGCGCGCCTGGTCCCTGGGCATGGTCCCGGGCCGGCACGCCCAGGAGGTGATGGGGGTGGAGGTGCCGGCGCGGGCCTGAGGCGCCGCGGGGGCCGGCGGGCCCCCGCCCGGACGCGGCCGCCGCGCCCGCGCGGCGGGACGGCGCGGGCCGGTCCATGACCTCCGGGGTAATCGACCCGGGGCGGCGCCGCACGAAGACTGGGGTGCACCGACAGCCCCGGGACCGGCCCGGGGCCGCCCCGCCCCGGGAGGCCCACCATGACCGCGTACGCGATCGCGCACCTCGCCGACGCCGAGCCGCACGAGGACGTCTGCGTCTACATGGAACGCATCCAGGAGACCCTCGACCCGTTCGGCGGGCGCTTCGCCGTGCACGGCGGGGCGGCCGAGGTCGTGGAGGGCGCCTGGCCGGGGGCCGTCGTGGTGGTGGCGTTCCCCGGCATGGCGGCGGCGCGCGCCTGGTACGGCTCCGAGGCCTACCGGGCGATCCTGCCCCTGCGCACGGACCACATCGAGGGGGACGTCGTCCTCGTACCGGGTGTGCCGGACGGCTACGACGCGGGGCGTACGGCAGCCCGCCTGCGCGCCGCGCTCTGAGCGGCCCGGCGACCCGGCGCCGAGTGGCGCGGCGACGTGCGGGAGCAGCACGAGGCGCCCTCCCGCACGCCGTGCGGGGGGCGCCTGGCGGGGCCGTCCGGCCGGGCGGGGCTACCGGTCGGCGGAGCCCTTCGGGGCCGCGTCGCGGTCCGCCTTCGCGTTCGGGCGTGCCGCGAGGCCGCGCTTCGCCGCCGGAGGAGCCGTCGCGGGCTCCTCCACGAAGTCCACCCGGCCCATGTGCCGGTGCATCGACTTCATCAGCAGCCATACACCCAGCGCCAGCACCGCGAAGACGACGAACCCGAGCAGGCCGGGGGTCACCTTGTTCTCGTTGACCTCGGCGAGCGTGACCATGTTCGTCACTGCGTGAGTCGCATCCATGTCATGCATTGTCGCGGATGCCCGCGAAGAGGTCGTCCTCGGGGAGGGTGGTATCGACGAGGGAGCGCGCGAGCTCGTACTCCTCGGTCGGCCAGACCTCCCGCTGGAGGTCCAGCGGCACCCGGAACCAGCCGCCGTCCGGGTCGATCTGGGTGGCGTGCGCGAGCAGCGCCTTGTCGCGGATCTCGAAGAAGTCCGCGCACGGCACGTGCGTCGTCAGCGTCCGCTCGCCGCGGTCGCTCTTCTCCCAGCGCTCCAGCCACTCCCCGTACGGCGACTCCAGGCCGCGGGCGAGCAGCGCCTCGTGCAGCGCGACCGTGCGGCCGCGGTTGAAGCCCTGGTTGTAGTACAGCTTCTGGGGCTGCCAGGCCGGCCCGAACTCCGCCTCGGGGTACTTCTCGGTGTCCCCCGCGTGCTCGAACGCCACCATGGAGACCTTGTGGGTCATGATGTGGTCGGGGTGGGGGTAGCCGCCGTTCTCGTCGTACGTCGTGACGACCTGGGGGCGGAAGGAGCGGATGAGCCGCACCAGCCGGCCGGCCGCCTCGTCGACGTCCTCCAGGGCGAAGCAGCCCTCCGGCAGCGGGGGCAGCGGGTCGCCCTCGGGCAGGCCCGAGTCCACGTATCCGAGCCACTCCTGCCGCACGCCGAGGATCTGGCGGGCCTCGTCCATCTCCCGCCGGCGCACCTCGTGGATGTGCTCCTCGATGTACGCGTCCCCCTGGAGCTTCGGGTTGAGGATGTCGCCGCGCTCGCCACCCGTGCAGGTCACGACCACCACGTCCACCCCCTCGGAGACGTACTTGGCCATGGTGGCCGCGCCCTTGCTCGACTCGTCGTCGGGGTGGGCGTGAACGGCCATCAGTCGCAGCTGCTCAGTCAAGACTCGATCCTCAGTGATTCGTCGCAAAGGGCGGCTTCTATAGTGACGGATACCGGGGGGCGAAAATTCCGGCTTCGGCGCCCGCCGCGAGAGGACTGATCATGGCCCAGGTGCGTACGCAGGCCCCTGCGGGCCGCTACGGCCGCTCGGCGGACGAGCGTGCGGATCGCAAACTCAAGATCGTCGGCTCGGTGCTGGGTGCCGCCGCGGTGATCGGGCTCGGCTATTACGGCTTCCACACGATCGCCGATCAGAGCGTCTCCGGCCAGGTCGTCTCGTACGAGCAGGTCACGCCGTCCGAGGTGCACATCCACCTCGAGGTGAACAAGGGGAAGTCCACCACCGGCAGCTGCACGGTGCGCGCCCTGGACACCGACCACAACGAGGTCGGCCGCAAGACGGTCCGCTACGACCAGCCGAAGACGCAGATCGACCAGATCATCACGCTCCGCACGACGGCGAGGTCGACCGCGGCGGAGCTCGTGGGCTGCTCGGACGGCTAGCCGGACCGCGCCGCCCGGGCGCTGCCCGGCGGGGGCCCCGTGCGGACGGTGCGCCCGGGGTGACCCGCAGTGCGGGAGGTGTGTCCGGCCTCACGCCCGTTCGGCGACCGCCGCTCACGCTCACGCTCCACCGTGAGGAGGGCGCACCACCCGGACCCGCGCACCTCGTCGCGACCTTGTCGCCGCGTTCGGGCCGCGCGCGCCGGGCACCTCGTGTGCGCCCGGCTGCGGATGTCCGTGCCGATTGCGGGTACGCATTCCCGTGGGGAGGAGCGGAAGGCTCCGCAGGGGGGCGGGCCCAAGGGCCCCGAGGGCCGTCAGAAGGGCGTTGTTCCTCATCGACAACACGCCGCTGACCTGTGCCCACGCATCCCTGACGGCTTTTGTGCTCCCCCTTTGGCCACGGAATTGTTAGGCTCGTGGTTTCGCCCGACCGGGAAGGCCACATCCTTACTGGTAGGGCGTTCATTTGTATTCCCAGTACCTACGAGGAGCACCAGTGACCCAGACCAGCGAGAACGTCACCTGGCTCACCCAGGAGGCGTACAACCAGCTCAAGACCGAGCTGGAGTACCTGTCTGGTCCCGCCCGCACCGAGATCGCCAAGAAGATCGAGGCCGCGCGCGAGGAGGGGGACCTGCGGGAGAACGGCGGGTACCACGCGGCCAAGGAGGAGCAGGGCAAGCAGGAGCTCCGCGTGCGCCAGCTGACCCAGCTCCTGGAGCACGCGAAGGTCGGCGAGGCCCCCGCGGACACCGGCGTGGTCGAGCCCGGCATGGTCGTGACGATCGCCTTCGACGGCGACGAGGACGACACCCTCACGTTCCTGATGGCCTCCCGCGAGTACGCGAGCGCCGACATCGAGACGTACTCGCCGCAGTCCCCGCTCGGCTCCGGCGTCAACGGCAAGAAGGTCGGCGAGGACGCCGAGTACGAGCTGCCGAACGGCAAGACGGCGACGGTGAAGATCCTCGCCGCCAAGCCCTACTCGGGCTGAGCTCCGCGGACCCGGGCCGGGGCCGCACCCCGGCCGGCCGGGCCCCCGGCACGGCGCCCGTGGGGCGCGCCGGGGAGCACCGCGGACCGCGCGGCTCAGGACGTCTCAGGACGAGAACGACAAGAACGCAGCAGGGCCGTACCGCACCGTTCATCCGGTGCCGTACGGCCCTGCTGCCGTGCGCGGCCCCGGCGCACCGCGACCCGCGCCGCCGCGTCCCCGCGCTCCGCCGCGTGTCGGCCGAGGCATGGGAAGCGGGACGCGCGACGCCGGGTCAGGACGTCGCGGAGCGGTACCTGCGCACCGCGAGCGTGCGGAACACGACGATGATCAGCACGGACCAGATCAGCGAGGCCCAGACGGGGTGCTGCATGGGCCACGCCCCGGAGTCGGAGACCCCCGGGTTGCCGAACAGCTTCCGGCACGCCTGCACGGTGGCCGAGAAGGGGTTCCACTCGGCGATGTGCCGCAGCCAGGGCGTCATGCCCTGGGTCGAGACGAACGCGTTGGACACGAACGTGACGGGGAAGAGCCAGATCAGGCCGCCGGACGTGGCCGCCTCTGGCGTCCGCACCACCAGGCCGATCAGCGCGCCGATCCACGAGAAGGCGTAGCCGAGCAGGAGCAGCAGCCCGAAGGCGGCGAACATGTTCCCCACGCCGTTGTGGATGCGCCAGCCGACCAGCACCGCGACGATCGAGAGCACCAGGATGATCAGCGCGGTCTGCACGAGGTCGGCGAGCGTCCGCCCGGTCAGCACCGCGCCCCGGGCCATCGGCAGCGACCTGAACCGGTCGACGAGCCCCTTGTGCATGTCGTCCGCGATGCCCGCGCCCGCGCCGGCCGTGGCGAACGTGACGGTCTGCGCGAAGATGCCGGCCATCAGGAAGTTCTTGTACACGGACGCGCTGGTGGAGCCGCCGACCTGGATGGACCCGCCGAACACGTACGTGAACAGGATGACGAACATGACCGGCTGGATGAGCCCGAAGAGGACGACCTCGGGAATCCTGGTCATGCGGATGAGATTGCGCTTGGCGACCACCAGCGAGTCGCGTACGGATCCCGCGATGCCGCCGCGCGCGGCGGGGGCCTGGCTCGTGATGACGGTCATTCCGCCGTCTCCTCTCCCTGCGCGCTGCCCCGCGCACCGCTCCGTTGTGAACCGCTCCGCGTACCGCCCGGTGTGCTTCCGCCGCCGCGCGCCGCCTCGCCGGAGGCCCCCGCGGCCCCCGGGCCGCGCCCCGCGCCGTCCCCGCCGCCCTCGGTGCCGCCCGTGCCGCCGTTCTTCCCGGCATCCGCGTCCGTGGCCGCGTCCTCGGCCGCGTGCCCGGTCAGGGACAGGAACACGTCGTCGAGCGTCGGGCGGCGCAGGCCGATGTCGTCGATCTCGATGCCCCGGGCATCGAGTTCCCGGATCACCTCGGCGAGCAGCTTGGCGCCGCCGCTGACCGGGACGGTGAGCCGGCGGATGTGCTGTTCGACCGTCACGGCCGCCTCGCCCGTCACGCTGCCGGACTTGCCGAAGCCGGAGAGGACGGACCGGGCGGTCGCGATGTCGCCCTGCTCGTGCACGACGACCTCGACCCGCTCGCCGCCCGTGCGCGCCTTCAACTCGTCGGACGTGCCGCGCGCGATGACGCTGCCGTGGTCGACGACGGCGATCTCGTGCGCGAGGTTGTCGGCCTCCTCCAGGTACTGCGTCGTCAGGAGCAGCGTCGTGCCGCCCGCGACCAACTCCTGGATGATCGACCACAGTTGCTGCCGATTGCGCGGGTCGAGGCCGGTGGTGGGCTCGTCCATGAACATGACCGGCGGGGAGACCACGAGCGCGGCGGCGAGGTCGAGCCTGCGCCGCATGCCGCCCGAGTAGGTCTTGGTGGTGCGGTCGCCCGCGTCCGCGAGGTGGAAGCGCTCCAGCAGTTCGTCCGCGCGCGCCTTCGCCCGGCGCGCGCTCAACTGGTAGAGCTGACCCATCATCCGGAGGTTCTCCCGGCCGGTGAGGTATTCGTCCACCGCCGCGAACTGGCCGGACAGGCCGATGGAGCGTCGTACGTCGTTGGGGCGTTTGAGGACGTCGATCCCGGCGACGACGGCGCGCCCGCTGTCGGGGCGCAGCAGTGTCGTCAGGACGCGCACCGCCGTGGTCTTGCCCGCGCCGTTGGGTCCCAGAAGGCCCAGCACGGTGCCTTCGGGAACGTCGAGGTCTACGCCGTCCAGAGCCCGTACGTCGCCGAAGGTCTTGACCAGACCCTCGGCATAGATGGCGCCTGGCATGAGGGTTTCTCCTGACTGGTGGGCCTGGGCCGCACTGGTGAGGTCGGAGCCGCTTGGAAGGCCCGAACAGTATCGCGATACATCGCGATATACAAGCAGCGCCGCGCGGTGGCGCGCCCCGCGCGGGTGCCCGTCGACGCCCGCCGCACGCACCGGCGCCCGTACGGGTCACCGCCGGGGCGTCACCCGGTCCCCCGGTCGGGCGGTTCGCTCCGAAGGGGCCGCCCCTCCGCCCGGCCGGTCCGCGGGGGGCGGGCGCCCCCGGGGGCCCGTGGCGCGCGCGGGCCGCGGGGGACGGACGCGACGAACAACGAGCGGACCGCCACTTCGTGCCGCACGCGGCTGTTTGAGTGGGTGTGACACGTGAACCGCTTGTTCCGCGTACCCTTGGCCACCATCAACCGACCACCGCACGAAAGAGCCCCGGCCATGCCCCCCATTCAGGACATGACTTCCGATGCGTCGGTCTCCCAGGACTCGACGGGTGCGCCGGACCGCGAGGATCGCAGGGAACCCGCGTCGACGGCATCCGAATTTCCGGACGGCGCCGGTCTCCTGGACGCCCTCCAGCACCAAGTGGCCATCTTCGCCCGGCGCGCCGAGCAGACGAGGCTCGGCGGAGTCGGCCAGGTCCGCAACACCATGGACCGCGCCGCCTATCTGCTGCTCAACCGCCTCGACCTGGAGGGCCCGATGGGCGTCAAGGCGCTCGCCGCGGGCATGGGCATCGACTCCTCCACAGTGACGCGGCAGGTCGCGCCGCTGGTGGACAGCGGCCTGGTCAAGCGCACCTCGCACCCCGAGGACGGCCGAGCGGTCGTCCTGGAGCTCTCCGAGCGCGGTCGCGCGCGCCTCGACGAGGTACGGGTGTCGCGCCGGCGGCTGATGCAGCGCGTCACGGAGGACTGGACCGAGGAGGAGAAGGTCTCCTTCACCACCCTGCTGACCCGCTTCAACCGGAACCTGCCGGCCGCCAAGCAGTCCCCTCCCCAGGAGGACGCCCCTCCGGCGTCGTGACCTGCGGGGCGCCGGCCTCCGCCCGGCCGCCCCGCGCGCCCCGGCCGCCGGTGCGGCGGCCGCCTGCCTCTTGACCCGGATGCCGTCCCGGGCTCATATGAAGACGTGCGGCAGCGGCGGACGTCCCCGGCCCAGGAGCACGGCCGCGCCCGGGAGTTCGACTCCTTCGTGGCGGGCGCGGCCGGCCGGCTGCTGCACGCCGCCACGCTGCTGACGGGCGAGCCCCCTCGGGCGGCGCCGCGCGCCCTGCGCCTGCTGACGGCCTCGCTCGCCGCCACGTACGCGGCCTGGCCCCGGTTGCGTGGGGAAGATCCGTACGACTGGGCACGCCACGAACTCGCCACGCGGTACGCCCGCTCCGCCGCCTGGCGGGGCCGCCGTACGCAGGACGGCGTACTCGGCGTACTCGGCCGCCAGGAGCGGCTGGTGCTGGTGCTGCGGCTGTACGAGGGCGCGGACGAGGAGCAGACGGCGGCCCTGACCGGCCTGCCGGTGGAGCGCGTACGGGTGCTGTGCGCGCGGGGAGTGGCCACGCTGCGCGCCCGGGCCCGGGCGGAGCGCGCCGTCCCCGGCGCGAGCGGCCGGGACGGGTCGC
>NZ_JAKGCV010000223.1 GCF_021556455.1 Streptomyces fuscigenes | reverse complement strand
CCCCGCAGGCGGCGCCGGCCGCGGGCGCCGCCGCCCCGGCCGCGCCCGTCTCGCCCGTCGCGCCGACAGCCGACCAGGACGCCGTCGCCTGCTCCCTCGAAAACCCCGAATCCTGCGAGGCATGCCAGTGAATCCCGCCACCTCCACCCCGTCCGCCGTGCCCGGCGCCGCCCTGTCCGCCGCCGCGGAGGCCCGGGACGCCGCCGAGGCCACCGGGTCCGAGGCGGGCACCCGCCGCGGCAACCTGCTCGACCCCGGCTTCGAGCTGACGCTGCGGCCGATGCGCTACCCGGACTTCTACGACCGCTACCGCGACGCGATCAAGAACACCTGGACCGTGGAGGAGGTGGACCTGCACTCCGACGTCGCCGACCTGGCGAAGCTCTCCCCGGGCGAGCAGCACATGATCGGCCGGCTGGTCGCGTTCTTCGCAACGGGCGACTCGATCGTCGCGAACAACCTCGTATTGACCCTCTACAAGCACATCAACTCGCCCGAGGCGCGCCTGTACCTGTCCCGGCAGCTGTTCGAGGAGGCGGTGCACGTCCAGTTCTATCTGACGCTGCTGGACACCTACCTGCCCGATCCCGACGACCGCGCCGCCGCGTTCGCGGCCGTGGAGAACATCCCGTCCATCCGTGAGAAGGCCGCGTTCTGCTTCCGCTGGATGGACGAGGTCGAGCGGCTGGACCGGCTGAAGACGGCGGCCGACCGCCGCCGCTTCCTGCTGAACCTGATCTGCTTCGCCGCGTGCATCGAGGGCCTGTTCTTCTACGGGGCGTTCGCCTACGTGTACTGGTTCCGCTCCCGCGGCCTGCTGCACGGCCTGGCGACCGGCACCAACTGGGTCTTCCGCGACGAGACGATGCACATGAGCTTCGCGTTCGACGTGGTCGACACCGTGCGGCGCGAGGACCCCGGCCTGTTCGACGAGGCGCTCGGCGGCCAGGTCACGGAGATGGTCAAGGAGGCGGTGGAGGCCGAGCTCCAGTTCGCGCACGACCTGTGCGGGGAGGGCCTGCCGGGCATGAACACGGCTTCCATGCGCGAGTACCTCCAGTGTGTCGCCGACCAGCGCCTCCAGCGGCTCGGGTTCGAGCCGGTGTACGGCTCGCGGAACCCGTTCTCGTACATGGAGCTCCAGGGAGTGCAGGAGCTGACGAACTTCTTCGAGCGGCGCCCCTCGGCCTACCAGGTCGCGGTGGAGGGTTCGGTCGCCCTCGACGAAGAGTTCTGACGCTTCGTCAATTACATGGCGGCAGCGCCAACAGCCGGCCCGCTGAACGCGGTTCATCGACGGGGACGGCCGGGGGCGGGGCGGTGGGAGCCGGGGGCGCGGGGCGGCCCTCGGCTTCCGCCGCCCGCCGCCAATCCCCCTGCCAATTCAGGTTCATGGGGCGGCAAAGTTCTGCGCGCACGACTGTTCGGGGCCGCCGGGCCCGGCTACGTTCTGCCCGTCCCGCCGAGTCGCCCTTCCGCGGCACGGCAGGACCGTCGAATTGGCATGCCCATGACCATATCTGGCCGTCACCCGACGGCTCGTGCTACGCGCGTCACGGGCCCGCCCCTTCGAAGAGCCGAGAACCGCCCATTCCGGCTGTGGCACCGCGCGGAGCCCTCACCCGGGCCCACACGGCGCCGGCCTCGAACAGATGGAGGCAACACCCCCATGCGTTCACGCCTCACGTCCTCCGGAAGACCCACCCGGAGCCTGCGAAGATTCCTCGTCACCGCACTTCCGGCCCTCGCGCTCGGCCTCGCCGGGTTCGCGGCCGCCCCGCCCGCGGGCGCGCAGCCCGCGCCGGCCCCGCACGTCTCCGCCGCCTCCCCCAGCACCCAGAACGCCGCGGCCCTCACCGACCCCGCCCGGCAGACGGTCCACCCGACCGGCAAGGCCGGGGCGCAGGTCCCGACCGAGCGCCTGTGCTCCGCCGCGGCCCGGCCCGGCACGGCGTCCTGTTTCGCCGAGCGCAGGACCGACATCGCCCAGAAGCTCGCCGCGGCCGTCTCGCCCGACGCCGCGGTGTCCGGCCTCAGCCCGGCCAACCTGCACAGCGCCTACAACCTGCCCTCGACGGGCGGCTCCGGCCTGACCGTCGGCATCGTCGACGCGTACAACGACCCGAACGCCGCGGCCGACCTCGCCACCTACCGCTCGCAGTTCGGCCTGTCCGCCTGCACGAAGGCCAACGGCTGCTTCAAGCAGGTCAGCCAGACCGGCTCGACCACCTCGCTGCCGACGAACGACAGCGGCTGGGCCGGCGAGGAGGCGCTCGACATCGACATGGTCAGCGCCATCTGCCCCAACTGCAACATCCTCCTGGTCGAGGCCAACTCGCCGACCGACGCCAACCTCGGCGCGGCGGAGAACGAGGCGGTCGCGCTCGGCGCGAAGTTCGTCTCCAACAGCTGGGGCGGCGACGAGTCCTCCTCGCAGACCAGCGCGGACACCTCGTACTTCAAGCACCCGGGTGTCGCGATCACCGTCTCCTCCGGCGACGAGGCCTACGGCGCCGAGTGGCCGGCCACGTCCCAGTACGTGACCGCCGTCGGCGGCACCGCGCTGACCACCTCCTCCAACTCCCGCGGCTGGAGCGAGTCGGTCTGGAAGACCAACAGCACCGAGGGCACCGGATCCGGCTGCTCCGCGTACGAGACGAAGCCCGCCTGGCAGACCGACACCGGCTGCTCGCGGCGGATGGAGTCCGACGTCTCCGCGGTCGCCGACCCGGCCACCGGCGTGGCCGTCTACGACACCTACGGCGGCTCCGGCTGGGCCGTCTACGGCGGCACGAGTGCCTCGTCCCCGATCATCGCCGGCGTCTACGCGCTGGCCGGGACCCCCGGCTCCGCCGACTACCCGGCGAAGTACCCCTACGCGCACACGTCGAGCCTGTACGACGTGACCAGCGGCAACAACGGCTCCTGCTCGCCGTCGTACTTCTGCACCGCGACCGCCGGCTACGACGGACCCACCGGCTGGGGCACCCCCAACGGCACCGCGGCCTTCACCTCCGGCTCCGGCACCGGCGGCGGTGTGACGGTCTCCAGCCCCGGCAACCAGTCGACGAAGACGGGCAGTTCGGTGAGCCTGGCGATCACGGCCAGTGACTCGACGGGCGCGGCCCTCACCTACAGCGCGACCGGGCTGCCGGCCGGGCTGTCGATCAACGCCTCGACCGGTCTGATCTCCGGCACGGCGACCACCGCGGGCACGTACTCGGTCACCGTCACCGCGAAGGACGCCGCGGGCGCCTCCGGTTCGGCCTCCTTCACCTGGACCGTGAGCACCTCCGGCGGCGGCACCTGCACCTCGGCCCAGCTGCTCGCCAACCCGGGCTTCGAGTCGGGCGGCAGCGGATGGACCGCGTCCAGCGGCGTCATCACGACCGACTCCGGCGAGGCGGCGCACAGCGGCTCGTACAAGGCCTGGATGGACGGCTACGGCACCACCCACACCGACTCCGTGTCCCAGTCGGTGAGCGTCCCCGCCGGATGCAGGGCCACGTTCACCTTCTACCTGCACGTGGACTCGTCGGAGACCAGCACGAGCACGGCCTACGACAAGCTCACCGTCACCGCCGGCTCCACCACGCTGGCGACCTACTCCAACCTCAACAAGGCCTCGGGCTACGCCCAGAAGACCTTCGACCTGTCCTCCTTCGCCGGCTCCACCGTCACGCTGAAGTTCAGCGGCACGGAGGACTCCTCGCTCCAGACCAGCTTCGTCGTGGACGACACCGCCCTGACGACCTCCTGAGCGGACGGGGACCCCGGTCGCGCGCCGGCGGCCGGGGCCCCCGCACGCGGTACGAGCCGGGGGGTCGGCCGGGACCGGCCGGCCTCCCGGCTCGGCGGGTTCCGGTCCGAGCGGCCCCGCGCCGTGACGGACACCTCCAGGTACGGGACCGCTCCCGCCGGAGCCGGTCGTACGACGCGGTGACGACCGGCCCCCGCGCATCCCCGGCCCGGTGGATCCGGAACGGCCGGTGGCACGTCCGAACCGCGAGGAGGCCGCCCATGCGACGCACATCCGGCACGAAGACCCTCGCCCTCACGGCTCTGACCCTGCTCCTCGCGGGCTGCGGAACGGGGCACGGCGGCAGCGCCGGCCCGCCGCCGCCCGCATCGTCGTCGCCCGTCGCTCCACCGACCCCGCCCGCGCCGCCGTCCCCCGGCGCGCCGTCGTCCCCGCCCGTACCGTCACCCCCGTCCGCACCGCCCGCTCCCTCGTCCCCCGGCGCGCCCCCCTCGCCGTCGGGCGGCTCCTGCGCCGCGGCGAGCGGGGCACTCGGCGCCGCCGACACCGGCCACACCTACTGCCTGGCGGCCGGGGACATGATCCGCGTCGGCCTCGACGGCACGGCCGCCAGGCCCTGGGGGCCCGTGGTCAGCGAAGGCGGGGGCCTGGAGCGGCTGGGCGGCGGCTCCGGCGGGCCGGGGGACGCGTCCGCCCGATTCCGGGCCGCGGCGGCCGGCACCGTCCGGCTGACGTCGTCCCGGCCGCTGTGCCCGCGCGATCCCGGGCGCATGTCCTGCACGGCCCTTCAGGAGTGGACCGTCACGGTGGTCGTGGCGAAGGGATGAGGCCGAGGCGGCCGCCCGACGCCGGCGGCCGCCCGGAGCTGACGGTCCACCCGGCGCTCGTGCGCGAGCCAGACCAGGGACGGGAGCGCCACGAGCGCGAAGATCCCCAGGTCGAGGACGATTCCGACGAAGTTGTTCACGAGTGCGTTCATGGACATCAGTGTTCCGCTGGGAACTCCTTACCGGCAGTGGCAGAACTGCCGTGCACCGTCGCATTACTGCCACGATCGTGCACACTGAAGGGCATGCTGAAAAACGTGGCCGCCGTCCTGCTCGACGGCGTGCATCCCTTCGAACTCGGTGTCGTGTGCGAGGTGTTCGGGCTCGACCGCGGCGACGAGGGCCTGCCCGTCTACGATTTCGCCGTGGCCTCGGCAGAGGGCCCGACCCTCTCCACCCACTGCGGGTTCACCCTCGGGAATCTGCACGGTCTGGACCGGCTCGAGTCCGCGGACCTGATCTGCGTGCCCGCGGGCAACGACTACACGCGCCGCACCTTCCCGCCCGAGCTGCTGGAGGCCCTGCGCCGCGCCGTCGGGCGGGGCGCCCGGGTCCTGAGCGTCTGCACCGGCGTCTTCGCCCTCGGCGCCGCGGGCCTGCTCGACGGCCGCCGCTGCTCGGTGCACTGGCGGCAGGCGGACGAGCTGCGGCTGGCCCACCCCCGCGCGGACGTCCAGCCGGACGTGCTCTACGTGGCGGACGGCCCGGTCATCACCTCGGCGGGCACCGCGGCGGGCATCGACGCGTGCCTCGAACTCGTCCGCCTGGAGCACGGGCCCAAGGTGGCCAACGCCATCGCGCGCCGCATGGTCGTGCCGCCCCACCGCGACGGCGGCCAGGCGCAGTTCGTCGAGCGTCCCGTGCCGCCGAGCGGCTGCGACACGGTCGGCGGGGTGCTGGCGTGGATGGAGCGGCACCTGGACCGCGAGATCACCGTCGAGCAGCTCGCGGAGCGCGCGCACATGTCACCCCGCACGTTCGCGCGCCGCTTCCAGCAGGAGACGGGCACCACGCCCTACCGCTGGCTGCTGCGCCAACGAGTACTGCTCGCACAGGAGTTGCTGGAGGGTACGGACGAGACGGTGGACGCGGTCGCCGGCCGGGCCGGCTTCGGCAACGCGGCGACCCTGCGCCACCACTTCCTGCGGACCCTGAGCACGACACCGCACGCGTACCGGCGCACCTTCCGCGGCGGGCAGGCGCACGGCGCGGGGGAGGCCGCCGTGCCGGCCCCGGCCGGCCGCTGAGGGCCGGGCGCGCCCCTGCCGGGGAGCCGCCGGGCGATCCGGCCCGCGCGGGCGCCCCTCGGTCGCCGGCCGGCGGGCGCCCGCCGATCGCGGGTGGCCGGCGCCCGTCGCCAGTCGTCAGTCGTCAGTCGTCAGTCGTCAGTCGTTGGGGACGGTCTCGTAGCGGGGCGTGTTCTCCTCCATCTGCTTGAGCGTGTTCTTGCGCTCGCGCTTGGAGAGGCGGTCGATGTACAGGTAGCCGTACAGGTGGTCCGTCTCGTGCTGGAGGCAGCGGGCGAAGTAGCCGGTGCCGCGCACCTTGATCGGGTTGCCCTTGGCGTCCTGGCCGGTGACCTCGGCGTAGTCGGGGCGGGCGAGCTCCGCGTAGGCCGTCGGGACGGACAGGCAGCCCTCGTTCGAGTCGTCCAGCCTCCGGCGCTCCGGGTCCAGCTCCACGAGCACCGGGTTGCACACGGCGCCGACGTGGCGCACGCCCGCGTCGTCCTGGCAGTCGTAGACGAAGACCTTGAGGTCGACGCCGATCTGGTTCGCGGCGAGGCCGACGCCCTCGGCGGTGCGCTGGCTCGCGAACATGTCGTCGATCAGCGCCGCGAGCTCGTCGTCGAAAGCGGTGACCGTACGGCACTCGCGGTGGAGCATCGGGTGCCCCACGACGGTGATCGGGCGGGACGTGCCGCGCTCCCGGTGCGCGCTCTCGCGCTCCTCGGCGTCCACCGTGTCCACGACGAACCCGTCCTCGTCACTCGCGAGGACGCCCTCGTCGATCCGCTGGTCCGTCTCCTGCTGCGTCATGTCCGCAGTCGCCTTCCTGGGTACCGTTGTGCCGCTGGGCCCCACCGCGCCCGGGCCGGCCCGGCACAGCGCGCGATGTGCCCATACAGCCTAAGGGCAGGCCGCCGAAGCGGCGTCCGTCACGGAGCGGTCGCGCCCGCGCACGAGGCGTGCGGGCCCTGGGGGCCGCGCCCGTGCCGCACCGCCGCCGGCGCGCCTGCCCGGCGTGCGCTCAGCACACCTCTTCGAGGTCCCGCCACTCGCGGCTGTCCGGGCTGTCTGCGACCCAGCCGTCGAGCAGGCCGCGCACGAGCCCCTGCGGCGCGGCGATGCCGCACTCGCGCTCGGGCGTCCACAGCTCGCCGGGCGTGCGGTGGCCGAGCGGGCCGGGGTGCCCGGGCTCGCTGTGGTCGTGCGGGTCGAGGTACTCGCCCTCGCCCTCGGCGCTGGGCATGCGGCTCTCCGAGCAGGTCCGGCACAGCAGCCGCACCGACGACGACCAGTCCTCGGCGGCGAACCCCGCGTCGGCGGCGAGCTGTTCCAGCGCGTCCCGGTCCTCCTCGGCCGCCGCCTCCAGCAGCACGACCCAGGTCGGCACCGGCGAGGGCGCCCACAGCTCGATCTCGTCGAAGACCGGGTACACGTGCGGCGAACCGTCCGTGGATCCGGCGGTGGTGCGCTCGCCGTTCGGCACTCCGTCGTGGAGCACGACCTCGCCCCAGCGGCGCCCCGACGACGGCAGCGGGATCGAGAGCACCTCGATGCGCGCGGGGTCGAGCCTGCGGCCCCACACGACCTCGGCCTCGCCCTCCGGGGAGAGGCGCACGGCCGCGCTGCCGAGGTCCATGCCCTCGGGCTCCTCGGCCGCCTCCGCGCTGTGCGGGCTGCCGGGCACCCGCAGCCCGTACGCCTGCCAGGCGCGGCGCGCGAGCGGCCAGTCCTGGAGGGCGGTGGCGGCGATGCCGACGTTCCACCAGTCGGGGGCGCCGGCCTCCTTGTCCAGGAGCGCCACGGCCCGCAGCCCGGCGGCGCGCGCCTGTTCCCAGTCGTGGCGGAACTTGTGCAGCAGCGCCAGGTTGAACCAGGACTCCGACAGCCACGGCTCCATGTCCGCGGCGCGGGTCAGCAGCGCGCCCGCGTCGTCGTACCGGCCGTCACCGATCAGCGTGAACGCGCGGTCGGTGGCCTGCCGCCACGAGGCGGAGGGCCGATGCCGTACCTTCCCGAAGATCCTCACGATTCCCGCCTGCCGGTCGCTCGGGTCACTGCCCCAGGACACTGTCTTCTTCGCATCCAACCATGTCGGGTGCCTGCTCTCTACTCACGGGCTACCCAACCGGGGCCGGGGTAAGACCGCCTCGTGCGAGGACACGTGCGAGGGATTCGACCACGTCGGGATGGTAGTCACGGGCCGTGCCCAGCCGCAGCCGCTCCAGCGCGTCCAGCGTCACGCCCGGACGGGCCCTGTCACCTGCCAGGTCGTCGTACGCGTTGACGGCCCGGACGATCCGGGCGGGCAGCGGCTGCTCCCGGTAGGGATCGGCCTGCCGCTCGACGACGACCGCGACGGCGGAGAGCACTCCGGTCTGCCGGACGACGGCCCCGCCGAGCAGCGCGATGCGCCGCTGCTCGGCCTCCGGGAGCGGCTCGGTGGCGCCCTCGGGCACCGGGTCCACGAGGGAGAGCTGACCGAGGTCGTGCATCAGCGCCGCGTACTCGAGGACGGTCAGGTCGCGGCCCTTGAGGCCGAGGTCGCGGCCCACCGCGCAGCTGAGTTCGGCGACCCTGCGGGCGTGGCCCTCGCGGGTGCAGCCCGCTATCTCGGTGGCACGGGCCAGGGAGGCGATCGTCTGGCGGTAGGTGGTGCGCACGGCCGCGTACCGGCGGAAGGCCAGCTGGGTCAGCATCAGCGGCACGCAGAAGACCGGCAGCGCCCACAGGCCCGCGACGGCGGCCCCCAGCGCCGTCACGACGCCGGTGGCGCACACGGCCGACGAGATGCCCACGAGGGAGCGCAGCTGCTCGCGCAGCAGGGGCCCGAACGGCTCCGCGGTGCGCACCCCGCACAGGACGGCCGAGAGCACCGCGTCGCACAGCGCCGTGAGCACGAGCAGGAGCAGGAGCAGCGCCGTGTAGTACGAGCCGCCGAGGACGTACCAGGGCTGGAAGCAGGCGGCCGCGAAGGCGACCGTGAGGGTGCGCCGCACGAGGTGGTCGAGCGCGGGGCCGTGCACGGCGCCGCCCGCGAGGGCCGCGGCGAAGGTCACGGCGACGGTCTCCAGCACCCCGTGCCCGGCGACCCGGCCCGCGCTCTCGCCGAGCAGCGCGTACGCGAGGGCGCCGGCACGCTGCTCC
>NZ_JAKGCV010000222.1 GCF_021556455.1 Streptomyces fuscigenes | reverse complement strand
CAGGCGGCCCCCGGGCAGGGCGTCCGCCGACTCGAAGACCCCGGGCGCGCCCGCCAGCCATATGCCGGCCGCGGTGGCCGCCCAGGTGGCGGTCGTGTCGGTGGGATCGGCGGGCTCCGCGGGCGCGAGTTCCCCGGCGCCGGGGAACGGCCGGTGGGCACCGATGCCGGGCGCCCCGCCGGGATCCCCGCCGTCCGGCGCGCCCTCCGGCGTACCGTCGAAGATCAGGAAGCCGCCGCCGTCCTGGGCCCGGCGGCCCGTCAGCGACGCGACGTCCTCCGGCCGCACGCCCACCACCTGCTGCGGCGCCGGCCCCGGGCGCCGGGTGTACGTGGTGAACGTCAGCCTCCGCGCCGACGCGGCGGGCAGCGCCGCCGAGGCGAGCGCCAGCCAGCGCGCCACGTCGCTGCTGTCCCGTTCCACCAGGAACAACCGCGACAACCGGCCCCCGCCGTGCGCCTGCCGGCCCTCGCAGACCTCCCGCACGGCGGCCAGGAATCCGGCGAGGCGCGCCGCCCTGGTGACGGCGAACGCCACGAGGGCGGCCGTGCCGAGCGGCCCCCCGGGCGCCGGGGACGGCGCGAAGTCACCGAGCGGCGTGACCCGCCCGTCCGCGGGCGCCGAGTCCGCCCACTGCGGGTCCTCCCAGGCCGCCAACGGCAGCCCCCCGCCGGGGAGTCCGGTGCCGGCCGGGATGACCACCGCATGCGTGTGGAACGCGCACCAGCGGCCGGTGTGGCCGACGCCCGTGCACACCGAGCGGGCCAGCAGCGTGCTGCCGTCCGAGAGCCGACTGTGGCTCAGGGACCGCGGGAAGGCCGCCAGTTCGGCGGTCGAGGGGTGCGGGGGCGCGTCCCGCGGCGGCTCGTACGCGAGCAGCGCCTCCGCCTCCTTCAGGACGGCCTGCGGCACACCGGGCGCCACGGCGGTGAACCGCGGGCCGGGCGCGTCGGAGCCGCCCTCGGGCGCCGAGGTGTAGTGCAGCTGCGCCAGGCTCATAGCCGGGACCCTCCGTACCTGCGTGCCCTGTTCGCCGTGCGGGACCCCGCTGCCGCGCCGTTCCGCTCCCGGCGGTCCGGCCCGCGGCGACCCGGCGGCGTGTCCGGCGCGGGAGAGACGGTCCTCGCCGGAAAGCTTTTCAGATCGCGGGGTGCGGAGTCGAGCGGCCCCCGCGCCGCGGGTGCCCCGGGCCGCCCCCGCCACAATGGCGGGCATGGACGCACACCGCTTCGAGGGGCTCCTGGCCCGTGCCCACCGCCTCGCCGCGCCCGGCGGAAGGGCGCTGCTCGGCGTCGCGGGCGCCCCCGGGGCCGGCAAGTCGACACTCGCCCGCCGCCTGGTCGAGACCCTGCGGCAGCGCCACGGCGCCGGCACGGCCGTGCTCGTGGGCATGGACGGCTTCCATCTCGCCCAGGCCGAGCTGGAGCGGCTCGGCAGAGCCGACCGCAAGGGCGCACCCGACACGTTCGACGCGGCCGGCTACGCCGCCCTCCTCGCCCGGCTGCGCGCGCCGCGACCCGGTGAGGTCGTGTACGCACCCGCCTTCGACCGGTCCTTGGAGGAGGCCGTCGCGGGGAGCGTCGCGGTGCCGCCGGACGTGCCGCTCGTCGTCACGGAGGGCAACTACCTGCTGCACGACGCGGCGGGCTGGGCCCCCGTGCGCGGCCTGCTCGACGAGGTCTGGTTCCTCGACCCGGACCCGGCGGCCCGGGTGGAGCGGCTGATCCAGCGGCACGTGCGCTTCGGCCGGGAGCGCGCGGCCGCCGAGGCGTGGGTGGCGCGCTCCGACGAGGCGAACGCGCGCCTGGTCGAGGCGGGCCGGGACCGCGCGGACCTGGTCGTGGACGGAGACCCGTTCCCGCCCGACCCGCCGGGGTAGGCCGGACCGGGTCCCGCGCCGTCCCGCCCCGGCCCGGCGCCGCGAGCCGGGCGACGCGCATACCGGTACGGAAACGGATTCCGGCGTGTCGCGGGACTGGGCATAGCATCGAAAGGGCAGGGGGACAACCGACCGGCCCGCGGCGGTCCTCCGGCCGGAGCCGGCGGCAGCACGGCACGGTCCCGCACGGCATGGACGCGGAAGGCGCACATGCACGACAGGGCGCAGCGGCGGAGGACCGATCGAACGGAGGCGACACGGCGTGCGGCTGTTCCGGCGCGGACCCCGGCGTGACTCGCGCGAGACCCCTCGCGACCAGGCTTTCTCCTTCTTCTCGATCGACGAGGCGGCGTACTTCCGTGCCCAGGTCCGCGAGGCGTTCGCCGAGCAGGGCCTCGAGGTGACGCTGTACGAGGCCGCCGTCGTGGACAACGCCGGCCGCCAGTTCGGCCTCGGCAACCTCGCCGCGGTCTGCCACAACGACGACCGCGGCCCCCGCGCCTGGGGCGAGCTCGCCAGGCGGCACGCCGCGATGGTGCTGCGCACCGTGGACGGGCCGTCCGCGCTGGACACGCTGGCGCCCGCCCAGATCAAGGCGCAGCTGTACCCGCGGGTGATCAGCGGCGAGGGCCTCGACGCGGAGAACTTCGGCTATGCGCGCTCCGTCGCCCCCGGCCTGTACGAGTTGCTCGCGCTCGACCTGCCCGAGTCCGTCATGATGCTCACCGACGAGGCGCTCGGCAGGCTGGGGGAGACGGACCGGCTGCGCGAGCGGGCGCTCGCCAACCTGCGGGAGCTGCCCGTCGAGGCCCGCGAGACGGTCAAGGACGAGGAGGGCATGCGGTTCGAGGTCGTCGTGGGCGACTCCTTCTACACCGCGAGCCGCGTCCTCGCGCTGGAGACCCTGGTCCGGCAGACGACCGGGCAGCGCCTCACGGAGGACGGCGCGCTCGTGGCGATGCCCTTCCGCCACCAGCTCGCCTTCCACGTCATCCGTGACGCGGGCGTCCTCCCGTCGCTGACCGGCATGGCCGCTTTCGCCGCGTCCGGCTACGAGGACACGCCGGGCGCGATCAGCCCCTACGTCTACTGGTGGCGCGGCGGCACGATCCGCCAGCTCAGCGAGCGCGACGAGGACGGCGGGGGACTGCGCGTGGTGGTGGACGGCGAGTTCCAGGAGGTACTGGAGCGCCTGGTCACCCAGGGGCCTGCCTAGCTCCGGCCCGGGGCACCCCCGTGATCCGACCCGATCCGAACGAAAGACCCCGGCCGGTCCACGGCACAGCGCCCCCGGACGGCGCGCCGGACGGGCGCGGGTGCGCGTCCGGCGCCGCCCGCCCGTGAGCGGGTCCCCCCGTACGCACCGGCACCCGTCGGGGACCCCGGGCCGGAGCCGCGGGCATCCGGAGTCCTTCGCACTCGCGCGGTCCCGGGGCGCGTTGGCACCATGTGGGGATGTCCTCCACCGCACCGCAGCCCCCGTCCGCCGCCTTCACCTCCGACGACTACCGCGCCCGGATGGCGCGGGCCGCAGCCCAGGCCGCCGAGGCGGGCCTGGCCGGCCTCCTCGTCGCCCCGGGACCCGACCTGACGTACCTCACGGGCTACCGGCCCACCGCGGACACCGAGCGCATGACCCTGCTCGTCCTGGCGGCGGACGGCGAGGCCCGGCTCGTCGTGCCCGCCCTGGAGGCGCAGGACGCCGAGCGCGCGCCGGGAGCGGCGGCCCTGGTGCCCGACCCGTGGACGGACGCCGAGGACCCCTACGCGCTGACGGCCGCCCGGCTGGACGCTAAAGGCATCTACGGGATCAGCGACAACGCCTGGTCGCTGCACCTGCTCGCGCTGCAGGGCGCGCTTCCGCACACCCGGTACCGTGGCCTGTCCGACGCGCTGCCGATGCTGCGGGCCGTCAAGGACGAGCGGGAGCTGGAGCGGGTGGCCGCGGCCGGTGCGGCGGCGGACGCCGCCTACGAGGAGATCCTGCGGGTGCCCTTCGCCGGGCGCCGGGAGGCGGAGGTCGCGGCCGACCTGGCCGCGCTGCTCCTCGCGCACGGCCACGAGCAGGTGGACTTCACCATCGTGGGGTCCGGCCCGAACGGGGCGAACCCGCACCACGAGGCGGGCGACCGCGTCATCGCCCACGGCGACATGGTGGTGCTCGACTTCGGCGGCCTCAAGCACGGCTACGGCTCCGACACCACGCGCACCGTGCACGTCGGCGAGCCGACGGCCGAGGAGCGGCGCGTGCACGACACGGTGCGCGCGGCGCAGGAGGCGGGCTTCGCCGCGGTGCGGCCCGGCGCCGCCTGCCAGGACGTGGACCGCGCCGCACGCGCGGTGATCGAGGACGCAGGCTACGGCCGGTACTTCATCCACCGCACGGGCCACGGCATCGGCGTCACCACGCACGAGCCGCCGTACATGATCGAGGGGGAGGAGCGCCCGGTCGTGCCGGGCATGTGCTTCTCCGTCGAGCCGGGCATCTATCTGCCCGGCCGGTTCGGCGTGCGCATCGAGGACATCGTGATCGCGACGGCGTCGGGCGGGCGCCGCTGCAACACGACGTCCCGCGAGATGGCGATCGTCGGGTAGCGGCCCCGCGCTCCGACCGGGGCGGCTCCGGCAGGCAGCCCCGGCGGGGCGGCTCCGGCGGGCAGCCCCCGCCGGGCCGCGCGCCGGCAGCTACCAGGCCAGCGGACCCCCGTTCTGCTGGAACGTCCCGCTCGGCCCGTCCTCGCCCAGGGTGGCCATCCGGACGATCACCTCGACGTTCTCCTCGACCGGCCCGCCGCCCCCGAAGGCGCGCGTGAAGTCCGTGGCGGTGAACCCCGGCTCGACGGCGTTGACCTTGAAGCCCGGCAGGGCCTTGGCGTACTGCACCGTCAGCATCGACACCGCCGCCTTCGTCGCCCCGTACACGATGAACGGGGCGCGCGAGGCGTGGTGGTCCGGGTCGGTGACGGCGCCGAACGAGCCGAGCGCGCTGGAGACGTTCACGACCACCGGGTGCGGCGACTTGCGCAGCAGCGGGAGCGCGGCCTGGGTGACGCGGACGACGCCGACGACGTTGGTGTCGAACTCCCGCAGCGCGTCCCCGCCGGTGAGCGCGTCGACGTCCAGCGGTGCCCGGCCGATCCCGGCGTTGTTGACGAGCACGTCGAGGGCGCCGGATCGCTCCTCGACGGTGCGCAGGGCCGCCGCCACGGAGGCGTCGTCGGTGACGTCGAGCGGGACGAAGCGGGCACCGAGGGCGGCGGCGGCCGCGCGGCCCCGCTCCTCGCTGCGCGCCCCGGCCCAGACGTCGTGACCGGACTCGACGAGCCTGCGGGCGGTCTCGTGTCCGAGGCCCTTGTTGGCCCCGGTGATCAGCACTGTTCTCATGGCGTCCAGGCTGCGGCGGCGCGCCGGCGCCGGGCAGTGCCCGCCTCTTCCTGGGAAAACCGGTACCAGGCACGCCGACGGGCGGCCCGGCACACTGGAGCCATGGCCACAGCGGAGTTCGGACGGACGGTACGGCGCTGGCGGGACCGGGTCGCGCCGGAGGCCGCCGGGCTGCCCTCGGGCGGTCACCGGCGCGCCGCGGGTCTGCGCCGCGAGGAGCTGGCGCAGCTGGCGGGGATCTCCGTCGACTACGTCACCCGCCTCGAACAGAGCCGCGCGTCGAGCCCCTCGGCGCAGGTGGTCGAGGCGCTCGCCCGGGCGCTGCGGCTGTCGCGGCAGGAGCGCGACCACCTCTTCCGGCTGGCCGGGCTCCTCCCGCCGGGCCCGAAGACCGTCCCCGCGTTCGTCACCCCGAGCGTCCACCGGCTCCTGGACCGGCTCACCGGGACGCCCGCCGCGGTGTACGACGCGACGTGGACGCTGCTGCTCGCCAATCCCCCGTACGCGGCCCTGATGGGTGACCCGAGCGGCCTGCGCGGCATCGAGCGCAACGCGGTGTGGCGGCAGTTCGTCGGGCCCGGCTCGCGGGCCCGCCACACCCCCGAGTCGCTGCGCCGCTTCGAGGCCGCCCTCGTCGCCGACCTGCGGGCCGCCGCCGGCCACTACCCGGCGGACCTGCGGCTGCGCGAGCTGGTCGACGCGTTGCGCGCCGGCAGCGGACGGTTCGCCGAGCTGTGGGAGTCGGGGACCGTGGGCCGGCACGAGAACGCCCGCAAGACCATCGACCACCCGGAGGCCGGGCCCCTGGCGCTGGACTGCGACGTGCTGACCGTCGCGGGCAGCGACCTGCGGATCATGGTCTACACCGCCGAGCCGGGCACCGAGGACGCCGACCGCCTGGCCCTGCTCACCGTGCTCGGCACCCAGGCCCTCCGGGGCTGAGGCCCCGGCCCGGTCCCGGTGCGGTCGTGGGCCGCCGCGGGCGCGGGGCGTGAACGGCGGCCGCACCGGGGGCCGGCCGCCACCACCGGACGACCGGGCAGCCCGGCCGGACGCCCGGTGCGGCGGCCTGCGGCCCCCGTCACAGCTCCGTGAGGACCGCCGCGCTCTCGGCAGGCAGCCGCAGTACCCCGCCGCTCCCCGGCACCGCCACCTCATCCCACGAGGCGAGCACTCGGCGCGGCCCGCCGGACCCCAGCGGGATGTCGCGGGGCCCGTCCGAGAGGTTCACCGCCACGAACACGTCGCCGCGGCGAAAGGCCAGCCACCGCTCCGACTCGTCGTGAGCCACCGTCACGGCGCCCAGGTCCGGGTCGGACAGGTCCGGTTCGGCCGACCGCAGCGCGATCAGCGTCCGGTACCAGGCAAGCAGCCGCCCGTGCGGCTCCCGCTCCCGCTCGGAGCGGTCCAGGCAGGAGCGGTCCCTGGTCGCCGGGTCCTGCGGGTCGGGGATGTCCTCCTCCGCCCAGCCGTGCGCGGCGAACTCCCGGCGCCTGCCCCGGCGCACCGCCTCGGCGAGTTCCGGGTCCGTGTGGTCGGTGAAGAACTGCCAGGGGGTGCCGGCCCCCCACTCCTCGCCCATGAACAGCATCGGCGTGTGCGGGCCCGTCAGCACGAGGGCCGCCGCGCAGGCGAGGAGGCCGGGGGAGAGCGTCGCCGACAGCCGGTCGCCCTGCGCGCGGTTGCCGATCTGGTCGTGGGTCTGCGCGTAGCCGAGGAAGCGGTGCGCCGGTGTGCGCGCCCGGTCCACGGGCCGGCCGTGTGTCCTGCCGCGGAACGTCGAGTACGTGCCGTCGTGGAAGAACACCCGCGTCAGGGTCTTCGCCAGCGCCGCGAGCGGGGCCTGGGCGAAGTCCGCGTAGTACCCCTGCGACTCGCCGGTCAGGGCGGTGTGCAGCGCGTGGTGGAAGTCGTCGTTCCACTGCGCGTGCAGCCCGATGCCGCCGGCCGTGCGCGGGGACGTGGTGCGCGGGTCGCACAGGTCCGACTCGGCGATCAGGAACAGCGGCCGGCCCGTCTCCGCGCCCAGCAGGTCCACCTCCGCCGACAGTTCCTCCAGGAACGTCAGCGCGCGCGTGTCCGCCAGCGCGTGGACCGCGTCCAGGCGCAGCCCGTCGAGGCCGAAGTCGCGCAGCCAGCCGAGCGCGCTGCCCAGCAGGAACGCCCGCACCTCGTCGGAGCCGGGCGCGTCCAGGTTGACCGCGGCGCCCCAGGGCGTGTGGTGGGTGTCCGTGAAGTACGGCCCGAACGCGGGCAGATGGTTGCCGGACGGGCCCAGGTGGTTGTGCACCACGTCCAGCACGACACCGAGGCCGAGCCCGTGCGCGGCGTCCACGAACCGCGACAGTGCCTCCGGGCCGCCGTACGGCTCGTGCACGGCCCACAGCGACACGCCCTCGTACCCCCAGCCGTGCCGCCCCGGGAACGGGCACAGCGGCATCAACTCGACGTGGGTGACACCCAGTTCGACGAGTTCCGGCAGCTGCCGGGCCGCCGCGTCGAGGGTGCCCTCGCGGGTGTACGTGCCGACGTGCAACTCGTAGAGGACGGCCCCCGGCAACGCCCGGCCGGGCCACGCCACCCGCCGTTCGTACGTCTCCGGCCCGACCACCGCGCTCGGGCCGTCGGGCCCGTCCGGCTGGCGGCGCGAGCGCGGGTCGGGCAGGACGGGGCCGCCGTCCAGCGAGAACCCGTACCGGCTGCCGGGCCGCGCCCGCGCGTCCACCGTCCACCAGCCGTCCCTGGACACGTCCCGCCGCATCGGCAGGTCTTCGCCGTCGAGCCGCAGCACGACCCGGTCCTCGGCCTTCGGCGCCCACACCTCGAACTGCACAGGTCCCCCTCGTCCGTCCGCACGTCACGGTCGCCTCCATGGTGACAAGTCGCGGGGCCCGGCGCGGGGGCAGCGCGCCGAAAGGACGCGGGTTCCTCGTCGCGGGCGCGGCCCGCCGGGCCCCGCCCCGGCCGCGACCCGTCTGGACACCCACGGCGTGTCGGCCCGACAATCTGCTGTGTGACGTCCTCCTTCGACCAACCCGTGTACCCGGCACGGCCCTCCGACGCCGAGCGCGACCGCGTCCTCGCGGTGCTGCGGGAGGGCGTGGCGGCGGGCAAGCTGTCCCAGGACACGTTCCTGCGCCGGATGGACCTGGTGCTCGCGGCCCGCAGGGCGGACGAACTGAAGCTCCTGACGGCGGATCTGGAGAGCGAAGGCCGGTTGTCCCGGCGGCTGTTCGGCGCCGTGGGCCGGCTGTCGGCCTTCTCGCTGCGACTGCGCACGGCGTGGCAGGCGGAGCGGCTGCCGAAGCTGCTGCTGCCCCAGCCCGGGCCCTTCCCGCTGCGGATCGGGCGGGATCCGGCCAACGGGCTGCGCCTCACCCACGACACGGTCTCGCGGCACCACGCCGAGCTGAGCATGCGGGACGGGCTGTGGGTCCTGCGCGACCTCGGCTCGACCAACGGCACGACCGTCAACGGCCGGCGTGTGATCACGACGACGGTCGTCGCCGACGGCGACCAGGTCAGTTTCGGCCGCATGAGTTTCCGCCTCGCGACGCACTGAGGCGCCCCGGCGCCCAGCTCTCCGGGCCCCGGTGGCGAGCCGCCGGCGGACGTGCCGTGCTCGCCGCGATCTTCTTCGTGCCCCTGCTGCTGTCGGTGACGGCCGTCTCGGTGCTGTGGCGGGCCCTGCTGGACCCGAACTTCGGGGTGCCG
>NZ_JAKGCV010000221.1 GCF_021556455.1 Streptomyces fuscigenes | reverse complement strand
CGGCGCCTCCGCGCCGAGCGGCGCGCGCGGCGGTGGCGCCGCGGCATCCGAGTAGCGCACCCGCGGCGGGTGCGGTGCCGGGCTCCGCGCCGTACCCGCGGCATGCCGCCCGTACGCCGTACGGACACCGCACGGTCACCCGCACGGCCGAGTGTGAGCGGTCCGAGCAGCACCGGTAGCCTCGCAGCACCGTTGCATCAGTGTCACCCGCCATCCAAGGAGCCCGCAGCATGACGACCCAGCGCACCCTCGTCCTCCTCAAGCCGGACGCCGTACGGCGCCACCTCGTCGGCGAGGTCATCGGACGGATCGAGCGCAAGGCCGGCTGGAGCCTCGCCGCCATGGACCTGCGCAGCCTCGACCAGGAGACGCTGGAGCAGCACTACGGCGAGCACAAGGGCAAGCCGTTCTACGAGCCGCTGGTCGAGTTCATGGCCTCGGGTCCGGTCGTCGCGCTCGTCGTCGAGGGGGAGCGGGTCATCGAGGGTGTGCGCGCGCTGGCCGGTCCCACCGACCCGATCGCCGCGGCGCCCGGCTCCATCCGGGGGGACTTCGGCACCATTGTCCGGGAAAACCTGATCCATGCTTCGGACTCCGAGGAGTCCGCCATTCGGGAACTGAAGATTTTCTTTCCCGGACTTTCCTGAGCGGCTGTCAGCCGAATAGCCTGTCGGCCTGGGGCGACCGGAGGAATTCGGTCGCCCGAGGGAATGTCTCGCCCGCTTCCGGGAACGCATCGCCGAGACACATCGTCACCCTTACCGAGGTGGGCCACCGCGCCGATCCGGGGTTGACGGCACTACGATGAGCTCAAGCCCAGCAAGCCTCCGGCTTCGCGTGCTCCACCACCCACCTCGCCGTCCTGAAAAGCCCTCAAGCTTCGATTGGGAAGGCCAGACGCATCCTCATGGGGAACAAGATGTCGTTCATCGGCCGTGACATGGCTGTCGACCTCGGGACCGCCAACACGCTGGTGTACGTCAGAGGCCGGGGGATCGTACTCAACGAGCCGTCCGTCGTCGCCATCAACACCAACACCGGCGGCATTCTCGCGGTCGGTGCCGAGGCGAAGAAGATGATCGGCCGCACGCCCGGCAACATCGTTGCCGTACGGCCCCTGAAAGACGGCGTGATCGCGGACTTCGAGATCACCGAGCGCATGCTCAGGTACTTCATCCTGAAGATCCACAAGCGCCGCTACCTCGCCCGGCCCCGCGTCGTCATCTGCGTGCCCTCCGGCATCACCGGAGTCGAGCGCCGTGCCGTCATCGAGGCGTCCACCCAGGCGGGCGCGCGCCAGGTGCACATCATCGAGGAGCCCATGGCCGCGGCCATCGGCTCCGGGCTGCCGGTCCACGAGGCCACCGGCAACATGGTCGTCGACATCGGCGGCGGCACCACCGAGGTCGCCGTCATCTCCCTCGGCGGCATCGTCACCGCGCAGTCCATCCGGGTCGCCGGCGACGAACTCGACAACGCGATCATCCAGCACATCAAGAAGGAGTACTCGCTCCTGCTCGGCGAGCGGACCGCCGAGAGCATCAAGATCACCATCGGGTCCGCGTACGACCTGGAGAAGGACGAGCACACGGAGATCCGCGGCCGCGACCTGGTCTCCGGCCTCCCGAAGACCGTCGTCATCTCCGCCGCCGAGGTCCGCAAGGCCATCGAGGAGCCCGTCAACGCGATCGTCGACGCCGTCAAGACGACGCTCGACAAGTGCCCGCCCGAGCTCTCCGGCGACGTGATGGACCGCGGGATCGTGCTCACCGGCGGCGGCG
This sequence comes from Streptomyces fuscigenes, assembly GCF_021556455.1. GTDB lineage: Bacteria > Actinomycetota > Actinomycetes > Streptomycetales > Streptomycetaceae > Streptomyces > Streptomyces fuscigenes. The sequence continues at coordinate 7,201 of NZ_JAKGCV010000221.1, read as the reverse complement.
CGCTGCTGCGCGGCCTGGACGAACGGCTGCGCCGCGAGACCGGCATGCCGATCCACATCGCGGAGAACCCGCTGGACTCGGTGGCGCTCGGTTCCGGCAAGTGTGTCGAGGAGTTCGAGGCCCTCCAGCAGGTCCTGGACGCCCAGCCGCGCCGCTGACCGCCCGCCGGTCCCGGCGCGCGCTCGCGGGCGGTGACCGGAAGTTCAGCGGAAATCCGCCGCACGGCCGCTGCCGCGCCGTGCGGCGGGTCGTTGATACACAGGCAGAGACATTCCTACGAGGAAGGCACGGCCGCCGCACGTGAGGGACACAAAGGAGAGCCGGCTGCTCCTGGTGCTGCTGATTGTCGTCGCGTTCGCCCTGATCACCGTCGACATCCGCGGGGGAGAGAACTCACCGGTGGACGGGGCGCGCCACGCGGCCGCCGCCGCCCTGGGCCCCGTGGAGAACGGTGTGGCGGGCGCGGTCGATCCGGTGGGCAACGCCATAAGTGCGGTACGGGACTCGAACACCCGGCACAACCACATCACCGCCCTGCAGCAGGAGAACGCGAAGCTGCGGCGCGAGCTCGGCAGCGACGACCAGAACCGCAACAAGGCCCAGGAGCTCGACAAGATCCTGAAGGTGGCGGGCGCCGGCCAGTACGGGGTGAAGGGCGCTCAGGTCGTCGCCATAGGAGCGGCACAGGGCTTCTCCTGGACGGTGACCCTCGACATCGGCTCCCGCGACGGCATCAAGCGCGACATGACCGTCCTCAACGGCGACGGCCTCGTCGGCCGGGTCACCACGGTCGGCCCGAGCACGTCCACGGTCCTGCTCGCCAACGACCCGGACTTCACGGTCGGTACGCGGATGGAGAACTCCGACGAGCTGGGCTTCGCCACCGGCCAGGGCGACCGGCCGATCTCCGTCCAGCTGCTCAACGCGAAGGCGAAGGTCAAGGTCGGCGACCGGCTGGTCACCTTCGGCTCCAGCAAGGACCAGCCGTTCGTGCCGGGTGTGCCGGTGGGCCGGGTCGTCCGTGTCGACCCGTCGGGCGGCGATCTGACGCGGACGGTCTACGTCCAGCCGTTCGTCGGCTTCACCAAGCTCGACGTCGTCGGCATCGTCGTCCAGGCGCCGCGCCAGAACCCGCGGGACACGGTCCTGCCGCCGAAGCCGCACGCGAAGCCCACCCCGACGGTCACCGTCACGGTCACGCCGTCCGGCGCCGCCGGCCAGGGCGACGGACAGGGCACGGGCGACGGACAGGGCACGGGGGACGACCAGGCCACCGGCCAGGGCGACGGCCGGAGCACCGACGACGACGGCGCGCTGCCCGACCCGAACGCGAACGCCGACGCAAACGCCAACGCCGGGAACACCGAAGACTAGGAATAGAGCCGCTCCATGCGCATCAACCGGATCCTGCTCTCGGCGGCGCTCGTCGTGGTCGCCCTGGTCCTCCAGGTGTCCGTCCTGGCGAGACTGCATCTGCCGGGCGCCGTGCCCGACCTGATGCTGCTCGTCGTGCTGGCCCTCGCGTTCGTCTACGGGCACATCGGCGGCGCGCTCATCGGCTTCGGCGCGGGCCTGCTGACGGACCTCGCTCCGCCCGCCGACCACGCGGCCGGGCGCTACGCGCTCGTGCTGTGCGTGATCGGCTACCTGGCGGGTCTCGTGCGCCCGGAGAAGGGCCAGATGAGATCGGCGCTCGCGCCGATGCTCGCCGTCGTCTGCGCGGCCCTCGGCTCGACGCTGCTGTACGCGGGCGTCGGCGCGCTCGTCGGCGACACCGCGGCCCGCCACGTCGGCCTCGGCGGGCTGCTGTTCACCTCCGCGGTCTACGACCTGCTGCTCGCGCCGTTCACCGTGCCGTGGATCATGGCTCTGGCGCGGAAGGCGGACAACGATCCGCTCGCCGAGTCGCAGAAGGGCGGCGGCGCGGGGGCCGGCGCCGACGTCGCCGCGAGCTGGATCGGCTCCGGCACGGGGCTGAGGATCGGCGGGCAGCGCGGCGGACTGCGCGTACGGGCCGCCCGCAACCGCGCGGCCAAGGCGGGACGTATCAAGGGGGTCAAGCGACTGTGAGCAACATTCCCGAGACCGGCAGGACTCCTCGGGTGAAGGTCCGGGTGATCGTCATCCAGATCCTCGTCTTCTCGCTCCTGCTCACACTCGGCGGGCGCCTTTGGTACCTGCAGATCCGCAACGGCCAGCAGTACACGCAGGAGGCCGACAACAACCACGTGCAGCAGGTCGTGCAGCCCGCGGTGCGCGGTTCCATCGTCGACGACCGGGGCGTGCCCCTCGCCGACAACGAGACCCGCCTCGTGGTGTCCGCCAGCCGCACCGAACTGCTCAAGCAGCCCGACGACGGCCGCGCGGTGCTCAGCCGGCTCGCCGGCGTCCTCGGCATCGCCCCGTCCGACGCCGTCGACAAGGTCCGGCTGTGCGACGCGAAGACGCCCCAGCCCTGCTGGAACGGCTCGCCCTACCAGCCCATCCCGATCACGGACAAGGCCACCACCCAGCAGGCCCTGCAGATCATGGAGCGGCGCGAGGACTTCCCCGGCATCACCGCCGAGCCGACGGCCGTGCGCAGCTACCCCGGCCCCGTCGGTGTGAACGCCGCCCAGGCCCTCGGCTACCTCGGCCCGGTCACGGACAAGGAGGTCGCCGCCTCGGAGGAGACGGACAACCCGCTGCTGCGTTCCGACAGCGTGGGCCGGGCCGGCCTGGAGAGCCAGTACGACCAGCAGTTGCGCGGCAAGTCGGGCGTCACCCGCTACGAGGTCGACAACCTGGGCCGCGTCATCGGCAAGGCGGGCGCCACTCCCGCGCAGGCCGGCAGCAACCTGGTCACGAGCATCGACTCGCGGGTCCAGGCGCTCACCGAGAAGGAACTCGACGCGGCGATGAAGGGCCTGCGCAAGCAGTACGACCCCGTCACGCACGAGAACTTCAAGGCCGACTCGGGCGCGGCCGTCGTCATGGACGTCCACACCGGCCGGGTCATCGCGATGGCCAGCAACCCCACGTACAACCCCAACGTGTGGACCGGCGGCATCTCGTCCACCGAGTACGCGAACCTCACGAACAAGAAGTCGAACTACCCGCTCCTGAACCGGGCGACGCAGGGCGAGTCGGCGCCCGGCTCGACGTTCAAGGTCATCTCCACCAGTGCCGCCATCAACGCCGGGTACGAGCCGGACGGCGGCTATCCCTGCACGTCCTCGATGACCGTCGGCGGCCGGGAGTTCAAGAACTTCGAGGGCGAGAACTACGGCGACATCTCCATCGCCAAGGCGCTGGAGGTCTCCTGCGACACCGTCTTCTACGACCTGGCCTACGACCAGTGGAAGAAGGACGGCGGGATCAACCCGAAGCACCCGAAGGACTGGTTCTTCAAGACCGCGCACGCGTTCGGCCTCGGCAAGAAGACCGGCATCGACCTGCCCAACGAGGTCACCGGCCGCGTCCCCGACCGCACGTGGAAGCAGAACTACTGGGACGCCAACAAGGTCGCCTGGTGCAAGGACGGCAAGAAGAACGGCTCGTACGTCCAGCAGATCGAGTTCGAGAACTGCAAGGACGGCTACCAGATCCGCCCCGGTGACTCGCTGAACTACGCGATCGGGCAGGGCGACACGCTGCTCACCCCGATCCAGGAAGCCGTCATGTACTCGGCGATCGCCAACGGCGGCACGATGTACCAGCCCAGCATCGGCAAGGCCGTCGTCAGCGCCGACGGCAAGAAGGTCTCGCCGATCCGGCCCAAGGTCAGCGGGCACCTGCCGGACACCAAGAAGACGATCTCGTACATCAACAAGGCGCTCGAAGGCGTCGTCACGAGCGGCACGGCCGCCTGGCAGTTCGGTGGCTGGCCGCAGGACAAGATCGCCCTGCACGCGAAGACGGGCACGGCCGAGGTCGCCGGCAAGCAGTCCACCGGCTGGCTCGCGACGTACACCAAGGACTACGCGGTGATCATGACGATCTCGCAGGGCGGTACGGGCTCCGGCTCGGCCGGCCCCGCCGTCCGCAAGATCTACGAGGCCATGTACGGCATCGGGGCCGACGGCTCGATCGACCCGAAGGCCGGCATCCTGCCGAAGCCGGTGACCGCGCTGCCGAAGATCCAGTCGGACGGCTCGATCGACGCCCCGGTCCTCAAGCCCTACAAGGTGCCGAAGAAGAAGGAGCCCGTCGACCCGAACGCGTCGTCGAGCCCCGGCACCACCACCACGAACCCGTCCCAGCCGCCGGCGCAGCCGACCGGCGACACCGGCGGCGGCAACCAGCAACTGGCGGCGGGCCTGCCCGCGACCACGACACGGAGGGACTGAAGCCATGGCCGGCACCAGTGGTTTCTCGGTCTCCGGGTACGGCCCCCGCCGCACCGGCTGGTCGCGGCTGGCGGCCCGCGACTCCGTCCTGCGCAAGCTGGACTGGCCGCTGCTGCTCTCCGCGGTCCTCCTCTCGCTCATCGGCTCCATGCTGGTGTACTCCGCGACGCGCAACCGGACCGCGCTCAACGGTGGCGACCCGTACTTCTTCCTCGCCCGCCACCTGATGAACACCGGCATCGGGCTCGGCCTGATGATCGCGGTCATGTGGCTCGGCCACCGCACCCTGCGCGGCGCGGTGCCGATCCTCTACGGCCTGTCGATCCTGCTGATGCTGGCCGTGCTGACCCCCCTCGGCTCCACCATCAACGGCGCGCACTCGTGGATCGTGATCGGCGGCGGCTTCTCGGTCCAGCCCTCCGAGTTCGCCAAGATCACCATCCTGCTCGGGATGGCGATGATCCTCGCGTCGCGGGTCGACGCCGGCGACACCGAGCACCCCGACCACCGCACCGTCGCCAAGGCCCTGGGCCTGGCGCTCGTGCCGATGGCCGTCGTCATGCTGATGCCGGACCTCGGGTCCGTGATGGTCATGGCCGTCATCGTGCTGGGCTGCCTGCTGGCCTCGGGCGCGCCCAAGCGGTGGATCTTCGGGCTGATCGGGGCGGGCGTCGTCGGGGCGGTGGCGATCACCGCGCTCGGCATCCTGGACCAGTACCAGATCAACCGGTTCGCCGCGTTCGCCAACCCGGACCTCGACCCGGCGGGCGTCGGCTACAACACCAACCAGGCCCGCATCGCGATCGGCTCGGGCGGGCTGCTCGGCAAGGGCCTCTTCCACGGCTCGCAGACCACCGGCCAGTTCGTCCCCGAGCAGCAGACGGACTTCGTCTTCACGGTCGCCGGCGAGGAGCTCGGCTTCGTCGGTGCCGGCCTGATACTGCTGCTGCTCGGCGTCGTGCTGTGGCGCGCCTGCCGCATCGCCCGCGAGACGAGCGAGCTGTACGGCACGGTCGTCGCGGCCGGGATCATCGCCTGGTTCGCGTTCCAGGCGTTCGAGAACATCGGCATGACGCTCGGCATCATGCCGGTCGCCGGCCTGCCGCTCCCGTTCGTCTCCTACGGCGGCAGCTCGATGTTCGCCGTGTGGATAGCGGTGGGGTTGCTGCAGTCCATCCGGGTGCAGCGGCCGATAAGGGCATGACGCCCGCGACGAGGGGCCCCGCGGCCCCGCGATGACCACGCGGAAGGGCCGCACCGGCGCACCAGGCGCTTAGGTGCGGCCCTTCCCGGTTACACGCGATGTATGGCGGACACCACACGCGAGGTAGAACGCAAGTACGTGCTTCCCGTCCGCGGCGCGCAGGACGGCCCTCCCGTCCTGCCCGATCTGTCGGGTGCGGCGGGCGTCGGCGCGGTGCGCGCCGAGGGCACCGTCGAACTCGACGCCGTGTACCACGACACCCCCGACCTGCGGCTCGCCGCCGCGCACGTCACCCTCCGCCGCCGCGAGGGGGGCCACGACGAGGGCTGGCACCTGAAGTTCCCGGTCGCCGCGGGCGTCCGCGACGAGCTGCACGCGCCGCTCTCGGAGCGGCTCCCGGCCGAGCTGGCCCGGCTGGTGCGCTCGCGCACGCTGGGCGCCGACGTCGTACCGGTCGTCCGCCTGGTCACCTCGCGCTCGATCACCCGGCTGCTCGGCACGGACGGTACCGAGCTGGTCGAGATGGCGGTCGACGCCGTACGCGCCGAGCGCCTGGAGGGCCCCGCCGGGCGGGCCGCCGCGTGGAGCGAGGTCGAGGCGGAGCTGGCCCCGGGCGCCGACCCCGCCGTCCTGGACGCGGTGGAGCGCAAGCTGCGCAAGGCCGGCCTGCGGCCCGCGCCCACCGGCTCCAAGCTGGCGCGCGCGCTCGCGGAGACCGGCCCGGGGCCCTCGCCCCGGCCGGAGCCCGCGCGTCCCCCACGGGCGAAGAAGGGCTCCGCGGGGGAGTACCTGCTGGCGTACCTGCGCGAGCAGGCCGAGGCGGTCGCCGCGCTCGATCCCGCCGTGCGCCGCGGCCTGCCGGACTCCGTGCACCAGATGCGGGTGGCGGCCCGCCGGCTGCGCTCGGCGCTGCGCAGCTACCGTTCGGTCCTGGACCGCTCCGTCACCGACCCGGTCGGCGAGGAGCTGCGCAGGCTCGGCGCCGAGCTCGGCGCCGAGCGCGACAACGAGGTGCTCGCCGCGCATCTGCGCGAACGCGTCGGCGCCGTGCCCGCCGCCCTGCTGCTCGGCCCGGTGGAGGCCCGGCTGCGCCTGTGGACGACCACGAGCGGCACGCGCTCCCACGACCGCAGCCTCGCCACGCTCGACGGCGAGTGCCACCTCGCGCTGCTGCGCTCGCTGGAGGCCCTGCTCGCGGATCCGCCGCTGCGCAGGGCCGCGGCGGCCGCGCCGCGCGCCACCCTGTCCAGGGCCGTCCTGAAGGAGTACGCGAGGCTCTCGGGCCGGATCGAGCACGCGCTCGCGCTGCCGCCCGGCGAGGAGCGCGACCTCGCGCTGCACAGCGCCCGCAAGGCCGCCAAGCGGGTGCGGTACGCGGCGGAGGCCGCCGTGCCGGGCGTCGGGCGGCCGGCGAAGCGGTTCGCGCGGCGCATCAAGAAGGTGCAGCAGCTGCTCGGGGAGCACCAGGACGCCGTCGTGGCCCGCGACACCGTCCGCGCCATCGCCGTACAGGCCCAGGCCGCCGGCGAGGCCGGTTTCACCTGGGGCCTGCTGTACGCGGGGGAGGAGGAGCGCGCCCGCGCCTGCGAGCGCGAGCTGCCCCGGGTGTGGGCGAAGGCGTCGAAGCGCGCGGCCCGCGCCGCGCTCACGCGCTGAGCCGGCCGCCGCG
>NZ_JAKGCV010000220.1 GCF_021556455.1 Streptomyces fuscigenes | reverse complement strand
CGCCACGAGACCGAGGCCCGTGCGCCGGCCCGCGACGGGGACTCCGCGGCCCCGGGAAGCGGACGCCGCTCATGCCCGTCCGCTCATGCCCCGCCCCGCTCCCGCCCCGCTCCAGCCTCGTCCGCTCGCGTCCCGCCCGGCTCCCGCCCGGCTCCAGCCTCGTCCGCTCGCGTCCCGCCCAGCTCCCGCCCGGCTCCCGCGCGGCCCGGGGCCCCGCCCCTCAGACGCTGATCGAGCGCGCGTAGGCGATCTGAGCCATCACGTGCTGGAACGTCAGGGGGTCCGTCGCCGGCACCATCGTCGAGTGGTGCTTGCCGCCGCTGTTCACGGTGACCTGGATGAAGCCCGTGGTCGACTTCTCCTTCATCAGCAGGAACAGCAGGCCCAGGAAGCAGAAGACGAAGAAGACGACGGCCAGCACGATCGCGTGGCTGGGGATCCGCTGCTCGGTGCGCGAGAGGTCCGTGGCGTTCCACACCGCGCCGCGCAGCGGCAGCGTGCCCGAAGGGGTCACGATCGAGCCGGTGTTGAGGACCGTGATGTCCCCGATCGCCACCAGCGGGGATCCGCCGGCGAGCGCGGTCGGCTCCAGCCCGGCGCCCGGCCCTTCGGGGGCTCCCGGATAGCCGTAGCCGGGGAACTGCGGGGGATGGGCCGGGGCCGGACCGGCCCCGGGGTACCCGTACCCGAGGGCCGGACCGGCCCCGGGGTACCCGTACGCCGGCCCCTGCGGCGGGGGCCCCCAACCGGGGCCCGGTGCCTGGCCCGCGGGCCCGAGGGGGCCGGAAGGGCCGCCCGCGCCGCCAGGCCCGCCCACCGGCCCGTCCTTCGCGTACGGATTGGGCTCGCTCATGCTTCTTCCGCCTCCCCATGCGGTCGCGACCATGTGCTCGTGGGCGAATCCTGGCACAGAAAACGCCCGCCCCGGCGTGCGGTGCACGCAGGGGCGGGCGCGGGTTCTCCGGCGGTCCGGCGGGGGGTCAGAACCGGCGCGTGATCAGCGCCCGCTTGACCTCCTGGATGGCCTTGGTGACCTCGATGCCGCGCGGGCAGGCGTCCGTGCAGTTGAAGGTCGTGCGGCAACGCCACACGCCGTCACGGTCGTTGAGGATCTCCAGGCGCTGCTCGCCGGCCTCGTCGCGCGAGTCGAAGATGAAGCGGTGCGCGTTGACGATCGCGGCCGGGCCGAAGTACTGCCCGTCGTTCCAGAACACCGGGCAGGACGACGTGCACGCGGCGCACAGGATGCACTTGGTGGTGTCGTCGAAGCGCTCGCGGTCCTCGGCGGACTGGTACCGCTCGCGCGTCGGCTCGTTGCCCGTGGTGACGAGGAACGGCATGACGTCGCGGTACGCCTGGAAGAACGGCTCCATGTCCACGACCAGGTCCTTGAGGACCGTCAGGCCCTTTATGGCCTCGATCGTGATGGGCTTGGCCGCCGCGCCCGTCTTGTCCAGCGCGACGATGTCCTTGATCAGGGTCTTGCAGGCGAGGCGGTTCTTGCCGTTGATCCGCATCGCGTCGGAGCCGCAGACGCCGTGGGCGCAGGAGCGCCGGAACGTCAGCGAACCGTCGAGCTCCCACTTGATCTTGTGGAGCCCGTCGAGCACGCGCTCCTTCGGGTCGATGTCGATCTGGAAGTCCTGCCAGGTCGACTCGTCCGAGACCTCGGGGTTGAAGCGGCGGATCCGGAACGTGACGGTGAGCAGGTGGTCGGAGGCCGCGGAGCCCGCCTCCACCCGGTCCATGGTCGGGGTAGCCATCAGTACTTACGCTCCATCGGCTGGTAGCGGGTCTGGACGACCGGCTTGTAGTCGAGCCGGATGGACTCGATGCCGTCGTCGCCGACCTCGCGGTACGCCATCGTGTGGCGCATGAAGTTCACATCGTCACGGTTCGGGAAGTCCTCGCGGTAGTGACCGCCGCGGGACTCCTTGCGGGCCAGCGCCGACACGGCCATGACCTCGGCCAGGTCGAGCAGGTTGCCCAGCTCGACGGCCTCCAGCAGGTCCGTGTTGAACCGCTTGCCCTTGTCCTGGATCGCCACGTGCTGGTAGCGCTCGCGCAGCTCGGAGATCCGCTCGACCGCCGTCTTGATGGTCTGCTCGGTGCGGAAGACCATCACGTTGGCGTCCATGCACTCCTGGAGCTCGGTGCGGAGCGCGGCGACGCGCTCCTTGCCCGTGGAGTTCAGGAGCCGCTCGACCTGGGCGAGCACGAAGGTCTCGGGGTCCTCCGGCAGCTCGACGAAGTCGTTCTTCGCGGCGTACTCGGCGGCGGCGATGCCCGAGCGGCGGCCGAAGACGTTGATGTCGAGCAGCGAGTTCGTGCCGAGGCGGTTGGCGCCGTGCACGGAGACGCAGGCGACCTCGCCGGCCGCGTACAGGCCGGGCACCACCGTGGTGTTGTCGGCGAGGACCTCGCCCATCACGTTGGTGGGGATGCCGCCCATCGCGTAGTGCGCGGTCGGCTGGATCGGGATCGGGTCCGTGTAGGGCTCGATGCCGAGGTAGGTGCGCGCGAACTCGGTGATGTCGGGCAGCTTGGCGTCGAGCTGCTCCGGCGGCAGGTGCGTCAGGTCGAGGTACACGTGGTCGCCGGCGGGACCGCAGCCGCGGCCCTCCCGGATCTCCGTGTAGATGGACCGGGAGACGACGTCGCGCGAGGCGAGGTCCTTCATGACGGGCGCGTACTTCTCCATGAAGCGCTCGCCGTCCTTGTTGCGCAGGATGCCGCCCTCGCCGCGGGCGCCCTCCGTGAGCAGGATGCCCATGCGCCAGATGCCCGTCGGGTGGAACTGGAAGAACTCCATGTCCTCCAGCGGCAGACCGCGCCGGTAGCAGGCCGCCTGGCCGTCACCGGTGAGGGTGTGCGCGTTCGACGTGACCTTGAAGAACTTGCCGGTGCCGCCGGACGCGTAGATCACGGCCTTCGCCTGGAAGACGTGGATCTCGCCGGTGGCCAGCTCGTACGCCACGACGCCCGCGGACTTCTTCACGCCGTCGACCTCGACCATGATCTGGTCCAGGACGTAGAACTCGTTGAAGAACTCCACGCCCTCCTTGACGCAGTTCTGGTAGAGCGTCTGGAGGATCATGTGGCCGGTGCGGTCCGCCGCGTAGCAGGAGCGGCGCACGGGGGCCTCGCCGTGGTTGCGGGAGTGCCCGCCGAACCGGCGCTGGTCGATGTTGCCCTCGGGCGTCCTGTTGAAGGGCAGGCCCATCTTCTCCAGGTCGAGGACCGCGTCGATGGCCTCCTTCGCGAGGATCTCGGCGGCGTCCTGGTCGACCAGGTAGTCGCCGCCCTTGATCGTGTCGAAGGTGTGCCACTCCCAGTTGTCGTCCTCGACGTTCGCGAGGGCGGCGGCCATGCCGCCCTGCGCCGCGCCGGTGTGCGACCTGGTCGGGTACAGCTTGGTCAGGACGGCGGTGCGGCTGCGCTTCGTGGCCTCGATGGCCGCGCGCATGCCGGCGCCGCCGGCGCCGACGATGACGGTGTCGTACTTGTGGATCTTCATGGGTGTCGTCAGCCCCGGCTCTAGCGGATGTTCGGGTCGAAGGTGAAGATCACCAGCGTGCCCAGCAGGACGGTCCAGATGGTGGCCGCGTAGAGCAGGCCCTTCAGCCACATCCGGGTGGCGTGGCGCTCCGCGTAGTCGTTCACCACGGTACGCAGGCCGTTGCAGCCGTGCAGCATGGCGAGCCACAGCATCGCCAGGTCCCAGATCTGCCAGAACGGATTGGCCCAGCGGCCCGCCACGAAGGCGAAGCCGATCTTGGACACGCCGCCGTCCAGCACGAGCTGGATCAGCAGGTGGCCGAGGACCAGGACGACCAGCACGATGCCGGACAGCCGCATGAACAGCCAGGCGACCATCTCGAAGTTGCCGCGGGTCGACTTCGGGGTCTTGCGGGTGCGGGCGCGGGGCGCCTCGATGAACGGGGCCGGGTGGTCGACGTCGAACAGGCTCGCGCCCTCGACCTCGCCGATCGAGGAGCCGGCCGCGGAAGTGGTGTCTGCGGACATGGGTCACTAGCTCCCGAACACTTGACGGAATGCGTGGCCGAGCACCGGGTAGAGGGCGCCGATCATCAGCACCAGCCACACGACGACGGCGGACCACAGCATCTGCTTCTGGTAGCGCGGGCCCTGGGACCAGAAGTCCACCGCGATCACGCGCAGGCCGTTCAGTGCGTGGAAGAGGATGGCGGCCACCAGGCCGTACTCAAGCACCGCGACGACAGGGTTCTTGTAGGTCGCCACGACGTGGTCGTAGGCCTCGGGGGAGACACGGACGAGAGCGGTGTCCAGCACGTGTACGAACAGGAAGAAGAAGATGAGGACACCGGTGACTCGGTGAGCCACCCACGACCACATGCCTTCCCGGCCGCGGTACAACGTTCCAGCCGGCACGGAAAAACCCTCCGGAAGCGGGGATCGGGGCCGGCCGCCATCTTCTACTTGGTCAAGCACAGTGGTGTCGGTCGCGCCCGGCCGGGTACGGTCCACCGGCCCCGGCCATGTTAGCGACGAGTTGTCGGTGCCCACGCCCCGGGGGTCCGGGTGTGATCGAACCCGCAGTCAATCTGCCACGTACGGGCTACCGCAGCCGGGCGGATCACCGCGGGTGCCGCATTTCGGGCGCGGCCCCGGGCGCCCGGGCCCCGGCGGGGCGGCCGCGCGCGCCCGGGACCGTGCCGGCGGCGGTCCCCGTGTCACCCGTACGCCCGGCCGGGCCCGTGCCGCCCGCGGGCGTGGCGCCGGCGGCCAGCAGCGTCCGCAGGCGGGTACGGCCGAGCCGGCGCAGCTCGTCGGCCGCGACGATCCGCTCCTCCTCCGGGTCGTTGCCGAGGCGGGTCCTGATGCCGGCGAGCACCTGGTCGAGGTACTCGTCGGGCGAGACCCCCTCCAGGCTGATGACGAAGGTGTGGCCGAAGCTCGCCTCGTACGCGGCGAACGCGGCGCGCAGCGCCGTCAGCGCGGCCGGCGGCACCGCCCGGCCGGAGGCCCGCGCGCACCGGCCGGCCGCGGACTCGGCCGCCAGGGCCTCGCCCAGGTCGCCGGGGGAGAGGTCGTAGGCGGCCTCGTCGGCCGCGGCCAGCAGCGCCGCGATGTCGGGGTACGGTCTGTGGTCGGCGATCCGGCGGGCCCAGCGCTCGCTGCCGCAGCACGTCAGCAGGGCCTCGTGGACGGTGTCTGCGGGGGCGCCGTTGAAACGGCGCAGCCCTGACTCCTCGCGGGACAGCGGGGGCTCCTCGTGGGCGGCGGGACGCGGCGCGGCGGGCGGCCGGGACCGGGGGACGGGGGGACGGACGGCTGCGGGGTGTGCGGGGGACGCGGGACGCGCCGCAGTGCGGCGGCGGGAGGGCCGTCGGCGCGACGGGCCGATGCTGCCACGGCTCCGACGCTAGCGAGACGCGGCGCGACCGGGAAACGCGCGCACACTCTTTCACTCGTACGAAGAAGTTTCGACATGCGCCGTGGACGAGGGCGTGGCAGGTTCGCACCAGGACGGCCCGAACGCCGTCGGTGCCCACCGGACGGGCTTGGCACGAACGGCCCGCGACCGGGTACCGGGTACCGGGCGGCGGACGGCCGGGGTCCCGGTGACACCGCGTCACCCGCCCGGCCGGACGGACACGGAGCACCACGGGCACCACACGCACGACGAGCACGACCAGCACGACCGGCTCCCGGCTCCGTACCCGCACCACCCGCACCACCAGTAAGACCCGCACCACCCGTTAGACCCGCACCACCCGTGAGTCCGCACCACCCGCATGACCGGCTCAGCACCACCCGTAGGGCCGGCACCACCCGCACCACCCGCACTCGTAACATCCGGCGGCATCAGGAGGACCAGAAACATGTGGCACCCGCGCAGCACAGTCGGCGCGGCGACGGCGGCCGTGGTGGCCGGCGCGCTGACCCTCACCGCCTGCCAGGACGGATCCTCCGGCGGCGGTGGCACCGGCTCGGCGCCCGCCACGTCGTCGGCCGCGACGCCCTCGCCCACCCGCAGCTTCCCGCTGTCCAGCGCGCCGGCGACCATCCCCTCCGTCCGCCGCTTCACGGCCGCCCACGGACCCGGCTGGCGGCCCACGTCCGGCGGCGGCGTCGTCATCGCCTCCGGCGCGGCCGGAAAGGGGCTGAGCGACGAGGGGCAGCTCATCGCCAAGGAGCTGAAGCTGCACTACCGGGGGACGGCCGCCGCGCGCGCCGGCGACGTGGAGCTCCGGCTCGGCGGGGGCGGGTCGGCCGAGTCGTACACCCTCACCACGAGCGGCGACCGCGTCGTCGTCACCGGCCCGGACCAGTCCGGCGTCTTCTACGGCACGCGCACCCTCAAGCAGGCCGTGCGCTCGGGCGGCGAGATGCCCGAGGGCGTCGTCCACGACCAGCCGGCCAAGCCCGAGCGCGGCCTGAACCTGGACATCGCCCGCAAGTTCTACCCGCCGAGCTGGATCGAGGACCGGCTGCGGGAGATGGCCGACCTGAAGCTCAACGAGCTGGGGCTGCACTTCTCGGACGACCAGGGCTTCAGCATCGAGTCGAAGAGCCATCCGGAGATCGTCTCCAAGCAGCACCTGACGATCGCGCAGACCCGGCAGATCATCGCGCTCGCCACCCGGCTGCACATCACGATCGTCCCGGAGATCGACTCGCCGGGACACCTGGCAGCGGTCATCCACCAGCACCCCGGCATCCAGCTGCGCAACGCCTCCGGCACGACGTACCAGGGCGCGGTCGACATCTCGAACCCCGAATCCGCCCGGATCGTGGACCAGTTGCTGACCGAGTACGCGAAGCTGTTCCCGGGCCCGTACTGGCACATCGGCGGCGACGAGTACCTGGCGCTGACCGCCGCCGACCCCCAGACCAAGTTCCCGCAGCTCGCCGCCGCCGCGCGCAAGAAGTACGGGCCGAAGGCCACGGTCCAGGACCTGGCGACCGACTGGATCAACGCGCGGGCCGCCGTGGTCGAGAAGCTCGGCAAGAAGCCGAGGGTGTGGAACGACGGCGTGTTCCCGGACGGCATCGCCAAGCCGTCCAAGAAGCTCCTGGTCGAGTACTGGACCGGCCGCGAGGCGGGGAAGATCCCGCCGGTCACGTACCTGAAGGAGGGACGCGTCATGATGAACCTCAACGACGAGTACCTCTACTACGTCCTCGGCCAGCCCAACGGCTTCACCTACCCGACCGGGCAGCGCATCTACGAGCAGTGGAGCCCGCTCGTCATGCGCGGCACCTCGCCCGAGTCGAGCCGCTACGACGGGCAGATCCGCGGCGCGCGGTTCGCCGTCTGGGGCGACGTCCCCGACGCCCAGACCACGGCCCAGGTGGCCGCGGGGATCAGGATGCCGCTCAACGCGCTGGCGCAGCGGCTGTGGGTGCCGGGCAGGCCCACGCTGAGCTGGCAGCAGTTCACGTCGCTCGCGGACCGGATCGACTCCTCCGCCGGCTCCGTGGTGACGCCCGCGCCCAGCTCGCCGGCCCCCGGCACGTCGTCGCCGGGCACCACGGCCCCCGAAGGCTCGCAGCCCCCGGCGCAGCCGACGGCCCCGCCCGCGTCCTGACTCCGGGCGGCCGCCCGGGCTCCCCGCTCGGGCGGCCGCCGGGCACCGCGTCGCACGGCGGTGCGGGCGGGAGGGCCGAAGGCGGCGGCGGGCGCAGGAACGCGCGCGAGAGCGCGCGGAGGAAAGGCACGGAGGGGAGAGGGTGTCCCCGGGGGAGGCGGGCCCCTCCCCGGGGAAGCGGCGGCCGGAGCCGCCACCCCCCACAGGAGAGACCCCGGCCACCGCCTTGCGAAGCCGCAGAGCGACCCCGTCACTCCTCTCAGCGTCGCCGGGGCCGTTTCTGTCACACCGGTCCCCGCAGTACGTTGTTGCGTCTTGTACGAGTCATGGACGCCGGGCACGAAAAGGCCGTAGCGTGCAAAACGCGTGGGGGCGGCGCGGCAGTGACCAGCTGCGGATCAGGACGGGTTGTGGGTTGTGCTGGGGGATGACGCGGAGCTGACCGCCGCGGTGCAGGCGGCACGGGACGGGGACGAGGACGCCTTCCGTACCGTGTACCGCGCGGTGCATCCGCGGCTGCTCGGCTATGTCAGGACGCTCGTCGGGGACTACGACGCCGAGGACGTGGCCTCGGAGGGCTGGCTGCAGATCGCCCGCGACCTCGACACCTTCGAGGGCGACGCCGACCGGTTCCGGGGCTGGGCCGCCCGCATCGCGCGCAATCGCGCTCTCGACCACCTGCGGATGCGGGGGCGGCGGCCCGTCGTCGGCGGCGACGAGAGCGAACTGGCCGGCCGGCCCGCCGACTCCGACACCGCCGACGAGGCCATGGAGGCTCTCGCCACGGGCCGCACGCTCGCCCTCATCGCCCAACTCCCGCAGGACCAGGCCGAGGCCGTCGTC
This sequence comes from Streptomyces fuscigenes, assembly GCF_021556455.1. Lineage (GTDB taxonomy): Bacteria > Actinomycetota > Actinomycetes > Streptomycetales > Streptomycetaceae > Streptomyces > Streptomyces fuscigenes. Next base: position 566 of record NZ_JAKGCV010000220.1, on the reverse strand, counting down.
CTTCGCGTCGTCGTCGGGCTCGACGCGAAGACGGCCGCCGAGACGCTCGGCAAGCGCCCCGGCGCGGTGCGCACCGCCGCGCACCGCGGCCTGAAGAAGCTCGCCGAACTGCTGGAGGGGCAGGCCGTCGAGACCGCCTACCGCGTGGGCGCCGTACCCGCCACGGGAAGCGGACGGGACGTCCCCCGCACTCTCGTGGGTCGCGGCGGCGCGCTCGGCGGGGTGCCGCTTCAGCGCACGGCTCCGCCCGACGTCTCTGCGACGGCAGGTGTGACGCATTCGCGCCTGCGGACGCAGAAAGACATGTGATGGCGGACGAGCGTGACCGATGGCTCGACGAGGACGCCGCGGAGAGACTGCTGCGGGGTGAGCCCGTAGAGACCACCGGCCCCTACGAGGCGGTCGACGCCGCCCGCCTCGCCGGGGCCCTGCACGATCTCGCACGCATCGCAGACGCAAACGCCACCGGCCGTCCCGGTCCGTCCGGCGCCGCGGCCCGACGCACCGGCCTGCCCGGCGGGCAGCCCGGCGAGGCGGCAGCGCTGGCCGCGTTCCGGAGGGCGCGG
>NZ_JAKGCV010000021.1 GCF_021556455.1 Streptomyces fuscigenes | reverse complement strand
GGCCGCCGGGGCCGCCGGGCGACGGCACGCCGCCCGCACCGTGCGAGGGGGGGCCGGCGTGGGCACCCGAGGGGCCCCGGCCGAGCTGCTGCTCGGGCAGCCCGCGGGGACCGCCGGCGTCCTGGCGGGACGGCTCGTAGGGACCCCGGTCGCCCGGCGGCGGACGGTAGTCGTTCTCGGGCTGCCGGTAGTCGCCGTCCGGCCGCCGGTAGTCGCTCTCCTGCGGACCGCGGTAGTCGTTCTCGGGCTTGCGGTACTCACTGTCCTGCTGCCGGTAGTCGCTCTCCTGCTTGCGGTACTCGCCGCCGTCCTGCTGCCGGTAGTCGCCCTCGGACTGCCGGTAGTCCTTCTCCTTCTGGCGGTAGTCGCCCTCCGGCTGCTGGCGGTAGTCGGAGTCCTGCGGCGAGCGGTAGTCGGAGTCGGCCTGCCGGTAGTCGTCGGCCTTGCGTCCGTAGTCGTCGTCCGGCCTGCCGTAGTCCTCCGGCGGCCGGCGGTAGTCGTGCTGCGGCTGCTGCGGACGGCCGCCGCCGTACGGGTCGTCCTGGTAGCCGCCCAGGCGCGTCTGCTGCCAGGACAGCTCCTCCTGGCTGCGCGGCCAGGCGCCGGGCTCCGGCCGCTGCTGGTACTCGGGGTACGCGGGCCGTACAGAGGGGATGGCGTCGTCCGGTCCGAGGTGCGCGTAACCGTCGTCGTACGCACCGTGGCGCGGCTGCGGCACCGGGGTCGGCGCGGGGGGCACGGGTTCCGCGGCCGACGGGTCGACGGTGATGGCGATCCGGATGGGGCGGCCGCACTCGCGGCTCAGGGTCTCGCTGATGAGGGGTGCGAGACGGCCCTCGAGGACGCGCTTGCCCCATTCATTGGGGACGGAGAGCAGGGCGGTGTCGGCGACCAGGGCGAGCGGCTGGCAGCGCTCGATCCACTGCTTGTCCTTGTTCTCTACGCCCTGCTGGCCTTCCCTGAGAAGCTGCTCCAGCACTCGCGGCCACACTGCGGCAAGATCGGCAGGTACGTCAGCCACGAGGCACGCTCTCTCACAGGTCCCACGAATGTGCGCTTCTCGGGACGGGATGGGAAGACCGGTATAAGGAAACCGGAGTTCGGTCACGGTAGTCAGGCCGACCCGCGCGGTTCAAGTCGTTGTCCACAGGCTGTGCACAGTGGCGGGGGCGCATACTGCTGGTTTGACCGGATGGCGTAATGCCGCGTACCGTGACCAGGTCGAGTTGTCGATGGCTGCTGCCGCCTGCCTCCGATGGGCAAAGATCACGGATCGTGATCGTGAAGCGGTGCACTCGGGCGTTGAACGAGAGCTGCTACTCGTGGGCGCACGGTGACAGCCAGACGATGTCCCGCCATCACCCATCATTCTCTGGAGCCCCTGAGTGAGTAAGCGCACCTTCCAGCCGAACAACCGTCGTCGCGCCAAGACCCACGGGTTCAGGCTGCGGATGCGCACCCGTGCCGGCCGCGCGATCCTCGCGTCCCGCCGTGGCAAGGGTCGCGCCCGTCTGTCCGCCTGAGTTTCCACAGGTCGTGACGTGCTGCCTACCGAGCATCGGCTGAGGCGGCGCGAAGACTTCGCGGCCGCGGTCCGCCGAGGACGCAGGGCCGGCCGGCCACTGCTGGTCGTCCACATGCGCAACGGTCAACGTGACCCGCACGCGCCGGGGGGGAGTGCCTTCCCGGTACGTGCGGGTTTCGTCGTGAGCAAGGCTGTCGGAGGTGCCGTCGTACGGACGCGCGTAAAGCGTCAGCTACGGCACATCGTCCGCGAACGCCTGTCCGTACTTCCCCCCGGTAGCCTGGTTGTCGTACGAGCGTTGCCCGGTTCGGGTGATGCGTCCCACGAACAACTGGCCCGAGACCTGGACGCCGCTCTCGAGCGGCTGCTGGGAAGGGGCGTGCGATGAAGTATCCACTGCTTGCCCTGATCAAGCTGTATCAGTGGACGATCAGTCCCCTGCTGGGACCGGTCTGCCGCTACTACCCGTCGTGCTCGCACTATGGCTACACGGCCATCGACCGGCACGGTGCAGTGAAGGGCACGGCGCTTACCGCCTGGCGCATCCTGCGGTGCAATCCGTGGTCGCCGGGTGGTGTGGATCATGTTCCCCCGCGGAAGCGACCGCGGTGGCATGAAGCGCTGCGTGACGCGTGGCGCAGAAAGAGCGGGCACTCCGCGACTGGCGTGCCTTCCGGAGGACCGGGGTCAGACCCGGCGTCCTCCAGTCCGGCCGCAGAGACCTCGCCCCACGCTCAAGGAGCCTGAATGTTCGACTCGATCGCAGGTCTGTTCAGTTTTATCACTTGGCCTGTCTCGTGGGTCATCGTCCAGTTCCACTCGCTGTACGGGGCGATCTTCGGCCCCGACACCGGGTGGGCCTGGGGGCTGTCCATCGTGTCCCTCGTGGTGTTGATCCGTATCTGCCTGATCCCGCTGTTCGTCAAGCAGATCAAGTCGACACGCAACATGCAGGTGCTCCAGCCGAAGATGAAGGCGATCCAGGAGCGCTACAAGAACGACAAGCAGCGACAGTCCGAAGAGATGATGAAGCTGTACAAGGAGACGGGTACCAACCCGCTCTCCTCGTGCCTGCCGATCATCGCCCAGTCGCCGTTCTTCTTCGCCCTGTACCACGTGCTCGCCGGCATCGCGAACGGCACGAAGATCGGCGCCATCAACCAGTCGCTGCTCGACAGTGCCCGGCAGGCCCACATCTTCGGCGCCCCGCTCGCCGTGAAGTTCCTGGACAGCGCCGACAAGGTGGGTGCCCTCGGCGCTTCCCTCATGGACGTCCGTGTCGTCGCCGGCGCCATGATCATCCTGATGTCCGCGTCGCAGTTCTACACGCAGCGCCAGCTGATGACGAAGAACGTCGACGTGACGGTCAAGACCCCGTACATGCAGCAGCAGAAGATGCTGATGTACGTCTTCCCCCTGATCTTCATGGGCATGGGCATCAACTTCCCGGTCGGTGTCCTCGTCTACTGGCTGACCACCAACGTGTGGACCATGGGCCAGCAGATGTACGTCATCAACCAGAACCCCACGCCCGGCAGCAAGGCGCAGGACGCCTTCCTCCAGCGGCTGCTGAAGTCGGCCACCACGCACGAGCAGGTGCGGTCCAGCCGCAAGCGGAAGATGATCGCGGCCATCGTCTCGAAGGGCCCCGACCGCAACGACAACGAGCGCAAGTTCATCACCGGTCTCGCCAAGGCGGGCCTCGCTCCCCAGGCGGACGGCTCGCTGGTCAAGAGCGACACGATCGCCGCGGAGAGCGGCGCCGGTGCCACGGCGCGCCGCCAGCAGCCGAAGCGGCAGAGCAAGGCGCAGCGCCAGTCCTCCACGGCGGCCACCACGCAGACGGTCGACGCGGGCAACAGCGAGCCGGTGACCACGAGCCTGCAGAAGGACGCGGCCGAGACCTCGGCGCAGCCGACGGGCTCCACCCGGCAGTCCGGTGCCACCAAGCAGTCCGGAGCGACCAGGTCCGGGTCGACTAAGCAGGCTGCGGGGGCCCAGCAGGGTCAGGCGAAGTCCGGCCAGCAGGGCCAGCAGGCCGCCCGGGCCAAGGCGTCGGGCAAGCCCTCCGGGGCCCGCTCCGGCCAGGGCCAGGCCAAGTCCGGACAGCGCAAGGGTCAGCAGCGGCCCAAGCACCCCACCAAGAAGTAAAGAAGGAGCCCATCCGTGACGGACGGAACCGTTGTCGCGACCGAGGGTGCCGCTGAGAGTGGCGACACCCTAACCCGCCTGGAGCAGGAGGGCGAGATCGCGGCCGACTACCTCGAGGGCCTTCTCGACATCGCCGATCTCGACGGCGACATCGACATGGACGTCGAGGCGGACCGCGCCGCGGTCTCGATCATCAGCGATTCCGCGGGCCGGGATCTGCAGAAGCTGGTCGGACGCGACGGCGAGGTGCTCGAGGCGCTTCAGGAGCTGACCCGGCTCGCGGTGCACCGGGAGACCGGCGACCGCAGCAGGCTCATGCTCGACATCGCCGGCTTCCGGGCGAAGAAGCGCACCGAGCTCGCGGAGCTGGGCGCCCAGGCGGCTGACGAGGTCAAGAGCACCGGTGAGCCGGTGAAGATGGACCCGATGACGCCCTTCGAGCGCAAGGTGGTGCACGACGCGGTCGCGGCCGCGGGACTGCGCAGCGAGTCCGAGGGCGAGGAGCCGCAGCGCTTCGTCGTGGTTCTTCCTGCCTGACCGGACCCCCGTGTCAACCGGCCCCGTCTGTTCGCAGGCGGGGCCGCTCTTTGTCAGTCTGACGTGTGAGCTGCCGGGCGGTGGCTCCGGATGGAAGGACGGTTCCCGTGACGGAGGCGGCTGAGCTTCCCCCTGCCCCGGAGGGGGCACGGGCGGTTTTCGGCGAGTACTTCCCCGAGGCGGTCCGGTACGCGGAGCTGCTCGCGGACGCGGGGGTGAAGCGGGGACTGATCGGCCCCCGCGAGGTGCCGCGGCTCTGGGAGCGGCACCTGCTGAACTGCGCCGTTCTGTCGGAGGTCGTCCCCGAGGGCGTCATGGTCTGCGACGTGGGGTCCGGCGCCGGCCTGCCCGGCATTCCGCTGGCCCTGGTCAGGCGGGACCTGAAGATCACGCTGCTGGAGCCGCTGCTGCGCCGGACGAACTTCCTCCAGGAAGTCGTCGAGCTGCTGGGCCTGGACCACGTCACGGTGGCCCGTGGACGCGCCGAGGAGGTGCTGGGCAAGGTCCAGCCCGTCCACGTGGTGACCGCGCGGGCCGTGGCTCCGCTGGACCGCCTCGCCGGATGGGGCGTGCCGCTGCTGCGTCCCTACGGAGAGATGCTCGCCCTCAAGGGCGACACCGCGGAGGAGGAGCTCAAGGGTGCCCGGGCGGCGCTCGGCAAGCTGGGTGTGGTGGACACCTCCATCGTGAAGGTGGGCGAGGGGATCGTGGACCCGCCCGCGACCGTGGTGCGGGTCGAGGTGGGGGAGAGCCCCGGCGGGGTCAGGTTTGCCGCCAAGCGCGCCAAGGCGGCGCGTACAGGCCGGGCCACCCGGCGACGCCGCTGACGTTCAGAGCGCCTCCGGGGGCGCTGCCATCCGAACCGTCATCCGATTTCCACCTTCCGGGTCGGATGCTCCATAGATGGTGCGGTGCCGGATTCCCCCGGAGTGTCGTGGCGGTCTGAACAGTCGCCGCGTGCATCGTGTTTCACGTGAAACGTCGCTCACTGCTTCAGGGAATCATCGACCGTGGGCGTGCGGCCACCGCACCGCGAGCCCGAAAACCCCTCGGACGGGGCACGGAGTTGTCCACAGTGGGGCATTCCTCCACAGAACAACGGGCCTCGCTGGTTCACCACCCCCAAAGCATGGCAGGCTCTGTTCATTGCGAGTCTGAAGTCGAGGAGAGTGAATCCTTGCGGTCCGACGCCGACATCGCGGGACCGATGGCCGATCCGGTCCCCGGTCCCCGTACCGAGTCTCAGGGGGACGATGTTTCACGTGAAACACCGCCTCCGATGGACGACACCCCCATCGGCAGAGCTGCTCAGCTCGCGGTGGAGGCGCTGGGTCGCGCCGGCGAGGGGCTGCCACGTCCCGAGCAGACGCGCATCATGGTGGTCGCCAACCAGAAGGGTGGCGTAGGGAAGACCACGACAACGGTCAACCTCGCCGCCTCGCTGGCCCTGCACGGCGCCCGGGTCCTGGTCGTCGACCTCGACCCGCAGGGCAACGCGTCCACCGCCCTGGGCATCGACCATCACGCGGAAGTGCCCTCCATCTACGACGTCCTGGTGGAGAGCAAGCCACTCGCCGAGGTCGTCCAGCCCGTGCCGGACGTCGAGGGCCTCTTCTGCGCCCCGGCGACCATCGATCTGGCGGGTGCCGAGATCGAGTTGGTGTCCCTGGTGGCCCGTGAGAGCAGGCTCCATCGGGCGATCACGGCTTACGAGCAGCCGCTGGACTACGTGCTGATCGACTGTCCGCCCTCGCTCGGGCTGCTCACGGTCAACGCGATGGTCGCCGGTGCCGAGGTGCTGATCCCGATCCAGTGCGAGTACTACGCTCTGGAGGGCCTGGGGCAGCTCCTGCGCAACGTGGACCTGGTGCGCGGACACCTCAACCCTTCGCTGCACGTCTCCACGATTCTGCTGACGATGTATGACGGCCGTACCCGGCTGGCATCCCAGGTCGCCGACGAGGTGCGCAGCCACTTCGGCGAGGAGGTCCTGCGGACGAGCATTCCTCGCTCGGTCCGGATCTCGGAGGCCCCCAGTTACGGCCAGACGGTCTTGACCTACGATCCGGGATCGAGCGGCTCCCTGTCGTACCTCGAAGCAGCACGTGAGATCGCGCTGCGCGGGGTCGGCATCCGCTACGACGACCGGAACGCCCACCTGGGCAGCCCGAACAACCAGCAGAGCATGTCAGAGGGGATCAACCAGTGAGCGAACGACGCAGGGGGCTGGGACGCGGGCTCGGTGCGCTGATTCCCACTGCCCCCCAGGAACAGGCCTCGACTCCTGGAGAGGCGGGCCCCGTACTGACCGCGGAGCGGGGTGTCGCGGCCGCGAAGGTCGCCAAGCTGCCCCAGGCGACCCACTCCCCGGAGTCCGAGCCGGTGGGCCAGCAGGCCGCCCCGGAGCCCGAGCCGGAGCCGCAGGGGCCGGCCGAGGTGGCGGGTGCCTACTTCGCGGAGGTGCCGATCGGGTTCATCACGCCGAACCCGCGCCAGCCTCGTGAGGTGTTCGACGACGACGCACTCGCCGAGTTGGTGACCTCCATCAAGGAGGTCGGCCTGCTGCAGCCCGTCGTCGTGCGTCAGACCGGCCCGGAGCGCTACGAACTCATCATGGGTGAGCGCCGGTGGCGGGCCTGCCGCGAGGCAGGTCTGGAGCGCATCCCGGCGATCGTGCGGGCCACGGACGACGAGAAGCTCCTCCTGGACGCGCTGCTGGAGAACCTGCACCGCGCGCAGCTGAACCCGCTGGAAGAGGCAGCCGCCTACGACCAGTTGCTGAAGGACTTCAACTGCACGCACGACCAGCTGGCCGACCGCATCGGCCGTTCCCGGCCGCAGGTCTCCAACACGCTGCGCCTGCTGCGCCTGTCGCCGCCCGTGCAGCGTCGTGTGGCGGCGGGCGTGCTCTCGGCCGGGCACGCCCGCGCGCTGCTGTCCGTGGAGGACTCCGAGGAACAGGACCAGCTGGCCCACCGGATCGTGGCCGAGGGACTGTCGGTGCGGACCGTCGAGGAGATCGTCCAGCTGATGGGTGACCGCCCCACGGCGTCACCGAAGGCGAAGGGCCCCCGGGCCGGAGCACGCCTGTCCCCCGCACTGTCGGAGCTGGCTTCCCGGCTGTCCGACCGCTTCGAGACGCGGGTCAAGGTCGACCTCGGGCAGAAGAGAGGGAAGATCGTCGTCGAGTTCGCGTCGATGGAGGACCTTGAGCGCATCCTCGGGACGCTCGCGCCCGGCGAGGGCCGTGTCATGGATCATGCCGACCCGGACACCGGTGAGGCGGCCGACGAGGGCTGAACGGGACCCTGTGGGAGGGCGGGCCGTGCCCTGGTGGAGACACCGGGACACGGCCCGCCCTCTTTGCCTGTGCCCTGTGTGCCCGTCGGCGAAGCGCGGTTACGATGCGAACTGTGCCCCGGGTATGAGGCCAGGAAGTGAGGATCAGCCTTCATGGGACGTCGGCTCGCACCACTCACTCTGGACAACCTCCCCGACCTCCCCAAGCGGTGCCGCGCGTGCGTGTTCTGGGAACTCGACGCGGTCAGCTCGGAGGCCGCAGTCGCCGCCGGCCGGGCCGAGATCGAGAAGGAGGCCTGGATCTCGGCGGTGCTGCTGGAATGGGGCTCCTGCGGCCGGGTCGCCTACGTGGACGACGTGCCGGTGGGATTCGTCCTCTACGCGCCTCCCGCGTACGTACCCCGGTCCCTCGCCTTCCCCACGAGTCCCGTCTCGCCGGACGCCTGCCAGCTCATGACCGCCTGGATCATGCCCGGTTATCAGGGGCAGGGACTCGGACGCGTCCTCGTGCAGACCGTGGCCAAGGATCTGCTCAGACGGGAGTTCAAGGCGATCGAGGCCTTCGGTGACGCCCGATGGAAGGAACCCGCCTGCGTGCTCCCGGCCGATCACCTGCTGGCCGTGGGCTTCAAGACCGTGCGTCCGCATCCCGCCCATCCCCGGCTGCGGCTCGAACTGCGCTCCACGCTGTCCTGGAAGGAAGACGTGGAGATGGCGCTGGACCGGCTGCTGGGCGCCGTACAGAAGGAGCCCGCGCTGCGTCCCCTCTGAGGGACCCGTTCACGCGGCCGCCGGGTGGTCGGCGCACGGTTCCGTACCGCGACAGAAACGGGCCCGCTCCCCCGAGGGGGAACGGGCCCGTTTCACGTGAAACATCGCCGTGCGGTCAGAGCACCGGGCGATCGTCGTCAGGCGATGAAGGTCTCCAGGTCGCGCACGAGCGCGGCCTTGGGCTTGGCGCCGACGATGGTCTTGGCGACTTCGCCGTTCTGGTAGACGTTCAGCGTCGGGATCGACATGACGCCGTACTTGGCCGCCGTGTTGGGGTTCTCGTCGATGTTGAGCTTGACGATCTGGATCTTGTCGCCGTGCTCAGCGGCGATGGCCTCCAGCGACGGGGCGATCTGGCGGCACGGACCGCACCATTCGGCCCAGAAGTCCACCAGGACAGGCTTCTCGCTCTTGAGCACGTCCTCTTCGAACGTGGCATCCGTTACATGCTTCAGGTCGCCGGCCATGGCGGCCTCCTTACCTTCGTGAGTGTGTGGGGTGCGTTGAAACGACGGTTCAGACCGTGGCGGTCTTCTCCGGCTCGGGGGTCTGCTCGCCGTCGGCGAGGGCAGCGAGGTACCGCTCGGCGTCCAGCGCCGACGAGCACCCGGTGCCCGCGGCCGTGATCGCCTGCCGGTACGTGTGGTCGACCACGTCGCCGGCTCCGAAGACGCCGGTGAGGTTGGTCCGGGTCGTCGGGGCCTCCACCTTCAGGTACCCCTCGTCGTCCAGGTCCAGCTGGCCCTTGAACAGCTCGGTCCGCGGATCGTGGCCCACGGCGATGAACAGGCCCGTCACCGGGAGCTCCGAGGTCTCGCCCGTCTGGGTGTCGCGGAGGGTCAGACCGCTCAGCTTCGGGTCGCCGTGGATCTCCACGACCTCCTTGTTCCAGGCGAACGTGATCTTCGGGTCCGCGAAGGCACGGTCCTGCATCGCCTTGGAGGCGCGCAGCGTGTCACGCCGGTGGACGATCGTGACGGACTTGGCGAAGCGCGAGAGGAAGGTCGCCTCCTCCATCGCGGTGTCGCCGCCGCCGACCACGACGATGTCCTGGTCCTTGAAGAAGAACCCGTCACAGGTCGCACACCACGAGACACCGCGGCCCGACAGCTCCGCCTCGCGCGCCAGCCCCAGCTTCCGGTACGCGGAGCCTGTGGCGACGATGACGGCCTTGGCCCGGTGGACGGTGCCGGCGGTGTCGGTCACGGTCTTGATGTCACCCGTGAGGTCGACCTCGATGATGTCGTCGGGGACGAGCTCCGCACCGAACCGCTCGGCCTGGGCCTTCATGTTCTCCATGAGGTCCGGTCCCATGATCCCGTCCTGGAAGCCCGGGAAGTTCTCCACCTCGGTGGTGTTCATCAGCGCACCACCCGCGGTGACCGCACCCTCGAAGACCAGCGGCTTCAGCGAGGCACGCGCGGTGTACAGCGCTGCCGTGTAGCCGGCGGGCCCGGAGCCAATGATGATCACGTTACGGACGTCGCTCACGGGTTTCTTCCTCGTCTCTGCAGACTGCCTACTGCCTCAAAGGGACCAGCTTGACGACTGACATCCCACCCAACGGATACTACGGGCCGCGCATTCCCGGGCCGACAGTCGGCGCGGAAGGCCCTTCGTCACCGGCGGGAGTAGAGCTCTGTCTGCAGGATTTTCCCCTTGGCGGGCGGCGTCGCTCCGACGCAGGTGGCGTCGATGACGTAGACCCGGACCTTGGCCTCGTCCGCGGGGTTCGCCAGGACGAGAAGGTAGGCCGGGGCGCCCCGGTAGGAGCCCTGCTGGGCGGCCAGGATCGCCTCCGTCCGCCCGGTGCCCTGGCGGACGCAGTAGGGGACCTGGGGGGCCGACTGCATCAGGGGCTCGTTGGAGGCGGCATCCGAGTTCGCCGTACTGCCGCGGAGGTCCGGGTTCGCCTGGGGGGCGTTGCCCGACGTCGTGTTCAGCAGGGTGTCGACCCGTGTCTCCAGTCGCGCACCGGAGAAGTCGTCGGCACTGGTCGTGGCGGCGGTGATGTGAGGGGAGGCGGCCTGCTCGGCGGCTCCCACGTCGGACTGCGTGCCCGTGCCCTGGAGGAGGTAGGCCCCTATGCCCAGGACGGCGATGCCGAGGGCGGCGCCAAGTCCGACCGCTCCCCGGCGCCTGCGGGACGGGCGCCCTCGCCCGGGACCGCTCGTCGACCGGCGGGGACCCGTGGCCGGGGCGACCGGTCCGCCGGGTGACCGGGAGGAGCGCGATGTTTCACGTGAAACATCGCGGCCGGGAGCCATGCCGGGAGTCGCTTCGATCCGGGGGGACAGGGCTTCCGACTCTTCCCCGTGGGGTCGTCCCTGCGGCGCAGGCCCGTCCTGCGTACCGTCGCCGTGCCCCGCGTCGCCGTCGTGGCGCGGGTCCTGCGCGTGTTCCGCCGCAACGGCGTCCTCTGTGGTTCCCGCGTTCTCGGAAAGGGCATCCGCGAGGCCCGCGTGTTCCACGTTTCCGGCGTCCGCGACCCCCTCGTCCCCGGGGCCGGGCACCGGGCTCTCACCGGCTGCGCCCTCCCGGCTACGCGCGTCACTGCGCACGCCTGCCGGGGTGGGGATGAACGGGTGCGGATGGTCCACGGCCACGTCGGCGGACGGGACGGCGTCGAGCAGCGCCTCCGCGGCCAGCGCGGCGTCGATGCGCTGGGCGACGTCCGCCGGCATCGGGGCGGGGCCGGGCAGTGTTCCCAGCAGGTCCCGGATCTCGGCCAGGGACCGGTGGACATCCGCGCAGTCGTCGCAGTCGTCGAGATGCCCCCGGAGGTCGAGTGCGCGGGTCGGCGGGAGGAGGCCTTCGACGAGGTCGGAGATCTCCTCCACGTCGGGGTGCCGGTCCGTGCCGGACGATGACGTCATGCGCGTCCACCTCCACCCTTCATCGCTGTCGGATCACCTGGCTCCGTCGAACTCTGTCCCGTTGCCGATGGGACGGATGTCCCGGGCGCCCGGTTCCGTCCCTTGTCCCCCTTGCGGGTGTCTCGCGCGTCACTTCGCAGATGGGACAGGAGGGGGAGGAGTCTCGCCCGGCCCCGGGCGCAGCGGCTCTTGACCGTCCCGCTGGGGACTCCGAGGATGCTCGCGGCCTCCGCGACGGGGTAGCCCTGCATGTCCACGAGGACCAGGGCCGCGCGCTGCTCCACGGGCAGCTTCGCGAGGGCCGCGAACAGTTCCCGGTGGAGGTCCTGGCGTACCGCGGGAGCCTCGGCGGACTCGTGCGGTTCCAGCAGCTGCTCCATGCGCTCGGTGTCGTCCACCGGGGTGGTCCGGCGCGTGCCGGCCTTCCGGACCCGGTCGAGGCACGCGTTCACCGTGATGCGGTGCAGCCAGGTCGTGACCGCGGACTGGCCGCGGAACGTGTGGGCGGCCCGGAAGGCCGACACCAGGGCGTCCTGCACGGCGTCGGCGGCTTCCTCGCGGTCGCCCAGGGTCCGTATCGCGACGGCCCACAGCCGGTCGCGGTGGCGCCGTACGAGCTCACCGAAGGCGTCCGGATCGCCCGCGACGTGAGCGCTCAGGAGATCCTGATCGCTCACATCGGTGAGTGCGGCGTCGTCCAACGGTGAGCCCCTCCCCTGGTCCGCTCAGCTGGTGACGTGGATCTCCGAGACCTCGCCACGGTAGCCACCGTCGCCGACCGCGGGCAGCTTGGTCAGCCAGACCAGAACGTACCGCGCCCGTACCGGCTTGGAGGGCTTCAGCGGGACTTTCTCACCGCTTCCCTGAGCAATCTTCGTGAACCCGTCCGCCGTCGTGGGGGGCGCCGAGGCGTCCGGGGCCGCGGCCCTCAACTCGACGGAGGTGTCTCCGACGAAGTCGACGGTGACGGATCCGACCGTCTGCGCCGTGCCGAGGTCAAGGACGAGGCCGACGCCGGGCTTGAGGTTCCCGAACGTGGGCTCGCCGAGGTAGCGCTTGGTCTCCCAGGCCGTGGCCGGGTCGCCGTCCGTCGCCTTGGGCACGTCCTCCGGATTCTCCGACCCGTCGCCGGGCGGCGGGTCGAAGTCGTGCACGCCCTGGATCGCGAGGGGCTTCGGCGCCGACGGTGCCTTGCCGGTGCTCCCTTTGGTGATCTTCGAGGGCGGCGGGTTGTCGTCGCCGTGGCCGTTCAGCACACGGTCGGCGATCTGCCAGCTGCCGAGCCCCAGCGCCACGATCACCAGGGCGGACACGACCCACTTGAGGAGCTTGCCGGGGGGCGTCTGAAGCGGGGGCGGCGGGACGACGGTGGCGGGCGCGGCCGCGGGCCTCGGACCGGGCTGCGTGACCCCGTAGTTGCCCTGCTGGTACGTCGTGCGCTGGTAGTCGGGCGGTGCCGCGAAAGCCGGCTCCGGCGGACGGATGCGGGGCATCTCCGCGACGGCCTTCGCGAGTTCGTCGGGGGTGGTGCAGGGCGGCTCCTGCCGCGAGGCGGTCGCCCCGTCGTTGGCGAGGGCGCGCATGGCGAGTTCCGACAGCCCGCGGTGGACGCCGGCGCGCACCTGGTCGGGCGAGAGGAGCCCGACGCCCTTGGGCAGGCCGGTCAGCCCGTAGGCATCGGTCTCGTAGGGCCAACGCTGGGTCAGGGCCGCGTACAGCAGTGCCCCGATGGCCTCGGTGTCGGTGCGCTGCGGACGGTCCGCGGTGATGCCGCGCAGCGCGGCGTTCACCGCGAGTCCGCGGATGCGGTACTGGCCGCTCGACGTCTTGAGCACCGCGCTGGGCGTCAGCCTCAGATGCGCCAGGCCCTCCCGGTGCGCCGCCGCCATGGCCTGCGAGACCTGGCTGACGAGCTGGTAGGCGTCGTGGGCCTCCAGCGGACCGGAGGAGAGGAGGGCGGTGAGCTCCACCGCGTCGGGCAGCCACTCGTGGACGACGTAGACGAGATCGTTCTCCTCGACGGCGTCGAGCACCTGGACGAAGCGCGGGTCGCCGAGGAGCGCCGCGGAGCGGGCAGCGGCGAGGACGGAGCGGGCCCGGGGGTGCTGCGCGGGAAGGAGGTGCACGCCGACGGCGCGACGGAGCTTCTCGTCGACGGCACGCCAGCTGCTGAATCCGTCCAGACGGGTGACGCACTCCTCCAGGCGGTAGCGTCTGGCGAGTTTGTGACCGCTGTGCAGCTCCGGCGCCACGAGGGTCGGGCCGGCGCTCTTCGGCTCGTCCGCCGTGCCGGCGGTCTTTCCGGGTGCGGGCTGCTCCGCGCCCTGCGCGGCCTCCGTGCCCGCCGGGCCCTCCGCGCCGTTCAGGACCTGCGTCACGCCGTCGGTCGTGGTCTCCTCCGCCGCGTCCTGCTTGGCGGGCAGCGGCTCGTCGCCACCGTTGTCGGCCACGTCGACGGCAGCCGTGCTACGTTCCGCCACCGTCGCTCCTGCCTCCCCATCCGTTGCGCACTATCCAACAGCCATGCCAATTGTGCCCACAGTCCAGTGCTGTGCACGACACGCGGAGGCCGGCGAAGGTTGTGCTCGGCCCCCTCGCGATCACCGCCCGAGGCGTCCGCGCACCATCCCGACCATGCCGTTCAGTTCTTCGATGCGCATCTTCTTCGCCGCGACGAAAAAGATGGCCAACATCAGGATGCCGCCCGCGACCAGGGCGGTGAATGCACCCGCGGCACCGGTCCCGATCACGTGCAGCAGGCCGAACCCGGCGATCCCGGCGACGACCGCCGCGGGGACGGCCGCCATGCACAGGCGCGCGTACGTGCGCACGACGCGGCTGCCGTCGAGGTCCCCGCCCATGCGCTTCTTGAGCCTCCGCCAGGCCACGCCCACGCCGACGGCGTAGGCGAGACCGTACGACCCGGCCATGCCGACCACGGCCCATCGGTGCGGCAGGACGAGCGCGCAGGCACCGGAGGCGGCGGCGTTCACCGCTGCGACGATCACCGTGTTGTAGAAGGGGGTGCGGGTGTCCTCGTAGGCGTAGAAGCCGCGCAGGACGACGTACTGGACGGAGTACGGGATGAGCCCGAGTCCGAAGGCCATCAGGATGAAGCCGATGTTGCGTGCCCCGTCGGCGTCGGCCGCCGCGTACAGCAGGCTGGCGAGCGGGACCCCGAGCGCCACGAACGCGAACGCGCAGGGCACGATCGCGACCGCCGACGTGCGCAGGCCGTAGGAGATGTCGTCCCGCACGGCGCCGGTGTCGCCGTCCGCGGCGGCGCGTGCGATGCGCGGCAGCACCGCGGTCATGATCGACACGGTGATGATGGCCTGCGGCATCTGCCACAGCAGCAGGGCGTTGTTGTAGCCGGCGATGCCGGTGCCGGAGTGGCCCTGCTTCTCCGCGAGCGTGCCGGCCCAGGTGGCCAGCTCGGTCACGACGATGAGCCCGAGCTGGTTCGCGAGGACGAAGAAGAACGTCCACTTGGCGAGCCCGGCGGCCTTGCCGAGTCCGTGCCCGCGCCAGTCGAAGCGGAACCGGATCTTGAATCCGGCCTGCCGCAGGTACGGGATCATGGACAGCGCCTGCACGGCGAGGCCGAGCAGGGTGCCGATGCCGAGGAGCCGCACGCCCTCGGGCGAGATGTTCGACGGTCCGACGCCCGAGTGGCTCGACGTGCCGAACGCCCAGATGAAGGCGCCGAACGTGGCGATGACGATGATGTTGTTGAGGACCGGCGTCCACATCATGGCGCCGAACCGCTCGCGGGCGTTGAGGATCTGGCCCATGACCACGTGGATGCCCATGAAGAACATCGTGGGCAGGCAGTAGCGGGCGAAGGCGATGGCGACCGCGTTGGTGTCCGGGTGGTCCACGTACGTCGGCGACATCACCCTGATCAGCAGCGGGGCGCCGAGCACACAGATGGTCGTCACGCCGGCGAGCAGGACGACCACGAGCGTCAGCAGGCGGTTCGCGTACGCCTCACCGCCGTCGTCGTCGTTCTTCATCGCCCGGACCAGCTGCGGGATGAACACGGCGTTGAGCGCGCCGCCGCCCACGAGCACGTAGATCATGGTCGGCAGGGTGTTGGCGACCTGGTACGTGTCGTTGAGCGTGCCGACGCCGATGGCGGCGGCCATGACCAGGGTGCGCAGGAAGCCGGTCAGGCGGGACACGATCGTGCCGGCGGCCATGATCGCGCTCGACTTGAGCAGGCTGGCGGCCTTGCCGCCGGACTTGGCCGGCTTCGCCGCGGGGATCGCCGGCTCGGGCGCGGGCTCGACGGGGGCGGCGGGCGCCCCCGCCTGCTGGTCGCGGTAGAGGTGCGCGAACGCGTCGGGCTGCTGCGGCTCCGTGCCCGCGTGCGTCACCAGGTCGTCGACGCCGGTGAACTGGACGGTCCGGTCGTCGGCGTAGCCACCCGGCTGGGGCGTCTGCGCCCAGACGCGCGGATCGGGCCCGTAGTGCTGGGCCTGGGCCTGCGGCTGGGGCGGCTGCTGCCGGTAGAGCTGCTGGGTCGCGTCGGGGGCCGGCGGGCCGGCCGGCCCCGAAGGACGGTGGGCGTCGTGCGCCGCGCCGGGCGCGGGGTCCCGCGGCGAGCGGTCCTGGGCCCAGTGCTGGTCCTGCTGGTACGGCGCCCCCTGGGCGTACGGGTCCTGCGAGTACCCGGCGTAGGGATCCTGCGACCGCGGGTGCCCGCCCTGCTGCGGAGCCTGGTGCCCGCCCTGCTGCGGGTACGGCTGCCCGGGCCGGCGCGGCGGCTGCTGCCGGCGCTGCTGGTCCTGCGGCTGGAAGTGCTGC
The DNA here is from genome assembly GCF_021556455.1 of Streptomyces fuscigenes. GTDB lineage: Bacteria > Actinomycetota > Actinomycetes > Streptomycetales > Streptomycetaceae > Streptomyces > Streptomyces fuscigenes. The sequence continues at coordinate 14,587 of NZ_JAKGCV010000021.1, read as the reverse complement.
TGAGGCTGGTGCTGCTGCGGGTGCTGCCGCTCGGGGGCGTACGGATCCCCGGTGTACTGCTCCTCGGCGTAGGGACCGCCCTGGGCGGGCGGTGATGCGGGGGGCTGCCCCGCGGGGTCGCCGCCCGTGCCCGGGCCACGCTCACCGTCGTACGGCGCGTTCATGGATTACCCCACCTCATCGTCCCCGGCCGACCGGCCACGACATCGCTCAACGGTCCACTTTCTCACCTGAGCCCGACGGCGCCGGGTTCCCCGGTCCGGTGTCCACCGCGGGGTCACTCGGCTGCTCGCCGCCCGGGCCGGTCCCCGGGCCGTGGCCGGAGCCGCCGTCCGTCCCGTCGTCGGGGCCGTCGCCCCGGGCCGCCTCGGCGGCGGCACGGCGGGCCGCCGTGCGCTTGCGCCTGCTGTACATCTTGACGCCGGCGAAGGCGAGCAGAAGGACCCCGCTCGCGATCACGAGCATGGCGGTCGGGGTGATCTCGGAGACCCTGACCTGGAACGTCATCTTCTGGCTGTAGGGGTGGCCGTCCTCGGTGAACAGCTGCGCGCTCACCTCGACCGGGCCGTTCGCGTTGCCCGTGCCGGTGAACTTCACCGACTGGCTGTGACCGCCGCCGACCCTGATGGGCTCGTCGGCGACCGCCTTGCCGCCGTCGAGCTTGAGCCGCGTGGGCTTGCTCGACGACAGCCGCAGCACCAGGTGCTGGACGTCCTGCAGCAGCTTGTTCTGGACCGTGACGGGGATGGTCGCGCTGGCCCCGGAGAGTGTCAGGTCGGACTTGGGGACCAGCAGCACCTCCCCCTTCAGCCCGGTCAGGTAGTCCTTGACCGAGCCGCGGTACGCCGAGGCATCCTCGGCGTCACCGCGCCAGGACGCCGACATCGAGCGCTCCTGGGCGTTCGCGAACGGGGCCACGACCCGGTCGGGGGCGCTGAGGATGTCCGTGAAGCGGACCAGCAGGTCCTGGGTGTCCTGGATCTCCTGGAACGCGGAGGTCGGGAGTTCCTGCTTGCGCAGTGCCCGGGGGTAGTGGGACTCCCGGGGGATGCGGGTGTTCGCGTCGGGGTCCGGCGTCGCCGAGGCCGCGTCCGTCAGGTTCTGCGGTTCGCTCCAGCGTTCGGCGTCCAGGCCGTGCATCGCGGCCGCCATCGCCTGGACCTGGCCGGCGTTCGGCATCCGCTGGGGCGCCACGACGATGCTGCGTTCCTGGCCGGTGTCCTGCTGGGCGACGGCCAGGGACTGCGCGAGGAAGCGCTGCACGGCGAGCGTGGAGGCCGAGGCGGTCGTCAGGTCGCCCTGGAAGGCCTCGGAGAGCCGGCTGTCGGCGTCGACGGCCGTGGTTCCGCCGCCGATGGGACGCGGGGCCGACGGCGTGTACGACAGGTCGTCGCTGAGGCTGTCGCTGCGGGTGATGACCTTGTCGGCGCCCGCGGAGGTCGCCACGTCCACGATCGAGGGGTCGACGGCCCCGTCGACGGGCCACGCGAAGTCGGTGGACGGCTTCACGTGCAGGATGGTCTGGACGGTCGTGGCCGCGACCTGGGTGGCCGGCTGGAGGTGGCTGAGGCTCCCGGACACGCTGCGGCCCGTGTGGGCCAGGGACGCGAGGTCGGGGTCGGCGAACGGCAGGGCGACGACCGGGTGGTGCTGCACGGCCTTCTCCAGCGAGTTCAGCCACTGGTTGGCGAGCTGCTGGTTCTTGCCGGGGACCGTGGTGTTCCCCTTCTTGATGCTGTACTTGTGCGTCATCGCGTCGACGGTGGCCAGCAGGTCCGGGTCGATGACCCAGGTCACCGGGAGCTGGCTGCCGAGGGAGACCATCTGCTGCAGGCGCCCGCCGGGCGCGAGGTCGGCGGCGAGGTCGTCGTTGTCGAAGACCGGGGTCTGCTGCTCGTCGGCCCCCGTCTGCGCGGACAGGTGGACCTTCGAGACCAGCGGCCACATGAAGCTCAGCTTCGTCTTCTTGTCGACGGCGTCCGGCTGCCACGGCAGGAACGTCCGCTGCATCCCCAGTACGTGGTCCCAGGGCTCCTGGGAGGTCTCACCGGAGAGCGAGACGCCGAGCTGGTAGACACCGTCCTCGTCGAGCCCCAGCTCGGAGACCGGGACGGAGAGGGCGAAGTCCTGCCGGGCCTTGGGCGCCAGGTGGTCGACCGCGACGCGGTACTTGCCGCCGAGCGGCGCGACCTGCACGAGCGTGCTCGTGGACCGGGAGGCCACGTCGTCGATGGCGCTGCGTCCGGAGAGGCGCGGGCCGACCCGCAGGTCGACGTCCCCGTCGGAGATGGCGGACCGGCCGTTGTTGGTGACCGTCCCGGAGATCGTCAGGGTGTCGCCCTTGACGGGCGCGCTCGGCGAGAACGTGTTGAGCGCCACGGAGACGCCCTGGTTCGAGGCCTTCTGCGGCGCGTAGGCCGGCACGACGCCGGGGGAGGGTGCGGCGTGGGCCGCCGGGGCCGCCGTGCCCGCCAGGAGGCCCGCGAGGAGCGGCGCACCGGCCACCACGGATGCAGTGCGTCGCAACCACCGACGGGCAGCCCAGTGGCCCGTCCCCCGGAAGTGTGCCGCATCGGCCACGCGCTCGTCCGTCCCTCGTCCTTGTTGCTTGCCGCTGGTGGTCTGTCCTTCGGTGCGTCCACGCATGGTAACGATGAGCGCTGTGGCGAAGTGCTGGGGACCGCTCCACGAGATCGTGAAGAGTCTCATGGATCCGAGGGGAACCCTGCATCGCGGGTGCGGAGAAGGACGAAACCCGCCGATGTCCGGGATACCGGAAACCGGGGCGGTCCGAGGGTGTCCCGGCACGTACGCTTTCCTGTTGTGCCGAACGCCAACGAAGACATCCCCCGTGCACTGAACCAGGTGCAGAGCCGCGCGGTCTCCGAACTGCTGCGGGTGTCCCCTGCCGCCGACGCCCTGGCGCTGCGGTTCCAGGAGGCGGGCTTCTCGCTCGCCCTGGTCGGCGGGTCGGTGCGGGACGCCCTCCTCGGGCGGCTCGGCAACGACCTGGACTTCACGACGGATGCCCGCCCGCAGGACATTCTCAAGATCGTCAGGCCCTGGGCGGATGCCGTGTGGGATGTGGGGATCGCGTTCGGCACGGTCGGCTGCCGCAAGGACGCCGTCGTGGACGGGGTCGCGCAGAGCTTCCAGATCGAGGTCACGACGTACCGCTCCGAGGCGTACGACCGGACCTCGCGCAAGCCCGAGGTGTCGTACGGCGACTCCATCGAGGAGGACCTCGTCCGGCGCGACTTCACGGTGAACGCCATGGCGGTCGCGCTGCCCGGCAAGGAGTTCGTCGACCCGCACGGCGGGCTGGGCGACCTCGCCCGCCGCGTTCTGCGGACCCCCGGCACGCCGGAGGAGTCCTTCTCCGACGATCCACTGCGGATGTTCCGGGCGGCGCGCTTCTCGGCGCAGCTGGACTTCGAGGTCGCCCCCGAGGTGGTGGCCGCGATGGAGAAGATGGCCGACCGGATCGAGATCGTCTCCGCCGAGCGGGTGCGGGACGAGCTCAACAAGCTCCTGCTCTCCGATCACCCGCGCAAGGGCCTGGCGCTGCTCGTGGAGACGGGCCTCGCCGCCCGCGTGCTGCCCGAGCTGCCCGCCCTGCGGCTGGAGAGCGACGAGCACCACCGCCACAAGGACGTGTACGAGCACTCGCTCACCGTGCTGGAGCAGGCCATCGACCTGGAGGAGGACGGCCCGGACCTGGTGCTGCGGCTCGCGGCCCTGCTGCACGACGTGGGCAAGCCGAGGACCCGGCGGTTCGAGGACGACGGCAGGGTGTCCTTCCACCACCACGAGGTGGTCGGCGCGAAGCTCACCAAGAAGAGGATGACCGCGCTCAAGTACGCGAACGACATGGTGAAGGACGTCTCCCGGCTCGTGGAGCTGCACCTGCGCTTCCACGGGTACGGCGCGGGCGAGTGGACCGACTCCGCCGTGCGCCGCTACGTGCGGGACGCGGGCCCGCTGCTGAGCCGACTGCACAAGCTGACGCGCTCGGACTGCACCACCCGTAATAAGAGGAAGGCCACCGCCCTCTCGCGCGCGTACGACGGCCTGGAGGAGCGCATCGCGCAGCTCCAGGAACGCGAGGAGCTCGACGCGATCCGGCCCGACCTCAACGGGAACCAGATCATGGAGACCCTCGGCGTCGGCCCCGGCCCGGCGGTCGGCGCCGCGTACGCCTTCCTCCTGGAGCAGCGGCTGGAGAACGGGCCGATGGCGCACGACGAGGCCGTGGCGGCGCTCAGGGAATGGTGGGCGACGCAGGAGGCCTGAGGGCGACCCGGCCCCAGGAGGTGGCCGCGCATGTTTCACGTGAAACATGCGAGAGCCGCGACGGCCCACTTGTGATGCTCGTGCCGGAGCCGCCACGCGGATCGCTCGTCCCCGCCGGTCATGTTTCACGTGAAACATGACCGGCGGCCGTGACGGGGCTCGGGGGAGTCTCCCGCCGTGGGGAGGCTTCCGCCGTGGGGAGGCTTCCGGGGGAGGGCCGGCGGCCAACCGCAGGGGATGGATGCATGGCGAAGGCCCCAGGGAGAACCCTGGAGCCTTCGCCATGCCGTTCAGGCGGGGAGACCGGCCGGCGGACGGTGGATCCGCCCCGGTCTCACCGAGTCGGGCGGGTCAGCGCTCGACCTCGCCGCGGATGAACTTCTCCACGTTCTCGCGGGCCTGGTCGTCGAAGTACTGGACCGGCGGCGACTTCATGAAGTAGCTCGACGCGGAGAGGATGGGGCCGCCGATGCCGCGGTCCTTGGCGATCTTCGCGGCGCGCACCGCGTCGATGATGACGCCGGCGGAGTTCGGGGAGTCCCAGACCTCGAGCTTGTACTCCAGGTTCAGCGGGACGTCGCCGAACGCGCGGCCCTCGAGGCGGACGTACGCCCACTTGCGGTCGTCGAGCCACGCCACGTAGTCCGAGGGGCCGATGTGGACGTTGTCGGCGCCCAGGTCGCGGTCGGGGATCTGGGACGTGACGGCCTGCGTCTTGGAGATCTTCTTCGACTCCAGGCGCTCGCGCTCCAGCATGTTCTTGAAGTCCATGTTGCCGCCGACGTTGAGCTGCATCGTGCGGTCCAGGACGACGCCGCGGTCCTCGAACAGCTTCGCCAGCACGCGGTGCGTGATGGTCGCGCCGACCTGGGACTTGATGTCGTCGCCGACGATCGGGACGCCGGCCTCGGTGAACTTGTCCGCCCACTCCTTGGTGCCCGCGATGAACACCGGCAGCGCGTTGACGAAGGCGACCTTCGCGTCGATCGCGCACTGGGCGTAGAACTTCGCGGCCGCCTCGGAGCCGACCGGCAGGTAGCAGACCAGGACGTCGACCTTGCGGTCCTTGAGGATCTGGACGACGTCGACCGGCGCCTCCTCGGACTCCTCGATGGTCTGGCGGTAGTACTTGCCCAGACCGTCGAGGGTGTGGCCGCGCTCGACCGTGACGCCCGTGGAGGGCACGTCGCAGATCTTGATCGTGTTGTTCTCGCTGGCGCCGATCGCGTCCGCGAGGTCGAGGCCGACCTTCTTGGCGTCCACGTCGAAGGCCGCGACGAACTCGATGTCGCGCACGTGGTAGTCGCCGAACTGGACGTGCATCAGACCCGGCACCTTGCCCGCCGGGTCGGCGTCCTTGTAGTACTCGACGCCTTGCACCAGCGACGAGGCGCAGTTGCCGGCGCCGACAATGGCTACGCGTACCGAACCCATTCCGGTTGCTCCCTGTGTGATCGGTGTTCCGTTGAGGCTCCGCGGCGAAGCGGGCCTCACTTGGTCCTGCCGTCGGACGGATCCGGCGTGTGGGGGCGCCGCGAGGGCGAACCCTCGGCAGTTGCGGCACCCCCTGGCCGGGGCAGACCGTCCGTGTGGTCGGTGTCGTGAAACGGGCGGGGCCCGGCGCCGTCCGACGGTCCGGGAGCACCGGACCGCTCGGCGGAATCCTCCGGACCGGCGGAACCCCGCCGGTCGCGGCCGGCCCGCTCGCTCTCGATGAGCTCGTTCAGCCAGCGCACCTCGCGCTCCACGGATTCCATCCCGTGGCGCTGGAGCTCCAGCGTGTAGTCGTCGAGGCGCTCCCGGGTACGGGCGAGCGAGCCCCGCATCTTCTCCAGGCGCTCCTCGAGACGGCTGCGACGGCCCTCGAGGACGCGCATGCGCACCTCGCGCTCGGTCTGCCCGAAGAAGGCGAACCGTGCGGCGAAGTGCTCGTCCTCCCAGGCGTCCGGTCCGGCGTGGGAGAGCAGCTCCTCGAAGTGCTCCTTGCCCTCGGCCGTCAGCCGGTAGACGATCTTGGCCCGCCGCCCGGCGAGGGACGCCGCGAGGGCCTCCTCCGGGGCGCTGCCCGGCTCCTCGATCAACCAGCCGCTGGCGACCAGCGTCTTGAGGCACGGATAGAGCGTCCCGTAGCTGAACGCGCGGAAGATCCCCAGTGACGTGTTGAGCCGCTTGCGCAGCTCGTACCCGTGCATGGGGGACTCGCGCAGCAGGCCGAGTACGGCGAACTCAAGGATTCCCGAGCGCCTGCTCACCCTTGCCCCTTTCGCCGTGCTGTGTGGCGGTTCGTACCGCCCCTGTGCGCTTATCTCGCCCTGACATGTCGTGCTGATGTATCGACTCGATACATCCCGACGATAGAGGTGTGGGGTGGATGCGACAAGAGGGAGAGTGGTGAACGCGATCACATCGTCAATTCACAGCAGGCAAGTTGCCTGTTTTGGGGTGAACTTCGGGCCTCAGTGGGTTTTGACCGTGCGTAGTCTGTGCGGCATGCAGACCACCGGGGACCCAGAGGCGCAAGGGTGCGTCGGGCTTGCGGGCTCACCCAAGCCCTGGGGACCACTGCCGCGGGAGCCACGACGGCAGCGGAAGACGCGTGCAGCGTCGGCCGCGGCCGCGGTTCGCGGGGCCCAGTACGGGGGACCGGAATTCACTGCCGCTTCCAGGCGTCCGCGCCTGCCCGAGGAGTAGTCGTTCGATGAGTGAGCACCGTCGCAAAATGCCCCCGCCGCAAGGTGGCGGACGTGCCGCGGCCAGGCGCGGAGCCCAGCAGCCGTCCGGCCGCCGCGCAGCCCCCTCCCGAGGCGACGCCTCGGCTTCCCACTCGGGCTCTGCCGCGCAGGGGGGCCGTTCGGCATCCCACGGCGCGGACGAGCAGGCGTACGGCGGCCGCGCCGCCGCCCGCAAGGCCGCCCAGCGCGGGGGCCGCAGGCGCGAGCCCGATCCGGCAGCGGGCGGCCGGGGACGGGGCCGCGGCCCCACGAAGAAGCGCTTCATCGACTACCCGCGCTTCAACAAGTACGGCTGGCGCCGCTGGATGCCGTCCTGGCGCCTGACGAGCGCCCTCGTCGTCGCGTTCCTGGGGTCGCTGCTGGCCGCGGGGTCCGTCGCGTACGCGCTCGTGCAGCTGCCGAACCAGAGCCTGGCCTCGAAGGCGGAGAACAACGTCTTCTACTGGTCCGACGGCACGCCGATGGTCTCGACCGGCGGTGAGAACAACACCAACCGGCAGATCATCAGCATCGACCAGATCCCCAGGGCGATGCAGGACGCGGTGGTCTCCCAGGAGAACAGGTCGTTCTACACCGACTCCGGTGTCGACCCCCAGGGCATCGCCCGCGCCGTGGTGAACATGGCGAAGGGCGAGGACACCCAGGGCGGCTCGACGATCACCCAGCAGTACGTGAAGAACGCGCTGCTCGGCGACCAGAGCCAGACCGTGAGCCGCAAGGTCAAGGAGATCTTCATCTCCCTCAAGGTCGGCACGAAGCTCGACAAGCGCCAGATCCTGGAGGGCTACCTCAACACCTCCTACTTCGGCCGCGGCGCGTACGGCATCCAGGCGGCGTCACGCACGTACTTCGGGGTCGACGCGAAGAAGCTGAACCCGAGCCAGTGCGCCTTCCTCGCCGCGCTGCTCAAGGGCGCCACGCTCTACGACCCGGCGGGCAACACGGAGCTCAACTCGAACGCCACGCCGACCGCCAACACCGCCCGGATCACGTTCCGCTGGAAGACGACCCTGGACCAGATGGTCCAGGACGGGCACCTCTCCCCGACGGAGCGCGCCAAGTACACGAAGCTCCCGGAGTCGGAGCCGCTGAAGAAGGCCGCGCAGCTCGGCGGGCAGGTCGGCTACCTCGTCGACCTCGCCAAGGCGTACTTCGCGAACAACAACAGCCAGGGCATCACCTCGGACGACCTGTCCAAGGGCGGCTACGAGATCTACACGACCTTCGACAAGAAGAAGGTCAAGCAGCTCACGGACGCCGTCGAGAAGGTGCGCAAGCAGAACCTCGACACGAAGAAGCGCCCGGACACGGACAAGTTCGTCCAGTTCGGCGGCGCGTCGGTGGAGCCCCAGTCGGGCAAGATCGTCGCCATCTACGGCGGTGAGGACGCGACCAAGCACTTCACGGACAACGCCGACGTCACGGGCGCCCAGGTCGGTTCGACGTTCAAGCCCTTCGTTCTCGCCGCGGCCATGCAGCACGGCAAGCGGGACCCGAGCGGCGGGACGGACCAGCCGGACTCGGACCGCACACCGGTCAACCCGGACACCAGCCGCTATCCCGGCAAGAACATGTTGAAGATCAAGGACTACACGGGCCAGGTCTGGCAGGACAAGGACGGCAAGGAGTGGCTGCAGGCGAACGACGAGGGCTACAATCAGCCGTCGATCACCCTGCGTGAGGCCATGCGCGAGTCGGTGAACTCGGCCTTCGTCCAGCTCGGCATGGACGTCGGCATCCCGACGATCCGCACCGAGGCCGAGAAGGCCGGCCTCTCCCCCGACCAGCTCAGCAAGTCCGACGTGCCGTCGTTCTCCATCGGCATCTCCGACCCGAGCGCGATCCGCATGGCGGGCGCGTACGGCACCTTCGCGCAGCACGGCGAGCAGCGCGCGCCCTACTCCGTGGAGAAGGTCCTCAAGAACGGCAAGGAGATCTTCAAGCACGACAACAAGCCCACCCAGGCCATGCCGGCGCAGGTGGCGGACAACGTCACCGACGTCCTGCGGACCGTGGTGGACAAGGGCACCGGTACGAACGCGCAGGTCGCGGGCCGCGAGGTGGCCGGCAAGACCGGTACGACCGACGAGAACAAGTCGGCCTGGTTCGTCGGCTACACCCCGCAGCTGTCGACCGCCATCGACATGTACCGGCTGGACGACAACGCGAAGAGCAAGGACCGCAAGTTCCTGTCCATGTACGGGACCGGCGGGCAGAAGACGATCCACGGTGCGTCGTTCCCGTCGGCGATCTTCAAGGACTACATGACGGCCGCCCTGAACGGCGAGCCCGTCCTGAAGTTCACGAAGCCCGAGCCCATCGGCAAGGCGGTCTTCGGCGGCGGTCTGCACTCGCCGGAGCCCACGCACTCCCCGTCGCCCTCGAACACCCCGTCGTCGACGCCGTCCGACAAGCCGAGCCCGTCCGACACCCCGCAGGCGCCCCCGTCGCCGTCCGACACCTGCACGTCGTTCTTCGGGTGCGCCGACGGCGGCGGCAACGACAACGGCGGCAACGGCAACGGAGGCAATGGCAACGGCGGCAACGGCAACGGCGGCAACGGGACGGACGGCGGTGACACCGGAGGCGCCATCGGCGGGCCCGGGCAGTCGTCCACGGCATCGCCGCCGGGCACGGACACCGGCGGCGCGGACGGCACCAACGGCGGCAACGCCGGCACCGACGGCGCCCTGTTCGGAGGCAACAACTAGGGCCTCCGTCGCGCAGCGGCCGCGCAGGCCCCGACGGCCGGACGGCTTTCGTCCGGACCGGGCCGCACCGCACCGGGCCGGGTCCCCCGACAAGGGGGGCCCGGCCCGGCCGGTTTTCTCCCGCGGCCGACTCCACCGGGGGCCGCCCGCGTACGGCACGCACCACCCGGGGGCCGCCTGCGTACGGCACGCACCACCCGGGGGCCGCCTGCGTACGGCACGCACCACCGCCCGGGGGCCGCCCGCGTACGGCACGCACCTCCGGGCGCGGGCCTGATGCGGCGGCCCCCGTCGCGTCGCCGCCCGCGTACGGCAGGATGGTCGCCATGCCGAGCGCAGAAGACACCTCCGTACCTTCCGGTACGACCCTCGCGCCCCACGACGCACCCGACGGGGCCAGGACGCCCGACGTCGCCCCGACGCGCCGCGACCGGATCGCCGCGGCCGGCAGCGAGCTGATCGGCGGCCCCCTCGGCCGCTGGGCCGTGCCCGGGGGCTCCTGGCTGACACCGGTGCGGGTCATCGCCCTGGTGGCGATCGGCATGTTCGCGCTCGGCATGGTCCAGAAGCTGCCGTGCTACGACTGGGCCTGGTTCCGCGGCGCCAGCTCGCAGTACACCCGCGCCTGCTACTCGGACATCCCGCACCTCTTCCAGGCGCGCGGCTTCTCCGACGGGCTCGTCCCGTACTTCGACCGCCTCAACGGCGACATGGACTACCTGGAGTACCCGGTACTCACCGGCCTGTTCATGGAGGTCGCCTCCTGGATCACGTCGCTGTTCACCTCGGGCGACGGCGACCTGATGGGGCGCGAGCAGGCCTACTGGATGTCCAACGCGGCCATGCTGCTGGTCTGCGCGGTGATCATCGCGGTCTGCACGGCCCGCACGCACCGCAGGCGCCCCTGGGACGCGCTGCTGGTCGCGCTCGCCCCGGCCTTCGTGCTCACCGCCACGATCAACTGGGACCTGCTGGCCGTCGCCCTGACGGCGGCGGCGATGCTCATGTGGACGCGGGGCAGGACGCTCGCGTTCGGCATCCTCATCGGCCTCGCGACCGCGGCCAAGCTCTACCCGGCGCTGATCCTCGGGCCGCTGATCGTGCTGTGCTGGCGGGCCGGGAAGTGGCGTGCCTGCGGGACGGCACTGCTCGGCGCCGCCTGCGCGTGGCTCGTCGTGAACCTGCCGGTCATGCTCCTGGCGCCCGAGGGCTGGAAGAAGTTCTACACGTTCAGCCAGGTGCGGCCGGTGGACTTCGGGTCGTTCTGGCTGATCATCAGCCAGCGCACCGGGGCGTTCGCGGGCGACGTGCACCCCGTCAACACGTACTCGATCCTGCTGATGGTCCTCGCGTGCGCGGGCATCGCGGCGCTGGCGCTCATGGCGCCCCGCAGGCCGCGCTTCGCGCAGCTGGCCTTCCTCGTCGTCGCCGCGTTCATCCTCACCAACAAGGTCTACTCGCCGCAGTACGTGCTGTGGCTGGTGCCGCTCGCGGCGCTGGCCCGGCCGCGCTGGCGCGACTTCCTGGTGTGGCAGGCCTGCGAGGTCATGTACTACCTGGGCATCTGGATGTACCTCGCGTACACGACCAGCGGCGACGCCCACAAGGGCCTGCCCGCGGAGGGCTACCAGCTGGCCATCGCGCTGCACCTGGCGGGCACGCTGTACCTGTGCGCGCTGGTGGTGCGCGACGCGCTGCTCCCGGAGCGGGATCCGGTACGGGCCGACGGCGCGGACGACCCCTCGGGCGGCGTCCTCGACGGCGCGCCGGACGTGTTCGTGCTGGGGGAGGCGGCGCGCCACCGGTCCGAGCCGGGCGCCGACGAGGCCCACGGGCGGCCCGTCACGTGGGGAAGGGACGCCTGGGGCCACGAGGGGGCGCCGGAGGACGCCGGAGGCCCGTCAGGGGCCGAGGACCGGCACGGGACCGCGTAGGCCGCGGGACGAGCGCTGCTCCTGAACGAGCGCTGCTCCTGGCACAAGCGCTCCTCCTGAGCGAGCGCTGCTCTGACAAAGCAGGGGTCGGGGGTCCGGAGAGCCGAGGGCCGGAACGGGCCTCGACGGGCTCGCCCGGTCCCCGGAGGGCCAGGGCGGGTCGCTACGGCGCTCAGGACGGGGCCGAGGCCCGTCAACGAGCTTCCGGCAGCCCCCTGGAGCCCCGGACAGCCGCCGGGGAGGGACAACACGCGTGGAGGCAGCCCGAGGCGCCTCTCGGACGTGTCAGGGGCCGTCACGGAGCGTCGGGGGCACCCGCGGGCCGGCGAGCGACCGAGGGGGCCGCCGGCTCAGCGGTCGACGATCCGGTCGAACTGCGTCGTCGTGTGCCGCAGGATCGCCACCAGCTCGTCGCCGACCCTCGGCTCCTCCGCCTCCGACGGCACGAACAGGATCGACACCTGCATGTGCGGCGGCTCGGCGAACCACCGCTGCTTCCCGGCCCAGACGAACGGCGACAGGTTGCGGTTGACCGTCGCGAGGCCCGCCCGCGCCACGCCCTTCGCCCGGGACGTCATGCTGTGCAGCGCCTTCGGGGCCTCCAGGCCGACGCCGTGCGACGTGCCGCCGGCGACGACGACGAGCCAGCCGTCGGAGGCGGCGCGCTGCTGCCGGTAGCCGAACCGGTCGCCCTTCGCGACCTGCGTGACGTCGAGGACCGCGCCGCGGTACTCCGTCGCGTCGTGGTCGCCGAGCCACAGCTTCGTGCCGATGCGTGCCCGGAACCGGGTCTGCGGGAACTGCTGCTGCAGCCGCGCCAGCTCGTCGGCCTTGAGGTGGCTCACGAACATGGTGTGCAGCGGCAGCCGCGCCGCGCGCAGCCGGTCCATCCAGGCGATGACCTCTTCGACCGCGTCCGAGCCGTCCGTGCGGTCCAGGGGCAGGTGCAGCGCGAAGCCCTCGAGCCGTACGTCCTCGATGGCCGCGTGCAGCTGGCCGAGCTCCTCCTCCTTCACGCCGTGGCGCTTCATGGAGCTCATGCACTCGATCACGACGCGGGCGCCGACCAGCGCGTGGACGCCGTCGACGGACGAGACGGAGCGGATCACCCGGTCCGGCAGCGGAACGGGCTCCTCGCCGCGTCTGAACGGGGTCAGGACCAGCAGGTCGCCGCCGAACCAGTCCTTGATGCTCGCGGCCTCGTAGATGGTGCCGACGGCAAGCATGTCCGAGCCGAATCGCGTCGTCTCGTCGGCGAGCCGCTCGTGCCCGAAGCCGTACCCGTTGCCCTTGCAGACGGGCACGATGCCGGGGAACTGGTCGATGACCGACTTCTGGTGCGCCCGCCAGCGCGCGGTGTCGACGTAGAGGGAGAGCGCCATGCCGGTCCTGAACCTTTCTCGCGGCTGCCGTTGCCGTCAGCTGATCCCGATGAAGCATATGAACGGCTTGCGGGGTTTTGAAGCGGACGAGGGGCCGGGGCGGGTCGTGCCCCGGCGTCCCTTCGCACCGAACCACCACGGGTCGGTGCAGGTCAGCGCCCCGTCAGCGGCGCGACATATACATGTCGAGCGCCTTGTGCAGGAGCTTGTTCAGTGGGAAGTCCCACTCGCCGATGTACTCGACCGCCTCGCCGCCCGTGCCGACCTTGAACTGGATGAGGCCGAAGAGGTGGTCGGTCTCGTCGAGCGAGTCGGAGATGCCGCGCAGGTCGTAGACGGTCGCGCCCATCGCGTAGGCGTCCCGCAGCATCCGCCACTGCATCGCGTTCGACGGGCGCACCTCGCGCTTGTGGTTCGCGGAGGCGCCGTACGAGTACCAGACGTGGCCGCCCACGATCAGCATCGTCGCGGCCGCGACGTTCTCGCCCTCGTGGCGGGCGAAGTACAGCCGCATGCGGTTCGGGTCCTCGGTGTTCAGGACCGTCCACATGCGTTCGAAGTACGACTGGGGCCGCGGCCGGAAGTGGTCGCGCTCCGCGGTGATCTCGTACAGCCGCTGCCACTCGCCGAGGTCCTGGTAGCCGCCCTGGACGACCTCGACGCCGGCCTTCTCGGCCTTCTTGATGTTGCGGCGCCACAGCTGGTTGAAGCCCTTGAGGACCTCGTCGAGCGAACGGTTCGCCAGCGGCACCTGGAAGACGTAGCGGGGCTGCACGTCGCCGAAGCCGGCGCCGCCGTCCTCGCCCTGCTGCCAGCCCATCTTGCGCAGCCGCTCGGCCACCTCGAAGGCGCGCGGCTCGATGACCGTGGCCTCGACGTCCCGCAGCCGCTTGACGTCCGGGTCCTGGATGCCGCCCTTGATCGCACCCGCGTCCCAGCGGCGGATCACCACGGGCGGGCCCATCTTCACGGAGAACGCGCCCTGCTGCTTGAGGTGCGCCAGCATCGGCTGGAGCCACTCGTCGAGGTTCGGTGCGTACCAGTTGATGACCGGGCCCTCGGGCAGGTACGCCAGGTACCGCTTGATCTTGGGCAGCTGCCGGTAGAGCACGAGTCCGGCGCCGACGAGCTGCCCGGTCGCGTCGAACCAGCCGAGGTTCTCCGAGCGCCACTCCGTCTTCACGTCGGCCCACGCCGGGACCTGGCAGTGGCTGGCGGAGGGCAGGCTCTGGACGAACGCCAGATGCTGCTCACGGCTGATGGTCCTCAGGACCAGGCTCTTGCTCTGCGGCAGGCTCATGCGGGGGCGCTCCTCGGCGGGTGTGTCCCCACTGGGTACGTGTGGGGCTCCGGGTCACGCGCCGAAGCCTACTGCGCCCGGGGCGCGGCCCGTCTGGGCCGTGCCCCGCGCCACGCGCGCCGGGGAGCGCGCCGGGTGCCGCCGCGCGATGCGGAAGCCGCGCGTCCGGGGCCCGCGGCGGGGCGCCGGGCCCCGGAGGCCGGTCCGGCCCCGCTCGCGGCGGGATGGGCCGTCC
>NZ_JAKGCV010000219.1 GCF_021556455.1 Streptomyces fuscigenes | reverse complement strand
CGGCGGGACCGTGCGCTGCCTGCCGGAGCCGTGCGCCGTCTGCCGAAAACGTGCGCCGGCCGTGCCGGGCCGCCGCGTCCCCGCGCGACGGGCCGGCACGGCCGGCGCTCTCCCCCTCCCCCGGTCGTCGCCGGCGGCAGGCCCCGGCTCACGCCTTCGTCTTGTAGCCCCTGCCCCACTGCAGGCCCCAGCCGTAGAGCCGGTCGAGCTCGGCCTGGAAGCCGTAGACGAACTTCACCTCGCGCCTCACGAGCAGGTCGCCCTTCACGTTCTCCATCGAGAACACGGCGCACGACCTGGCCTCGGGGGCCCGCTCGTCCAGCTCGATCTCGACCCGGGGGCCGTTGCTCGGATAGAGCGTGATCTTCGCGTGCGTACGGTCGAACGCGGGCGTCTGGTCGTAGATGTAGGCGAAGAACAGCAGGCGCTTGATCTCGTCGCGGTGGTCGAGGTTGACGAAGATCGTCTCGCCGGAGGGGGCACCGAACCTGTCGTCGCCGCTGAGCTTGATGTACGGCGCCGTGTTCAGGTCGCCGAAGAAGCCGCCGAGGGGCTGGACGACGCCTTTGCTGCCGTCCGCCAGCTCGTAGAGGCAGCCGAGGTCGAGGTCCACGTTGACCATGCCCTGCGTGTGCGCCTGGACCACGTCGGGCTGGAAGAACTTCAGCGGGTGGCGCAGCAGCCCGCCGCCCTGCTTCGAACGGCCCTCGATGTCCGAGGAGCGCATCCGCCACGACAGGTTGACCCGCAGGTTGCCGGTCGCCGCGTCCTGTTTGGACAGCGACACCGACGGGTGCCGCTTGGTCAGCTCGATGGAGTTGCTCGCGGCGCTGCCTGCGTCGAACTGCGCCGCCCTTCCTCCCGGCCGCAACCCGTCAAAGAAAGACATCCTCACTCCCACCCTCGTGCGTCCGGCCCGAGACGGCGGCCCGCCGGGCCCTCGCCCGCCTCGGCCGCTCGTCAGGAAGCGTTCCCGCGTCCCGCGGCGCCGCACACCCCGCGCCCCGGCCCCCGCGGGTCATACGGGAGCGCACGGAGTCGCACGCCTGTCGCGCGGTGGCATATCCGTGCGACAAGCGCGGTGGGCAGGGCGCGGGGCCGCGCCCGTGTCAGGCCTGCGCGCCCGCGTGGTCCTGGGAGGCTCCCGAACCGCCCTCGCCGTCCCCGCCGCCGTCGCCGCCGTGGGCGGCGAGCGCCTTGTTCCGGCGGACGGACGACCAGAACGAGGCGGCGATGAGGATGACGCCGACGAGTCCGGTGACGACCTCGTTGATCTCGTGCTGGATGGTGACGAAGAGGATCACGGCCAGCGCGCCGATGGCGTAGTGCGCGCCGTGCTCGAGGTAGACGTAGTCGTCCAGGGTGCCCTGGCGCACCAGGTAGACCGTGAGCGACCGGATGTAGAGGGCGCCGATGCCGAGGCCGACCGCCATCCAGAAGATGTGGTTCGTGATGGCGAAGGCGCCGATGACGCCGTCGAAGGAGAAGGACGCGTCGAGCACTTCCAGGTAGAGGAACATGAAGAACGCGGCCTTGCCGGCCATGCCGACGGCGGAGAGCGCGCGGCCTTCGGCCTTCGCCTTCTCCTGCTCCTCCTCCTCGCGTTCCTCCTGCTCCTCCAGGTTGTTCTCGAAGTGCCCGGACAGGCCGCCGACGATCAGATACGTGATCAGGCCGGCGACCCCGGCCAGCAGGACCGTCGAGGACTTGTCGACGAGATGGCCGGCGCTGGTGTGCGCGTGCGTGGCGAACGTCAGGGACACCACGACGAGCACGATGAGCGCGACGCAGACCGACAGCATGTCGACCTTGCCCAGCTTGGCGAGCGGCCGCTCGATCCACGCGAGCCACTTGATGTCGCGGTCCTCCAGGATGAAGTCCAGGAAGATCATCAGCAGGAACATGCCGCCGAAGGCGGCGATGGCCGGGTGCGCGTCCGTGACGAGCGACTCGTAGCGGTCGGGGTTGTCGACCGCGAGCCGTACCGCCTCGACGGGGTTGACCTTGGCCGTGATGGCCACGATCAGCACGGGGAAGACCAGCCGCATGCCGAAGACGGCGATCAGCACGCCGATGGTCAGGAAGATCTTCTGCCAGAAGTCGTTGAGCTTCTTCAGCACGCCCGCGTTGACGACCGCGTTGTCGAAGGACAGCGAGATCTCCAGGATCGACAGGATCAGGACGACCCCGAAAGCCTCCCACCCCCAGAACACGGCCGAGGCGGCCAGCGCCAGGACCGTGATGACCAACGGCCAGCGAAAGGTTTTCAGGATCACTGCTACCCCATCCGGTGATACGGGTTTTCCCCCGTGCAGAGCACTGCTTTACGCAACGTTGACCCCGAAGTCTAGGGCGATGCCCCGAAGGCCCGACGCGTACCCCTGGCCCACCGCGCGGAACTTCCACTCGCCGCCGTGCCGGTACAGCTCGCCGAAGATCATCGCCGTCTCGGTGGAGGCGTCCTCGGTGAGGTCGTAGCGGGCGAGCTCCTGGCCGTCGGACTGGTTGGCGACGCGGATGAACGCGTTGCTGACCTGGCCGAAGGTCTGGCGGCGGTTGTCGGCGTCGTGGATCGACACCGGGAAGACGATCTTGTCGCAGTGCTCGGGGACCCGGGAGAGGTCCACCAGCAGGGTCTCGTCGTCGCCCTCGCCCTCACCGGTCAGGTTGTCGCCGGTGTGCTCGACGGAGCCCTCCGGGCTCGTGAGGTTGTTGTAGAAGACGAAGTACTCGTCCCCGAGGACCCGGCCCTCGCGGCACATCAGTGCGCTGGCGTCGAGGTCGAAGTCCGCTCCGGTGGTGGAGCGGGCGTCCCAGCCGAGCCCGACGAGCACCTGCGTGAGGTTCGGTGCGGCTTTGGAGAGGGAGACATTGCCTCCCTTGGCGAGCGTGACGCCCATGGTGTTGTCCTCCCCGAGGGTGATCCGGTGTCCAGCGGTGGTGCGGGTGGTACGGGCGGTGCGGGCGGAGTGCCGCGGAGCGCGCCGGCGCGCAGCGGCGGGCGGTACGGCTCGTGGGCCCCCCTCGCGCGGTCACGGCGCGTTTGTCGTCCTGCCCATCGGTGTGCCCTTCATGCACTTCACGCCACTTCGGCCCGGATCGGTTCCCGGGCCGCGGCCGTGGCGAGGCCGCGGGACCCCGGGGTGCGGGTGCGCGGTCCTCGACCGGACCGCGGGAGGCCCGCAGCGCGTCCGGCGCCGCACCCGGGGGTGCGGCGCCGGACAAAGGGCCGTGCGGTGGGGCGGGCGCAGCGGCCCGCCCCGGCGGCGGCCGTTCGCCGGGTCAGACGTTGACGCCGAAGTCCTGCGCGATGCCGCGCAGGCCGGAGGCGTAGCCCTGTCCGATGGCGCGGAACTTCCACTCCGCGCCGTTGCGGTAGAGCTCGCCGAAGACCATGGCGGTCTCCGTCGAGGCGTCCTCCGTCAGGTCGTACCGGGCCAGTTCGTTGTTGTCGGCCTGGTTGACGACGCGGATGAACGCGTTGCGCACCTGCCCGAACGACTGCTGGCGGGTCTCGGCGTCGTAGATGGAGACCGGGAAGACGATCTTCTCGACGTCGGCGGGGACCGCAGCGAGGTTGACCTTGATCACCTCGTCGTCGCCCTCGCCCTCGCCGGTGAGGTTGTCGCCGGTGTGCTCGACGGCGCCGTCGGGGCTCTTGAGGTTGTTGAAGAACACGAAGTTCGCGTCCTGGGTGACCTTGCCCTCGGCGTTCGTCAGCAGCGCGCTGGCGTCGAGGTCGAAGTCCTGCCCTGTCGTCGTCCGCACGTCCCAACCCAGACCCACGGTCACCGCGGTCAGGTTGGGCGCGGCCTTGGTCAGCGAGACGTTTCCGCCCTTACTGAGGCTGACTCCCACGAGTCCTCCCATTGGTTGTCGGGGCCGGCGGCCGTGGTCAGCGGCAGCTGCCGCGGGCCTGGCGCCCCCTGAAGCGTTGCCATTCGGATCAACGTCTGGATCCTAGTGACCGGTTCCCGTCACCCGCGCGATTTCACCGCCCGTCGGTGCGGGCGGCGGCCGGATGCCCGGCCGGGACGCGTGCATCGGCCACGGACCGGGCGGGCCGGCGGCCCTCAGGCGCTCAGATCTCCGCAAGCGCCTTCAGGTACGCGCCGCTGTCCCGGGCCTCGTGGACCGGGTTCACGATGCTCCATCGGACCACTCCCGCCGTGTCGATGACGAACGTGCCGCGCACGGCCCGGCCCCGTTCCTCGTCGAACACGCCGTACGCGCGGGCGGCGGCCCCGTGCGGCCAGAAGTCGGCCAGCAGGGGGAACTCGATGCCCTCGCCGTCCGCGAAGGCGCGCTGCGCGTAGACCGAGTCGGTGGAGCAGCCGAGGAGCTCGGCGTCCCGCTCCTCGAAGGCGCCGGCGCGCTCGCGCAGCTCCTGCAGCTCGCCCGTGCACGTGCCGCTGAAGGCGTGGGGATAGAAGACGAGGACGACGTTGCGGCCACCGGGCCCCCGGAAGTCGGAGAGCCGCACGGTCCTGCCGTGCTGGTCCTGCAACGTGAGATCGGGTGCGGTGGCGCCGACCGCGACGGCCATGGTGTGTCCTTTCCCGTCCGGGGGCCGCCCCTGCCGGGAGGCCGCCCGCACACGACCAGCCTACGCACGGATCGGGGCGCGCGCCTGAACGGGTGAACCCCCGCCGTCCACGTGACGGCGGGGGTGATTCTCACGTTCCGGCCCCGGCCCACCGCTCGGCGGAGCGGCTCGGCCGGGGCCTTGTCCACGCGCTCAGCGCTTTGTCTTGGCCGTCTTCGGGGTGACGAGCCTGCTGCCGGTCCAGTCCTTGCCGGCGTTGACGCTCTTGGTCTGCGACAGGCCGGCCGTCTGAGACGCCTCGTTGATGTCGCTCGGCTCGACGTAGCCGTCGCGGCCGGTCTTGGGCGTCAGCAGCCAGATCACGCCGCCGTCCTCGATCAGACCGATGGCGTCAACCAGCGCGTCCGTAAGGTCGCCGTCCTCGTCCCGGAACCAGAGGAGGACGGCGTCGGCAACGTCGTCGTAGTCCTCGTCGACGAGGTCCTGGCCGATGACGGCCTCAATGGACTCACGGAGCTCCGGCTCGACGTCCTCGTCGTAGCCGATCTCCTGGACCACCTGTCCGGGCTCGAACCCCAGACGAGCCGCCTGGTTGGTCCGCTCCTCCGCGTGGTCCGCGGTCGCGCTCACGGATTGCCTCCTGATCATGTTGCGGTAACTGCTTCGGCTTCGCGCGCACGCGAAGCATTGGCCGTAGTCCACACGGGCGGGACGGATCGCGCAAGTACCCGGCGTCCGAGACCGCCGAAACGGTGACGTTCCGGGCCTCTCTCCCCCGCTTCCGGGCGGTCGGGCGGCGACCCTCTGTAACGGCCGGAACTTCTTTTCTCCATGTTTGCCATGGTATGCCGTGGGGCTACGCCATTCGGGTAAGAACCGCCGGAAGCCGCCGGGTGAACGGTCCCGCCCCCGGGCGTGGCCCGCGAACCGCGGCCGTGCCCGCGGCGGGGTGCGCCACCGCTGCGGAACGGGCCCGCGACGCAGCGCAGCCGCGCCCGCACGGGGCCGGCGCGGCCCGCCGCCGGAGGCGGGGCCGAAACGGACTCCCTGCCCCGTCACGGCCGTCCGGCACCGGCCCGGACCGACCGGTTACCTCCGGGTAGAGGTGACGCCCGCGTCCGCGCCGGTACACGATGGGTGCCACGTACGACCCCCCAGTCAGGCAGACGGACAAGAACAGACAGCGAGGGAAAAGCGTGGCTTCCGGATCAGATCGCACCCCGATCATCATTGGCGGCCTTCCCAGTCAGGTCCCGGACTTCGATCCCGACGAGACCCAGGAGTGGCTCGACTCGCTCGACGCCGCCGTGGACGAGCGCGGCAGGGAGCGCGCCCGGTACCTGATGCTCCGGCTGATGGAACGCGCCCGGGAGAAGCGCGTCGCCGTGCCGGAGATGCGCAGTACGGACTACGTCAACACCATCGCCACCAAGGACGAGCCGTTCTTCCCCGGCAACGAGGAGATCGAGCGGAAGATCCTGAACGCCACGCGCTGGAACGCGGCGGTCATGGTCTCCCGGGCCCAGCGCCCGGGCATCGGGGTCGGCGGCCACATCGCCACCTTCGCCTCGTCGGCGTCGCTCTACGACGTCGGCTTCAACCACTTCTTCCGCGGCAAGGACGACGGGAAGGGCGGCGACCAGATCTACTTCCAGGGCCACGCCTCCCCGGGCATCTACGCCCGCGCGTTCCTGCTCGACCGCCTCAGCGAGGCGCAGCTCGACGGCTTCCGCCAGGAGAAGTCCAAGGCGCCCGACGGCCTCTCCAGCTACCCGCACCCCCGGCTGATGCCGGACTTCTGGGAGTTCCCGACCGTGTCGATGGGCCTGGGCCCGCTCGGCGCGATCTACCAGGCGCGGATGAACCGCTACATGCACGCGCGCGGCATCGCGGACACGTCCGAGTCCCACGTGTGGGCCTACCTCGGCGACGGCGAGATGGACGAGGTCGAGTCGCTCGGCCAGCTGACCATCGCCGCCCGCGAGAACCTGGACAACCTGACGTTCGTCGTCAACTGCAACCTCCAGCGCCTCGACGGCCCGGTGCGCGGCAACGGCAAGATCATCCAGGAGCTGGAGTCCGTGTTCCGCGGCGCCGGCTGGAACGTGATCAAGCTGGTGTGGGACCGGACCTGGGACCCGCTGCTCGCGCAGGACCGCGACGGCGTGCTGGTCAACCGCCTCAACAGCACGCCGGACGGGCAGTTCCAGACGTACGCGACGGAGACCGGCGGGTACATCAGGGACCACTTCTTCGGCGACGACCACCGGCTGCGGGCCATGGTCGAGAACATGACGGACGAGCAGATCCTGCACCTCGGGCGCGGCGGCCACGACCACCGCAAGGTGTACGCGGCGTACGCGGCG
This sequence comes from Streptomyces fuscigenes, assembly GCF_021556455.1. Taxonomy (GTDB): domain Bacteria; phylum Actinomycetota; class Actinomycetes; order Streptomycetales; family Streptomycetaceae; genus Streptomyces; species Streptomyces fuscigenes. Next base: position 2,158 of record NZ_JAKGCV010000219.1, on the reverse strand, counting down.
GCCAAGGCGCACCGCGGGCAGCCGACGGTCATCCTCGCGCAGACCGTCAAGGGCTGGACGCTGGGCCCGAACTTCGAGGGCCGCAACGCGACGCACCAAATGAAGAAGCTGACGGTCGACGACCTCAAGCGCTTCCGGGACCGGCTGCACCTGCCCATCGCGGACAAGGAGCTGGAGAGCGGCCTGCCGCCGTACTACCACCCGGGCCGCGACTCGGAGGAGATCCAGTACATGCACGACCGCCGCCAGTCGCTGGGCGGTTACGTGCCCACGCGGGTGGTGCGCTCCCAGCCGCTGACGCTGCCCGGCGACAAGGCGTACGCGACGGTCAAGAAGGGCTCGGGGCAGCAGTCGATCGCGACGACGATGGCGTTCGTCAGGCTGCTGAAGGACCTGATGCGCGACAAGGAGATCGGCCGGCGCTTCGTGCTGATCGCGCCGGACGAGTACCGCACGTTCGGCATGGACTCGTTCTTCCCGAGCTCGAAGATCTACAACCCGCAGGGCCAGCAGTACGAGTCGGTGGACCGTGAACTCCTCCTGTCGTACAAGGAGTCGCCGACGGGCCAGCTGCTGCACGACGGCATCACGGAGGCGGGCTGCACGGCCTCGGCGATCGCGGCCGGTTCGGCGTACGCCACGCACGGCGAGCCGATGATCCCCGTCTACGTCTTCTACTCGATGTTCGGGTTCCAGCGCACGGGCGACCAGTTCTGGCAGATGGCCGACCAGATGGCACGCGGCTTCGTGCTGGGCGCGACGGCGGGGCGCACCACCCTGACCGGCGAGGGACTCCAGCACGCGGACGGCCACTCGCACCTGCTGGCGTCGACGAACCCGGGGTGCGTCGCCTACGACCCGGCGTACTCGTTCGAGATCGCGCACATCGTCCGCGACGGCCTGCGCCGGATGTACGGGGAGCCGGCCGCCGGCGAGGACCCGAACGTCTTCTACTACCTCACGGTCTACAACGAGCCGATCCAGCACCCTGCGGAGCCCGAGGACGTGGACGTCGAGGGCATCCTCAAGGGCATCCACCGGCTGAGCGCCGGCGAGAAGGGCCAGATCCCCGCCCAGATCATGGCGTCGGGCGTCGCCCTGCCGTGGGCGCAGGAGGCGCAGCGCATCCTGGCGGACGAGTGGAACGTGCGGGCCGACGTGTGGTCGGCGACGTCCTGGACGGAGTTGCGCCGCGAGGCGGTGGCGGTCGAGGAGTACAACCTGCTGCACCCCGAGGAGGAGCAGCGCACGCCGTACGTGACGCGCAAACTCGCCGACGCGCAGGGCCCGTTCGTGGCGGTGTCGGACTGGATGCGCGCCGTGCCGGACCAGATCGCGCGGTGGGTCCCGGGGACGTACCAGTCCCTGGGTGCGGACGGCTTCGGCTTCGCCGACACCCGTGGCGCGGCCCGGCGCTTCTTCCACATCGACGCGCACTCCATCGTCCTGGCCGTCCTGACGGAGCTCGCCAAGGACGGCAAGGTGGACCGCTCCGCGCCGAAGCAGGCCCTGGACCGCTACCGGCTGCTGGACGTGGCGGCGGCCGATCCGGGCGTGGCCGGCGGCGACGCCTGAGCCGGAGCAGCACCTGAGACGTCCGCCCGCCGGTCGGATCCGACCGGCGGGCGGACGTGTTCGCGCGGAGGTGGCGGTGGGGCGGCCGTGTCGTCGCGCGCGGCCGCCCCTGCTGCCCGCCCCGGGTCAGAGCAGGCTGATCAGTGCGAACACCGTGTCGATGGCGCCCAGCACCACGGCGACCACCGCGGGGATGTGACGGTTGGACCACTGGCGGTTCATGGAGATCCAGCCGGTGATCACTGCGACGGGGCCGAGCACGATCCCGAGGACGAAGAATCCCGCGACCGCACAGATGACCCCTATGATCCCGAATGTCGCGCGGTCCGGCCCACTGCGCGGCCCCATCCGGCCGCGCGAGCGGGGGCTCATGCGTGTTCGGGTACCGTTGCCGAAGCCCGCCATGGTGTTCAACCTCCCGGTGTCACCGTCCCGTTCGGACCCTCGCCCACCGCGTACCCCTCCTCGGCGCGGACACTCCCCCACTCCCCGGCCCGCCCGCGAAGGCCGCCGCCCCACCCCGGCCGGCGGCCCCGCGCCTCGCCGCCCGCACCACCGGCACGCGCCACCGACGCACGCCCGC
>NZ_JAKGCV010000218.1 GCF_021556455.1 Streptomyces fuscigenes | reverse complement strand
GCCGCCGTGCCGTAGCCGACGAGCACGTTGCCCGAGGTGTCGCCGCCCTCCGCGGGCGCGGACGCGCCGCCCGCGGTCTCGTCGAGCGGCGCCGCGCCCGAGACGGGCGCCGTGCCGCCGCCGGTGCCGTCCCCGCCGACCGCGACGGTCAGCAGGGCCGCCCCGACCGGCAGCTCGGTGCCCTCCTCGCCGAAGCGCGCGGTCACCACCCCGCCGTACGGGCAGGGCACCTCCACCCGCGCCTTCGCCGTCTCCACCTCGACCACGGGCTGGTCCACGGCGACCACGTCGCCGACGGCCACCAGCCACTGGACGATCTCCGCCTCGGTCAGACCCTCACCGAGGTCGGGCAGCTTGAACTCCAGCACCTGGGCCATCAGCTCTCCGCCTCCCACTGGAGTCGCGCGACCGCGTCCAGCACCCGGTCCACCCCGGGAAGATGGTGCCTCTCCTGCATGGGCGGCGGATAGGGGATGTCGAATCCCGCCACGCGCAGGACAGGGGCCTCCAGATGGTGGAAGCACCGCTCGCTCACCCGGGCCGCGATCTCGCCCCCGGGGCCGCCGAAGCCGGTCGACTCGTGGACCACCACGGCGCGTCCCGTGCGCCGCACGGAGCGCACCACGGTCTCGTCGTCGAACGGCACCAGCGACCTGAGGTCGACCACTTCGAGGTCCCAGCCCTCGGCCCGGGCGGCCTCGGCCGCCTCCAGGCACACCGGCAGGCTCGGCCCGTACGTGATCAGCGTGGCGCTGGAGCCGGGGCGCCGCACGACGGCCCGGCCCGCGGGCTCGACGGCGGCCGGCGCGTCGGGCGACCAGGGCGCCTTCGACCAGTAGAGCCGCTTGGGCTCCAGGAAGACGACCGGGTCGTCGGAGGCGATGGCCGCGCGCAGCATGCCGTAGGCGTCCTCGACCGTCGCCGGGGTGTACACGTGCAGCCCCGGCGTGGCCATGTAGTAGGCCTCGGACGAGTCGCTGTGGTGCTCGACGCCGCCGATCCCGCCGCCGTAGGGGATGCGGATCGTCAGCGGCATCGGCATCGCGCCGCCCGTGCGGTTGCGCATCTTCGCCACGTGGCTGACGAGCTGCTCGAACGACGGGTAGGCGAACGCGTCGAACTGCATCTCCACGACCGGCCGCAGGCCGTACATGGCCATGCCGACCGCCGTGCCGAGGATGCCCGCCTCGGCGAGCGGGGTGTCCGTGCAGCGCTCGTCGCCGAACTCCGCGGCCAGGCCGTCCGTGATGCGGAAGACGCCGCCGAGCGTGCCGACGTCCTCGCCCATCACGTGGACCGCGGGGTCCTCGGCCATCGCATCGCGCAGCGCCCGCTGCAGCGCCTGTGCCATCGTGGCGGGCTTCGCCCCCGGCCGCTGGGCCACCGTCGTCATCGCGCGTCCTCCCGGCCGCTCGTGCCGGCCGCTCCGGCTTCCGCGTCCAGTTCCGCACGCAGCAGCCGGGCTTGCTCCTCAAGCTGGTCCGTCCGCTCCGCGTAGACCTGCGCGAACAGGTCCATCGGGTCGAGCACCGGGTCGGTGTTCATCCGCTCCCGCAGCCGCGCCGCCATGTCCTCCGCATCCGCGGCCACGCGGGCGACCTCGCCGTCGTCCAGCAGGCCCCGGCCGCGCAGGGCGGCCTCCAGCAGCCGGACCGGGTCGTAGGCGCGCCACGCCTCGACCTCCTCGTCGTCGCGGTAGCGCGTCGCGTCGTCCGCGTTCGTATGGGCGTCGACGCGGTACGTGACGGCCTCGACCAGCGTCGGGCCGCCGCCCGTGCGGGCCCGGCGCAGGGCCTCGTCCAGCACGGTGTGGACCGCCGCGACGTCGTTGCCGTCGACGAGGCGCCCCGGCATGCCGTAGCCGACGGCCTTGTGCGCGAGGGTCGGGGCCGCGCTCTGCTTGGCGAGCGGCACGGAGATGGCGAAGCCGTTGTTCTGCACGAGGAAGACCACGGGGGCCCGCCAGACCGCGGCGAAGTTCATGGCCTCGTGGAAGTCGCCCTCGCTGGTGCCGCCGTCGCCGACGAGGGCGAGCGCCACCACGTCGTCGCCCTTGATGCGGGCGGCGTGCGCGAGGCCCACGGCGTGCGGCAGCTGGGTGGCGAGCGGCGTCGAGAGGGGGGCGACGCGGTAGCGGTACGGGTCGTAGCCGGTGTGCCGGTCCCCGCGCAGCAGCGTCAGGGCCTCCACCGGGTCGACGCCGCGTGCGACGGCGGCGAGCGAGTCGCGGTAGCTGGGGAAGAGCCAGTCCCGGTCGGCGAGGACGGCGGCGGCGGCGACCTCGCAGGCCTCCTGGCCCGCGCTCGACGGGTAGACGGCGAGCCTGCCCTGCCGGGTCAGCGCCGTGGCCTGCGTGTTGAATCTGCGGCCGCGCACCAGGTCGGCGTACAGCCGCAGCAGCAGCGCGGGGTCGGCGGCGGCCTCGGCGGGGGTGCCAAGCACCCGGAAGGGCCGCTCGTCGGGCAGCAGCGGCGCCGGGTCCGTGGCGACCTGCCAGGGGGGCGGCGCGGGGGCGGGCGCCCGGTCCGCGGCGTCCGCGGGCGGCGTCTTGCGGGCGGGGTCCCTGACCGGCGTACTGCTCTTCTTCACGCGTGCCCCTCCTTGTGGGAACTGGTGCGCCGGCGCACTGGTGGTGCACTGGTGCCCGTACGGCTCGTGGCAGCGGACGGCGGAGCCCCGGTGCCTGGCGACTCCCACCTACCGATTGTTCGGTCGTCGGCGCACTTTGGCTACATGGGGCGTCATCCTGTGGACAAACGGTTCGGCAGGATCTGTGATGGACGCAGGTCGTCCACGGCACGGAGGCGGGAAGGCACGATGGCTGAACAAATGGCCGACGAGGGCGGCCGGCGCCCCGATCCGCGCGTCCCCGCCGCGCGGCCGCTGGACGCCGTGGACCGGGCCATCCTGGACATCCTGCGGGCGGACGGGCGCGCCTCGGTCCGGTCGGTGGCCGACCGCGTACACATCTCGCGCGCCAACGCCTACGCCCGCATCAACCGGCTGGTCGAGGACGGCGTGATCCGCGGCTTCACGGCCAGCGTCGACCACGAGCGGGCGGGGCAGGGCACCTCCGCGTACATCACGCTGAAGATCGTGCAGAACTCCTGGCGCACGGTGCGCGGCCTGCTGGAGGAGCTGCCGGGCGCGGCCCACATCGCGCTGGTGGGGGGCGACTTCGACGTCCTGCTGCTGGTGCACACGCCCGACAACAGGACGCTGCGGGAGCTGGTGCTGACCCGCCTCCAGGCCATCCCCGAGGTGCTCTCGACCCGCACCCTGCTGGTGTTCGAGGAGACCAACCTCAGCCCGCACCTGCCCGACCCCGACGCGGCGGCGCGGGACTAGGGACGGCCCGGGCCCCTGCGGGAGCGGCGATCCACGGGAGGGGCAGGGGGCCCCAGCGCCGGGCGGGGCGCGCCGGGGACCGGGGCCCCGCGCGCCCGCCCCTCAGTCCCGGGCCCCCGGGACCCGCAGGCCGTCGAAGGCCAGCCGGACGACCGCGTCCGCGACCTGCGTGCTGTCGTAGCCGCCGCCCGCCTGCGGCCGGTACCACTCGACCAGCGAGTTGACCATGCCGAAGACCAGGCGGGTCGCGAGCCGGGTGTCCACGTCGGCCCGCAGGTCCCCGTCGGCAACGGCCGCCTTCAGCAGCTCGGCGACGCGCTGGTCGAACTCGCGGCGCCGCTCCATCGCCCAGCGCTCCGTGCGCGTGTTGCCCCGCACCCGCAGCAGCAGCGTCACGTACGGCAGCTCCGCCGTCAGCACCTCGACCATGCGGCGCGTCACGTGCTCGACGCGGGCGAGCGCGGGGCCGTGCGTGGCGCCCGGCTCGTCGAGGACGGCGAACAGCCCGTCGAGCGCCCTGCTGACCGCCCGCCGCAGCAACTCCTCCTTGCCCGCGACGTGGTGGTATATCGACGACTTGGAGATGCCGGCGGCCTTCGAGAGGTGCTCCATCGACGTGCCGTCGTAGCCGCGCTCGTTGAACACGGCCACGGCGACGGACAGCAGCGTCTCGGGCGTGTACGTGTCGCGCCGGGGCGCGGTCATCGGCCGGTCCCCGAGGCCGCCGCGTACCGGGACAGGGCGCGGGAGGGGGCGTAGCGCCCGCCCGGGTACTCGGTGTTGAGCTGGTCGAGCACGGCGAAGACCCACGCGCCGCCGAGGCGGCGGGCCCACTCGCCGGGCCCCGCCGGGTAGTTCACGCCGAGCTTCATGGCGGTGTCGATGTCCTCCTCGGTGGCCACGCCGCGGGCGGCGGCGTCCAGCGCGAAGTCGACGAGCTGGACGACGGTCCGCGCGACGATCATCCCGGGGGCGTCGCCGATGACGCTGACCTCCTTGCCGGCCTTCTGGAAGAGGCCGACGGCGGCGCTGACGTCCGCCTCGTCCGCGGTCGCGGAGGGCGCGAGCGCGACGCGCGTGCAGGCGCGGTAGTCGAGGGCCAGGTCGAAGGCGATGCTCGGGCCGCCGCGGGCCTCGGACGACATCCCGTCGACGGGCAGCAGCCGGGTCCCGCCGGGCAGCCCGATCCACCCCCAGGGGGCGTCGTCCGCGCTCCAGCCGTCCTCGCCCGCTCCCGCGTACCCGTCGGATCCGGGGCCCGCGCCGTCGGTGTGCTGCCCGGCGGCCTGCCCGGCGGCCGGGTCCGCCGCCCGCACCGCGACCCCCGCCTCGCGAAGCAGCCCGGGCAGCGCCGAGGCCGGACCGAGGTCGCCCGTCACGGTGATCTCCGCGGGCGCCCGGCAGGGCGCCTCGGTGCGCGGCGACGGCTTCGCCGCGCCCGGCCCGTACGGGAACCAGCCCTGCCCCGACTTGCGGCCGAGGCGGCCCGCCTGCACCAGCCGGTGCTGGACGAGGGAGGGGGTGAACTTCGGGTCGTGGAAGAACGCCTCCCACACGGACCGGGTGACCGCCTCGTTGACGTCCTGGCCGATCAGGTCGGTCAGCTCGAAGGGGCCCATGCGGAAGCCGCCGGACTCGCGCAGCACCGCGTCGACCGTCGCCGGGTCGGCCACCCGCTCCTCGGTGACGCGCAGGGCCTCCGCGTAGAAGGGGCGCGCCACGCGGTTGACGACGAAGCCGGGGGTGTCCGAGCAGCGCACCGGCGTCTTGCCCCAGGCGAGCGCCGTCGCGTGGGCGAGGTCGGCGGCCCCGGGGTCGGTGGCGAAGCCGCTGACGACCTCGACCAGCGGCATCAGCGGGGCCGGGTTGAAGAAGTGCAGCCCCACGAAACGGCCGGGGACGCGCAGCGCGCCCGCGATCTCCGTGACCGACAGGGAGGACGTGTTCGTGGCGAGCAGGCAGTCGTCCGCGACGTGCTTCTCCAGCGCGGCGAAGAGGTCGCGCTTGACCGGCGCGTCCTCCAGGACGGCCTCCACGACGAGCCCGCAGTCCGCGAGGCCGGAGAGGTCGCCGACCGCCGTGAGCCGCCCCACCGCGGCGTCCCGCTCCCCGGCCGTCAGCCTCCCCTTCTCGACCAGCCGACCGAGCCGGGCCGCGACGCCGTCCACCGCTTCGCGGGCGCGCCCCGGAGCCGCGTCGTACAGGCGTACGGGGTGGCCGGCCGCCACAGCGACCTGGGCTATGCCCTGGCCCATGGTGCCGGTGCCGACGACCGCCACGGGACGGCTCAACGCGAGTGCTGCCATGGACACAGTCCTCCCTGGGGTTGTCCACAGATCCGCCCGGCCCTGTTGAACCGACCGATCGTTCGGTTACTGTAACCCTGTCCGTGCACGTGTGTCCCGGGCTTCGCGCGGACGCTCGCGCCCGCCCCCCGGCTCGATGAGGAGTTGGTCCCACCATGACCGCGCAGCTCAGCGTCCAGAAGCTCGCCGAGACCCGGCGGGCGACGCTCGACCAGGCACTCGACGCGATCCGCACCCGCGCCTACTTCTCGCCCCACCCCGAGCACCCGAAGGCCTACGGGGAGAGCGCGCCGGCCGACGGGCTCGCCGCGTTCCAGGCGCTGCGCGGCACCCGCTTCGAGCTCGACCAGCCCGGCTCGGACGGCTGGACGGGCGCCGAGACGTCACCGTACGGCCCCGCACTCGGCGTCGAGTACCCGCATGCCGACCTCGACGCACTGCTGCCGGCGATGCGCGCGGCCATGCCCGACTGGCGGCGGGCGGGGGCCGAGACCCGGGCGCTGGTCTGCCTGGAGATCCTCGCGCGGATCTCCGCGCGCACCCACGAGTTCGCGCACGCCGTGATGCACACCAGCGGCCAGGCCTTCGTCATGGCGCTCCAGGCCGGCGGGGCCAACGCGCAGGACCGCGGCCTGGAGGCCGTGGCGTACGCCTACGACGAGCAGACGCGCACCCCGGCCCGCGCCGGCTGGTCCAAGCCGCAGGGCAAGCGCGAGCCCCTGGAGATGGACAAGACGTTCACGCCGGTCCCGCGCGGCATCGCCCTGCTCGTCGGCTGCAACACCTTCCCCACGTGGAACGGCTACCCCGGCCTGTTCGCCTCCCTGGCGACGGGCAACCCGGTGCTCGTCAAGCCGCACCCGCGCGCGGTCCTGCCGCTGGCGCTGACCGTGCGCGTCGCCCGCGAGGTGCTGGCGGAGACCGGCTTCGACCCGAACCTGGTGGCGCTCGCGGTGGAGCGGCCCGGGGAGGGGATCGCCAAGGACCTCGCGGTGCGCCCCGAGATCCGCATCATCGACTACACGGGCTCGACCGCCTTCGGCGACTGGCTGGAGGCCAACGCGCGGCAGGCGCAGGTGTACACCGAGAAGGCCGGCGTGAACACGATCGTCGTCGACTCCACCGCCGACTACCGCGGCATGCTCGGCAATCTCGCCTTCTCGCTCTCGCTCTACAGCGGCCAGATGTGCACCACCCCGCAGAACCTGCTCATCCCGCGCGACGGCATCGACACCGACGCCGGCCACAAGTCCTACGACGAGGTCGTCGGCGACCTCGCGGGCGCGGTCGACAAGCTGCTCGGCGACGACGCCCGGGCGAGCGCGCTGCTCGGCGCGCTGGTCAACCCGGACGTGAAGGCCCGGCTGGAAGCCGCGGCGGAGCTGGGCGAGGTGGCGCTCGCCTCGCGCGAGGTGATCAACCCGGAGTACCCGGACGCCGTGGTGCGCACCCCGCTGATCGTGAAGGCGGACGGCGCGCGCTCCGGCCGGGACGGCGCCGGCGAGGTGCCCTACCTCGCCGAGTGCTTCGGGCCGGTGTCGTTCGCGGTCGCCGTCGACTCGACGCGCGACGCGCTCGACCTGCTGCGGCGCACGGTCCGCGAGAAGGGCGCCATGACCGTCGGCGCGTACACGACCTCGGCCGACGTGGAGAGCGCCGTCGAGGAGGTCTGCTTCGAGGAGTCGGCGCAGCTGTCGCTGAACCTGACGGGCGGCGTCTTCGTCAACCAGACCGCCGCGTTCTCCGACTTCCACGGCTCGGGCGGCAACCCGGCGGCCAACGCGGCCCTGTGCGACGCGGCGTTCGTCGCGAACCGCTTCCGCACGGTCGAGGTGCGCCGCCCGGCCTGACATCGCGCTGCGGGGCCGCCGGTCAGCCGGCCGGCGGCGCCGGGACGTCGGCGTGGCGCTGGATCCACGCGTGCATGGCGATCGCGGCCGCGGCGCCCGCGTTGATGGAGCGCGTCGAGCCGAACTGGGCGATGGAGCAGACCATCAGGGCGTGCTCGCGCGCCTCCTCGGTGAGTCCGGGGCCCTCCTGGCCGAAGAGCAGCACGCAGCGGCGCGGCAGCGCGGTCCGCTCCAGAGGCACGGCACCGGGCAGGTTGTCGATGCCGATCACCGGCAGCCCCTCGGCCGCCGCCCAGGCGGTCAGCGAGGCCGTGTCGGGGTGGTGGCGCACGTGCTGGTAGCGGTCGGTCACCATCGCGCCCCGCCGGTTCCAGCGGCGGCGGCCCACGATGTGGATCTCGCGCGCCAGGAAGGCGTTCGCGGTCCGCACGACGGAGCCGATGTTGAAGTCGTGGCCCCAGTTCTCGACGGCGACGTGGAAGTCGTGCCGGCGCGTGTCGAGGTCGGCGACGATCGCCTCCCGCCGCCAGTAGCGGTACCGGTCGGCGACGTTGCGGCGGTCGCCCGCGGCGAGCAGCTCGGGATCCCAGCGCTCGCCCCGCGGCCAGGGCCGGGGGTGCGGCCCGACGCCGACGACCGGGCCGAACGCCTCGTCGTACTGGAGGGGTTCGTCCTCGGCAGCCGCGGACCCGCCCGCCGGCGCCCGCCGGGGCCCCTCCTCGGCCGCCCGGGACCCGGGCCCGCCCTCCGGGGCCTCGGGGCCGCCGACCGGGCCCGGTCCCGCCGGCGCACCGGTCCGGACACCGGCCCCCGCCTGCTCCGGGGCCGTGCCGGGCGGATTCTCGCTGCTCATCCGACGAGGGTACGGCTCTCCTCTGGCGCCCCGCCGCGCTGGCCCGGCAGGGCCGCGCTCCGCCGCCCCCCGAGCCGGACCCGGCCCGCCGCGACCCGGCCCCCGAGCCACAGCAGGAAGCCCGTGGGCAGGAAGACGGCGTCGGCCGTGATCATCGCCATGGAGAAGAACGGCAGCCCGAGCAGGACGGCGATGCCCGCGTGCTCCAGCATCATCCCGACCAGCAGCACGTTCTTGACGCGCCGGTTGACCAGCGTGAACGGGAACGCGACCTGCACCATGACCGTGCCGTAGCTGAAGACCAGGACGAAGAGGCTGCTCGCCGCGAGCAGGTCGGAGATCATCGGCCAGGGCGTGAAGTAGTCGAGCTTGAGCGGGTAGAACAGCGCGGTGCCGTCCTCCCAGCGCGACCCCTGGATCTTGTACCAGCCGGCCGTCGCGTAGATCAGGCAGACCTCGACGGCGATCACGACGAGGGCCGTGTTGTGCACGACGTTCGCGAGCACGTCGAGCAGGGCCCGGCCGGGGCCCTGCGGCGCGCGGCGCTCCACGGTCCACCACAGGCCCTGGAGCAGCCAGGCGCCCCACAGCAGGAGCTGCATCCACAGCTGCACGTGCCCGGGCCCGGTGAGCGCGCCGAGGCCGAGCAGGGCGCCGAACACGACCCACAGCACGGGGCCGGTCCGCCCACCGCGCCCGCGGCCCCCCGCGCGCTCCGCGCCGAACGCGCCGCCGCGGCCG
>NZ_JAKGCV010000217.1 GCF_021556455.1 Streptomyces fuscigenes | reverse complement strand
GGACAGGCCCAGCAGGAGCGCGCAGCCCGCGGCGGCGCCGGTCGCGCCCCAGGTGCCGTGCGGGTGCACGCCGGGCGCGAGGGACGTGGCGCGGCCGAAGCGCGCCGCGACCTCGTAGCCCGCGAGCAGGGCGCGCGCGGTCGCCGGGCCGCTCGCCCCGAGCGTCGCGGCCAGCGCCAGCACGGCGGGGAACGTGTGCCCGGCGGGATGGCCCTTCGCGTACTTGCCGCCCTCGTCGAGTTCGCAGCACACCAGCGCGGTCGCGTTCAGGTACGCGGCCGTGTCGGTGTGGGCGAGGAAGCCCCCGCCGAGCACCGGCGCGTCGCCCGGGGGCCGGGGCCAGGCGGCCCTGATGCGGCGCTGCCCGTCGGTGCGCGCCCCGGCCAGCGTCACGGCGAGCGTGTCCAGCAGGACGAGCGACAGGCGCTCGCGCACCGGGGCGGGAACGTCGTTCCCGTCGAGGCCGTGGGCCCAGCGCGCCAGGGCGTCCGTGCCCCGCGCCGCCGCTTCCCGGCGTCCGGTCGGGTCCACCTCCACGGTGTCCACCTCCCTCCAAGCTGTTCCATTCAGCGGAACGCTTTGATAATTCGATGATTCCAGCGGTGTCCGAGAATCGTCAATACCCCCCGGCGAAACCCTGGTAGCTCCGACATTTCCCGCGAGATTTACCGCGGATGAACCCTTGACCCGGCCGGAATGCGGTGCTTCTCTGATGTTCCATTGAGCGGTACGAACAATCCGAGCATGGTCACCCGCCCCCCGAGGAGGCAGGCGAGAATGGGCCCATGACGACTCAACCCGGAACCGGAACCGAGACCGCAGGCCGCGTGATCGACGTCCTCCTGCTGTTCACCGACGGACCCGACGAACTCGGTGTCTCCCGGATCGCCCGCGAACTCGGCCTGAGCAAGGCCGTCGTGCACCGCATCCTGCAGACCCTCGTCGGCCGCGGCATGGTGGCGCTCGACTCCGAGACCCGCCTGTACCGGCTCGGCCCCAGTGCCGCCGCACTCGGCGCCCGCGCCCTGCGGGAGTTCGATCTGCGGGCGGTCGCCGGGAACACGCTGCGCCGCCTCCAGCTGGAGACCGGCGAGACGGTGACGCTCACCGCGCTCGTGCCCGGCGGCCGCGCCTACGTCGACCAGATCGTCAGCACGCACGAGGTGAAGATGACCGTGGAACTGGGCCGCAGGTTCCCGCTGCACGCGGGCAGTTCCGGCAAGTGCTGCCTCGCCTTCCTACCGGAGGCGCGCCGCGAGGAGATCCTCGCCGCGGCGCTGCCCGCCCTCACCGACTCCACGCCCACCGACGCGGCGGCGCTGCGCGCCGAGCTGGCCGCCGTCCGCCGCGACGGCTACGCGAGTTCGCACGGCGAGCGGCAGTCCGACGCCGGCTCCGTCGCCTCACCGCTGTTCGGCCTGGACGGCGACGTCCGCGGCTCGGTGTCCGTCTGCGGCCCGCGCTCCCGCTTCACCCCCGCCTTCGTCCACGACTGCGCCCCCCGCGTCGTGGAGGCGGCGCGCGACATCTCCGCCGCGCTCGGCTGGACCGGCGGGACGCCCGCCGGACGGCACGGCGAGACCGCCGCCGCCCACGCGACCACGAAAGGACCCGGCTCCCCATGAGCGACACCGACACCAGCGACACGAGCGCCGCGCGGCCGGCGGGCCCCGCCTCCGCCGCGCTCGACGGCATCAGGGTGCTGGACATCGCCACCCTCTTCGCGGGCCCACTGGCCGCCACGCTGCTGGGCGACTTCGGCGCCGACGTCACCAAGGTCGAGCACCCCAAGGGCGACCCGGTGCGCAGCCACGGCGCGAGCAAGGACGGCGTGGGGCTGTGGTGGAAGATGCTCGCGCGCAACAAGAAGGCCATCACCCTCTACCTCGGCAGCCCCGAGGGCCAGGACATCTTCCGCCGCATGGTCGCCGACGCCGACGTCGTCGTCGAGAACTTCCGGCCGGGCACGCTGGAGCGCTGGGGCCTGGGCTACGAGGAGCTCAGCGCGATCAACCCCCGCCTCGTGCTGGCCCGCGTCACCGGCTTCGGCCAGCTCGGCCCGTACGCGAAGCGGCCCGGCTTCGGCACCCTCGCCGAGGCCATGAGCGGCTTCGCCGCCATCACCGGCGAGCCCGACGGGCCGCCCACGCTCCCGCCCTTCGGCCTCGCCGACGGGGTCTCGGCGCTGACCGCGGCCTTCGGCATCATGACCGCCCTGCACGCCCGTGAGCGCACCGGGCGCGGCCAGGTCCTCGACCTCGCCATCATCGAGCCGATGATCACCCTGCTCGGCCCGCAGGCGATCATGTACGACCAGCTCGGCGAGCTCCAGCCGCGCACCGGCAACCGCTCGGCGAACAACGCGCCGCGCAACACCTACCGCACCAAGGACGGCAGTTGGGTCGCCGTCTCCACCAGCGCCCAGTCCATCGCCGAGCGGGTGATGCGCCTGGTGGGGCGCCCCGAGTACGTGGACGAGCCGTGGTTCGCCTCCGGCGCCGAGCGGGCGAAGCACGCCGACGAGCTCGACGCGGCCGTCGGCGGCTGGATCGCCCGGCGCACCCGGGCCGAGGTCACCGAGGCCTTCGAGGAGGCGCAGGCGGCCGTCGCGCCGATCTACGACATGGGCGACATCTTCCAGGACCCGCAGTTCCGGGCGCTGGAGACCATCACGACCGTCGAGGACGAGGAACTCGGGCCCGTGCGCTTCCAGAACGTGCCCTTCCGGCTCAGCGACACCCCCGGCGCCGTCCGCTGGTCCGGCCCGCGCAAGGGCCGCGACACCGCCGAGGTGCTGGGCGCCTACGGCGTCGACGCGGACGCGCTCGCCGGCCTCGCCGAGCGGGGGGTCGTGTGAACACCCCCGCACCCGGGGCGCCCTCGCCCGCGGCCCCGGCAGCCGCAGCGGTACGGTCCTGGCTCTACGTCCCCGCCGTCCGGCCCGACCTGCTGGAGAAGGCCATGCGGGGCGACGCGGACGCCGTCGTGCTGGACCTGGAGGACGCCGTACCGGGCGGGCGCAAGGGGGAGGCACGCGCCGCGGCCGCCGAGGCGGTGCGCGCGACGTGGCCCAAGCCGCTGTGGGTCCGCGTCAACGACGTCCGCGGGGCGCACGGCGCCGCCGACCTGGCGGCCCTGGCCGGCGCCCCGGTCGACGGGCTGCGGCTGCCGAAGTGCGAGAGCCCCGAACAGATCGACGCGGCACTGCGGCTGGTCGACGCCCCGCTGCACCTGCTGTTCGAGACCGCCCTCGGCGTGGAGCGGGCCTACGAACTCGCCACCGCGGCGCCGCGCGTGGCGCTCCTCTCGCTCGGCGAGGCGGACCTCCGGGCGGATCTGCGGATCAGGGCGGACGGCGCCCTCGACTGGTCGAGGGCGCGGATCGTCGCCGCCGCGCGCGCCGCCGGACTGCCCGGGCCGGTGGCCAGCGTGTGGACCGACGTCGCCGACCCGGACGGGCTCGCCGCGAGCACCGAACGCGCCCGCGACCACGGCTTCTTCGGCCGCTCCGTCGTCCACCCGCGCCAGATCGGTCCCGTCAACGCGGCCTTCACCCCGGCCCCGGACGAGATCGCCGGGGCGCGCCGCCTGGTCGAGTCGCTGCGCGAGGCCGCGGACGCGGGCAGCGCGGCGTGGCTCGACGACCGCGGACGCCTGATCGACCCGGCCGTGGTGGCCCAGGCCCGCTGGATCCTCGACCGCACCGGCTGACCGCGGCCGGGCCGCGTGCCCGCTCTCTCCCGCCCCGCCCTCCCCCCCCCGCCCCGCCCGCGCGCCGTGCGCGGCCGCCGGGCCCGTACCCCGTACCCCGCCGCGCCGCACCCCGGTGCCGCCGCACCCCCACCAGATCCGAGCCAAGGCAGGCCATGAGCTCACTTCCGCGTACCCCCGAAGTCCGGCAGACCGCCAACCCGCTGCTCGCCGCGCTGCCCGCCGACCCCCGCGTCGTCGAGCTCGGCCAGCCGCTGTTCACCGGGATGCCGTGCTCGCCCAACCACCCCGGCTTCCGCATGACCCTGGCCCGCCGGCACGGCGACATGGTGCGCCCCGACGGCGGCTCGGCGTCCAACGAGGTCATCGTCACCGGCGGCCACGTCGGCACCCACATCGACGCGCTCTCACACGTCAGCCACAACGGCAGGCTGCACGGCGGGGTGGACGCCGCCGAGGCCCAGTCCGGCGGCGCGTTCAGCGAGCACGGCGCCGAGCTGACCCCCGCCATGGTCACGCGCGGCGTGCTGCTCGACGTGGCCGCCGCGCACGGCACCGGCACCCTGCCCGGCGGATACGGGGTGAGCGCCGCGGACCTGGAGCGCGCCGCCGAGGAGGGCGGCGCGGAGCCGCGCCCGGGCGACGTCGCGCTCGTACGCACCGGCTGGGCCCGCCACTTCGACGACCCCGTCGCCTACCTCGGCAAGGAGTCCGGCGTGCCGGGCATCACCGAGGACGCGGGGCGCTGGCTGGCGGAGCGCGGCGTACGGGCCGTGGGCTGCGACACCACCGCGTGCGAGCAGATCCCCGCCGGCGCCGGCCACAGCGTGCTGCCGGTGCACCGCCTGCTGCTGGTCGAACACGGCATCTACATCATGGAGCACCTCGCCCTGGAGGACCTGGCGGCCGTCGGCCAGCACGAGTTCCTGTTCCTCGTGGCGCCGCTGCGGATCGTCGGCGGCACCGGCTCCCCGATCCGCCCCGTGGCGGTGGTGGCCTGATGCCCGCGTCCACCCGCAACGACGGCGCGCCCGCGCCCACGCCCGCCCAGCACCTCGCCCGCTTCGCGGTCGCCGTACGCGGCGGCACGCTCCGCCCCGACCTCGCCGAGAAGACCACCGGCCACCTGCTCGACCTCCTCGGCAACAGCCTCGCCGCGCTCGGCGAGCGGCCCGGCGCGGCCGTCCGCGAACTCGTCGCCGAGTGGGGCGGGGCGCCCGTGGCGAGCGCGATCGGCTCGCCCGTGCGGCTGCCCGCGCCGTCCGCCGCGCTCGTCAACGGCACCCTCGCGCACAGCCTCGACTTCGACGACACGCACCTGCCGTCGGTGCTGCACCCGTCGTCGCCCGTGCTGCCCGCCGCGCTCGCCACCGCGGAGGCCGTCGGCGCGTCCGGCGCCGCACTGCTCGCCGCGTCCGCCGTCGGCGTCGAGGTGGCCTGCCGGCTCGGCATGGCGCAGTACGACGCCGAACTCGGCAACTCCGTCTTCTTCGACCGGGGGCTGCACGCCACCGCCATCTGCGGCGCGATCGGCGCGGCCGTCGCCGCCGCCATGCTGCGCGGCCTCGACGAGGACGGCATCTGCCACGCGATCGGCATCGCCGCCAGCATGGGCTCCGGCATCATCGAGGCGAACCGCACCGGCGGCACCGTCAAGCGCGTGCACTGCGGCTGGGCCGCGCATGCCGGGGTGATCGCCGCCGAACTGGCCCGGCTCGGGCTGACCGGGCCGCCGACCGTGCTGGAGGGCCGGTTCGGCTTCTTCCAGGCGTTCTGCGGCGACCGCTTCGACCCGGAACTCGTCGCCGCCGCCGTCACCGACGGGCTCGGCGAACGCTGGGAGCTGTCCCGGCTGTTCGTCAAGCCGTACCCGTGCAACCACTTCACCCACGCGGGCGTCGACGCGGCCATGCGGCTGCGCCGCCGGGGCGTCGACCCCGCGCGCGTCACCGCGCTCACCCTCGGCGTACCCGCCCCGGTGCTGCGCACCATCGCCGAGCCGGCCGCCGAGAAGGCGCGCCCGCGCTCCGGCTACCACGCGGCGTTCAGCGGCCCCTACACCGTGGCCGCCGGGCTCCTCGCCGACCCCGCGGCGCCCGGCGCCGGACTCGGCGTGTTCCACAAGGACTTCACCGACGAGGCGGCGGCCGATCCCGCACGCCTCGACCTCGCGGCGCGCGTGACCTGCGTCGCCGACGAGGAGTGCACGGCCACGTTCCCGCACCAGTTCCCCGCGGTGCTCACCGCGGAACTGGACGACGGGACGACCCTGACCGAACGGGTCATGGTCAACAGGGGGAGCCCCGAAGACCCTCTGGACGCGGACGAACTCACCGCCAAGTTCCTCGCCAACGCCCTCGGCGCCGGCGCGGACGCGGCCGTCAAGGAGCTCGCGGACGAGGTCTGGAAGATCGGCAGCGCTCAGGACACCGCCGGGCTGGCCCGGGCGCTGTCCGCGGTGGTGACCGGCACATGACGCACCACAGCCTTCCCATCCCACCCGTGTGAGGTGAACCCATGAGCACCACGAGCACCGTGCGCTCCGCGAGTACCAGGCGGTCCGGCGTGCGCTGGCTGACGCTGGGCCTGATCGTCGCCCTCATCGTCATCAACTACATCGACAGGAGCGCGGTCAGCTACGCCGTCGGGCCGCTCACCAAGGCCTTCGGCATCAGCAAGTCCGAGTACGGGTACGTCAGCAGCGCCTTCTCCATCGGCTACATGGTCTTCGCGTTCCTCGCGGGCCCCCTGGTCGACCGGTACGGCGCGCGGCGCATCCTGCTGATCGGCGTGGCCATCTGGTCGGTGGTCACCGCCGTCACTCCCGTGTCCGGCACGTTCGCCGGGCTGTTCGCGGCGCGCGTGGTGCTCGGCGCCGGCGAGGGCCCCGGCTTCCCCGCCGCGACCCGTACCGTCAGCCGCTGGCTGCCGCAGCACGAGCGCGGCCGGGCGCTCGCCATGGTCGGCGGCGTCGCCGTCGCCGGATCGCTCCTGATCGGCGGTCCGGTCGTGACCCAGCTGATCGCGGGCGTCGGCTGGCGCGGCATGTTCTGGGTGCTCGCCGGGCTCGGCGCGCTCTGGTTCGTGGTGGCGTGGGCGCTCCTGCGCAACACTCCGGACGACCACCAGAAGGTCTCGCCGGCCGAGCGGGCGCACATCGCGGACGGGCAGCGCGAGGAGGAGCGCTCCGCGCGGGTGCGCGTCCACTGGCGCCCGGTGCTCACCAGCCGCAACCTGTGGATCATCGCCGTCGGCTACTTCGCGTGGGGCTTCATGTTCTGGGGCTTCATGTACTGGCTGCCGGACTACCTGTCCTCGCAGTACCACCTGAGCATCACCGCGGTGGGCCTGTTCACGGTCGCGCCCTGGGCGGCCGGCGTCGTCGGCGCGCTCGCCGGCGGCCTCGTCACCGACAGGGTCTTCGCCCGCACGGGCAGCCCGCGCACCCGCTTCACCATCATGGGCGTCGCGCTGCTGCTGTCCGGCGCCGCGCTCGTCCCGATCTTCACCTCCCCTTCCCTGACGGTGTCGGTCACCTTCATCTCGATCGGCGTCGGGCTCGGCTTCGTCACCGGCGGCATCTGGTGGGTCGCGGCGATCGACGCCGTGCCCTCGCAGCCGGGGGTCGCGGCGGGCTTCGCCGACGCGGCGTTCGCCTCGTCCGGCATCGTCGCCCCGTCCGTGATGGGCTTCATCGTCAGCTCCACGGGCAGCTTCTCCAGCGGCTTCGTGGTGATGACGGCCCTGGCCGTGATCGGCGCGGGCTCGCTGCTGATCCTGCCGAAGCGGGAGCGGCGCGGCGAGCGCCGGCCCGGCGACCGCCCGGCCGGCCTGGTCGCCGACACGCGCTGACCTCATACGCCCGTGGTGTCCGTCCCGCGCGGGACGGACACCACGGGCCGTACGGGCGGGGCGCCTCAGGTCAGCGCCGCCGCCACCAGGGCGGCCGCCCGGGCCACGACCTCGTTGTCCGTCGGCCCGTCGACCGTGTGCTGCGTGGACAGCACCGACAGCACCAGCGGCGCGCCGCCGGGCGCCTGGACGACACCGACGTCGTTGGCCACGCCGTACGCGTCGCCGCCCCCGGTCTTGTCCGCGAGGAACCAGTCAGCGGGAAGCCCCGCCCGGAACCGCTGCCCGTCGGTGGTGTTCGCGGCCAGCCAGCGGGTGAGCAGCCGGCGGTCCCCGCGCGCGAGCACGTCGCCCAGCAGCAGCCGCCCGTACGTCGTCCCCACGGCGCGCGGGCTGGTGGTGTCGGTGGCACGCCAGGGTTCCGCCGAGTTCAGGTCGGGCTCCCACCGGTCGAGCCGCGTCCTGGTGTCGCCGACCGAGCGGCAGAACCGGGTGACGGCGCCCGGACCGCCCAGCGCGCGCAGCAGGAGGTTGCCGGCCGCGTTGTCGCTGTCCTCGACGGCCGCGGCGCACAACTCGGCGTAGGTCATGCCGTTCGCGAGGTTCTCCGGCCTGCCGGTGACCGGCCCGTAGCCGGAGTCGGTGACGAACTTGTCCGTGTAGCGCACCCGCCGGGCCAGGAACGTCCCGTCGCGGTCGAGGTCGCGCAGTACGGCCGCCGCGGCGAGCGTCTTGAACACCGAGCACATCGCGAAGCGCTCGTCCGCGCGGTGGGCGACGGCCGCGCCGGTGCGCGCGTTGCGGGCGAACACCCCGAGGCGCACCCCGTGTCGGCGTTCGAGGTCCCGCAGCTCACGGAGTACCGCGGCGCCGCCGGAGTCCCCGGGAGGGGACGAACGGACCGGGGCCGGCGCGGCGGCGTACGCCGTGCCGCGGCCGGCGGCCAGCCCCGCGGCGAGGACCGCGCCGGCCGTGAGCGACAGCACGGCGCGGCGCGGGGGAGCGGCGGAGGAGGCGGAAGAGGCCGAGGGGTCCACGGAGTCTGAAGAGTCCGGAGAGACCGGAGCGGCCAGATGGGCGAGCGAGGCGGGAGAGGTGCGAGAGGCTTCCGAATTCAACTGTCTCGTGTTCCTTTCGGGCAACGGGCCGTGCGTCTGCGACGGTTCGGCCGGACGGTGCGATCGCCTGCCCGGAGTCAACCCCCGGGCCCGCGCCCCTGTCGAATATGCTCTCACCGCAACGCTCATTCGCAGGGCGAATCACCGCACGTGGGAGGGGTCTTGCTGACCGAACGCCACCTGGAGATCTTTGTCGCGCTCGCCGACGAGGGGCACTTCGGGAGCGCGGCCCGGCGCGTCGGGATCACCCAGCCCCCGCTGTCGCAGGGACTGCGCCGCCTCGAAGCGCTCCTCGGCGTGCGGCTCTTCGACCGGGGCAGGGAAGTGGTCCTCACCGACGAGGGCGAGCGGCTGCTGCCGCACGCGCGGACGGCGCTCGCCGCGATGGCCCGGCTGCGCGACGCCGGGGCGCGCGAGCAGGCCGAGGGGCCCAGGGTCAGGCTCGGCGTCGCCCCCGAGGTGCCGGCGAGGCTCGCGGCGGGCCTG
>NZ_JAKGCV010000216.1 GCF_021556455.1 Streptomyces fuscigenes | reverse complement strand
CGGCGGCAGGTCGAGCCGGCTGGTGCGCTGCACCCGGCCGGTCCCCGCGGCGCCGGTGGGCGCGGTGACCGGGATGACGCTCGTACGGTTCTCGGACCCGGACGTGCCGCTCGCGGCGCGGGCGGCGGGCGGCACGGCGTCCAACTGCGCCTCGCTCAGCGCGGCCCGGACCGTGCGCACGGAGGCGAGCAGCGCCACCGCGTCGCCCGGCCGCACCCGCGGATCCCGCACGGTCGCGGCGGCGACGACGGCGTCGAGACCGGGAGCGAGACCCGGCGCGGCCGCCGAGGGCGGCGGCACGTCCTCGTTCAGGTGCTGGTAGAGGACCTGCGCCGGCGTCTCGCCGCCGTGCGGCTTGCGGCCGGTCAGCATCTCGTACAGCAGGACGCCGCACGCGTACACGTCGACGCCCGGCCCGGTGCCCGCCGCCGGGTCCTCCAGCAGCTCCGGCGCGAGGTACGCCACGGTGCCGAGGACGGCCCCGGTGCTGGTCGTGGCGTCGCCCACGGTGCGCACCAGGCCGAAGTCGGCGACCTTGACCCGTCCGTCGTCCCCTATCAGCACGTTCTCGGGCTTCACGTCCCGGTGCACGAACCCGGCCCGGTGGGCGGCCCCCAGCGCGGCCAGTACGGGCTCCGCGATGTCGAGTGCGGCACGCGGCTGCAGCGCGCCGCGCTCGCGCAGCACGTCGCGCAGCGTGCAGCCCTCGACGTACTCCATGGCCTGGTACACGTACGCGCCCTGCGCGCCCTGGTCGAAGACGGCGACCACATTGGGGTGCGACAGCCGCGCCACGGACTTGGCCTCGCGGATGAAACGCTCCACGAAAGCGGCGTCGGTGGCGAGCGAGGGGTGCATCACCTTCAGCGCGAGCACCCGGTCCAGGCGGGTGTCCACGGCCCTGTACACCGTGGCCATACCGCCGACCGCGATGCGCGCGTCGACGCGGTACCGGCCGTCGACCACCCGCCCGACGATCGGGTCATTGAGGGTCGTATCCACGGGGGCGAGTCTACGTTCCGGCCCCCGGCGGGACCCTTTCCGCCCGAAGGCCTGCAGCACACCTGTAACGCACGGAAACGCGGGGAAGCAGCCAAAAACGCGGCGAAAGGCCTCACCGCCGGGGATCCGGGAGGCACGGTGCCGCCCGGCCGCGGGCCCCGGCGGCGGGGCCGCGGGGCCGGGCGGCGGGGCAGGGACCGGTGCGGGGCGCCGCTCAGAACGCCGGGCGCTCCGGGTCGAGCACCGCCCGGCCCGACCCGGGCGACGAGGCCTGCGCGTGGTGGCGGGGCGGGATGCGGCCGGCCAGCCGGGCGAGGCGGCCCGCCTCCACGCCGTGCCGCATGGCCTCGGCCATCAGCACCGGCGACTGCGCCCGCGTGACCGCCGACGCCAGCATCACCGCGTCGCAGCCCAGCTCCATGGCGAGGGCCGCGTCGGACGCCGTCCCCGCGCCCGCGTCGAGGACGACGGGGACGTTCGCCCGCTCCACGATGAGGCTGAAGTTGTGCGGGTTGCGGATGCCGAGACCGGAGCCGATGGGGGAGCCGAGCGGCATGACGGCGGCGCAGCCCGCGTCCTCCAGCTTCCGCGCGAGGACCGGGTCGTCGTTCGTGTACGGCAGCACGGTGAAGCCGTCGTCCACCAGCGTCTCCGCCGCGTCCAGCAGCTCGACCGGATCGGGCAGCAGCGTCCGCTCGTCCGCCACCACCTCCAGCTTCACCCAGTCCGTGCCCAGGGCCTCCCGCGCGAGCCGGGCCGTCAGCACGGCCTCGCCCGCGGTGAAGCAGCCCGCGGTGTTGGGCAGCACCCGGATCCCGAGCCGGGACAGGACCGACAGCACCGAGCCCTGCACGCCCGGGTCGAGCCGGCGCATGGCCACCGTGGTCAGCTGCGTGCCGGACGCGACGAGTGAACGTTCCAGCACGTCGAGGCTGGGGGCGCCACCCGTACCCATGATCAGCCGGGAGGTGAAGGGCGTCCCCGCGAGGGTGAACACGTCGTCAGCCATGCCGTCAGCCTCCCTGGACGGCGGTGAGGACCTCGACGCGGTCGCCGTCGCCGAGCGGCGTGAGCCGCCAGCTGCCGCGGGGCACCACCGTCTCGTTGAGCGCCGCCGCGATGCCGGACGGCGCCGTCGTCAGCGTCGCGATCAACTGGTCCAGCGTCGCCGTGGCGGCGACCTCGCGCACCGACCCGTTCACGGTCACGCGCACCACGCGCGTCGAACGCTCCTCGCTCATGCGGGCAGCCCCTCTCGTAGTGGCCGGGCGCTCCCCGGCGCGGCGTCCCGGGCGGATGCCGTGGACGCCCCGGCGCCGGTGAACCGGTCCGGACGAAACGGCTTGGCCACGTCCGGCAGTTCGCCGGTGGCCAGGGCGTCCGCCATGGCGTCGCCGGTGATCGGCGTCAGGAGCACGCCGTTGCGGAAGTGCCCGGTCGCCAGGTGCAGGCCGGGCAGCGCGGTCGGACCGAGCAGCGGCGCGTTGTCCGGCGAGCCGGGGCGCAGGCCCGCGCGGGTCTCGGTGAGCGGGAGTTCGGTGATGCCGGGGACGAGTTCGTGGGCGTCCCGCAGGAGTTCGTACACCCCGCCGGCGGTCACCGTGGTGTCCCAGCCGAGTTCCTCGCTCGTCGCGCCGATCACGAGTTCGCCGTTCTCGCGGGGCACGAGATAGACGTCGCCGCCGCGCACCACCGCCCGTATCGTCCGCGACAGGAAGGGCGCGTACGCGCGCGGCACCGCCAGCCGCAGCACCTGCCCCTTGACCGGCCGCACCGGCGGCAGCACGTCCTGGGGCACGCCCGCGAACCGGCCGCTGAGGCTGCCCGCGGCGAGCACGGTCTGCTCCGCACCGAGGACGGTCCCGTCGGCCAGCGCCGCGCCGGCCGCCCGGCCGCCGCGCACGACCAGCCGCTCCACCCAGGCGCGGTGCAGCACCACGCCGGCCCGCTCGCAGGCGCTCACCAGGGCCGCGGCCAGCCTGCGCGGGTCTATCTGGTGGTCCCCGTCGACCCGCAGGCCCCCGCGCACGCCCGGCGCGAGCATGGGCTCCAGCCGCCGGCAGTCCCGGCCGCCGAGCCACTCGGAACTGAGGCCGCACTTCTGCTGGAAGGCGTGCAGCTCGCGCAGATGGGCCCGGTCGTCGCTGTCCAGCGCCACGGCGAGGGTGCCGCTCGCGCGGTAGCCGGTGTCGCGGCCCGAGGCCTCCTCCAGCTCCGCGACGAACTCCGGGTAGCGGCGCGCGGAGGCGAGATTGAGCCCCAGCAGGGTCTCCTCGCCGTAGTGCAGTTCGGTGACGGCGGCCAGCATGCCCGCCGCGACCTGCGCGGCGCCGCCGCCGGGCTCGGGGTCCACCACGGCGACGCGCAGACCGCGCTGGGCGGCCCGCCACGCCGTCACGAGGCCGATGATCCCGCCGCCGGCCACCAGCACGTCGTATCCGCCGTCGCCCGACGCGAAGGCGCTCGCCTGCCGGGCCGGTGAAGCGGGTACGTCCGCGGCGCTCGCGGCCGCGCCGCTGTCCGCGGCGCCCGGAACGGCGCCGGTGTCCGCGGCGCACGCGGTGCCGCGGGCATCCTGCGCGGGTGGTGTCTCGGAAGGCTGCACGGTCGTCAGCCCCTCCCTTCGCCGGCATGACCCGGATCAGGTTCTTACGGTCGGAGGCCGCCCAGCCTCCCTCTCAGCCCGGTCCGTCCGGGCTCCCGCGAGGTTTCCCGGGCAAGCCTAGACCCTGCCACGGCCTTCTGTAAGACGGGCCGGGGGCCCGGGGATCTATGGTGATCACGTGAGCGAGGACCAGAGAGTCGTCATCGTCGGCGCGGGCATGGCGGGTGTGCAGACCGCGGTGGCGCTGCGCGAGAAGGGGCACGCCGGGCCCGTCACCGTCGTCGGCGCGGAGCCGCACCCGCCCTACGACCGGCCCCCGCTGTCCAAGGCACTGCTCCTCGGGCAGAGCGAGAGCTCGGCGTTCGACATCGACTTCGCCGCGCTCGGTGTGCGGCTGCGGCTCGGCGTCGAGGCGACACGGCTGCGTCCCGGCGAGCGCACGCTCGACACGTCCGAGGGCCCCCTCCCGTACGACGTGCTCGTCCTTGCGTGCGGCGCGGACCCGATCACACTGCCCGGCACGGCGGGCCTGCCCTCGGTGCACGTCCTGCGCACCCTCGACGACGTGGAACGGCTGCGCCCCGTCCTTGAGGACCGGCACTCGGTCGTGGTCGTCGGCGCGGGCTGGATCGGCGCCGAGTTCGCGACCGCCGCGAGCGCCGCGGGCTGCGCCGTCACCGTCGTGGAGGCGGGGGACCGCCCGCTCGCGGGCGCCCTGCCCGCCGAGGTCACCGCGCCGATGGCAGCCTGGTACGGGGAGGGCGGCGCCACGCTGCTGACCGGCGCGCGGGTGGAGCGCGTCGAGGAGGCGGCGGTCGTGCTCGCGGACGGCCGGCGCATCGCCGCGGACACCGTCCTCGTCGGCATCGGCGCCCGCCCGGCGACCGGCTGGCTCGCGGGCTCGGGCGTCGGGATCGGCCCCGACGGGGCGGTCGCGGCAGACGCCTCGCTGCGCACGAACCTGCCGGACGTGTACGCCGTCGGCGACTGCGCGTCCTTCCCCTCCGGCCGCTACGGCGAGCGGCTGCTCGTGCACCACTGGGACAACGCCCTCCAGGGGCCGCGCACCGTCGCCGCCCGCGTCATGGGCGAGTCCGAGGAGCCCTACGACCCGGTGCCGTACTTCTGGTCCGAGCAGTTCGGCCGCTTCGTGCAGTACGTGGGCCACCACAACGGTTCCGACCGCCTCGTGGGGCGCGGCGACCGCTCCGGCGCCGCCTGGTCGGCCGTGTGGCTGCGGGACGGCGTCCTCGTCGCGCTCCTCGCCGTGGGGCGCCCGCGCGACCTCGCCCAGGGCCGCAGGCTGATCGAGTCCGGGGCGCGCCTCGACCCGGAGCTGGCCGGTGACCCGGCCGTACCCCTGAAGAAGGCCGTCCTCTGAGAGTGCGGCGACCCGGCTGGCGGGCCCGCGGGCCCGGGAGGTGGAAACCCCGCGGGCGGGCGGGCCCGCGGGTCCGAGGGGCGAAAACCCTCCGTGACCAGGCGCGACGGGCCCCCGGGCGCAGTGCGCGTGCCCCGGCCGGACCGCCACCGCTACCGTCTGTCAGTCCGGGATGGCAGGCTTGTCCTTGTGACCGAGATTGACGCAAAGATCGATGCTCTCGTCCCCGAGTGGCTCCACCTCCCCGACATCGCGGAGAAGCTCAACGTCGAGGTGACGCGCGTCCGCCAGCTGGTGAAGGAAGGCCAGCTGATCGCCGTGCGGCGCGGGGAGAACCGGACGCTCCAGGTTCCCGCCGCCTTCATCGACGGCGACAAGGTCGTCAAGGGCCTGGTGGGCACGCTGACGCTCCTGAAGGACGACGGCTTCTCCGACGAGGAGATGCTGGAGTGGCTGTTCACTCCCGACCCGACCCTGCCGGGCACGCCCGCGCAGGCCCTGAGCGAGAATCGCGGCACGGAGGTGAAGCGCCGGGCGCAGGCGCTCGCCGTCTGAGGCACGGGCGCGCCCGGCCCGCCGCCCAAGCCGGTGCGGCGGGCCGGTCCGCCGCACCGGCCGGCACTGCGCGCGGACGACACCGACGACACTGACGACGCAGACGCCACCGACGACGCAGACGACACCGCCCCCGGGCGGACCAGTGGGGGGATCACCCGATGTCCACGGCACGTGCGGCGCTCGCCGACGCCCGCATCTACCTGTGCACCGACGCCCGCAAACGCCAGGGCGACCTCCCCGCCTTCCTCGACGCGGTCCTCGCCTCGGGCGTCGACATCGTGCAGTTGCGGGACAAGACGCTGGAGGCCGCGGAGGAACTCGAGCACCTCGGCGTCTTCGCCGACGCCTGCCGCCGGCACGGCAGGCTGCTGGCGGTCAACGACCGCGCGGACGTGGCACACGCGATCGGGGCCGACGTGCTGCACCTGGGCCAGGGCGACCTCCCGGTGCCCGCGGCCAGGGCCGTCCTCGGGGACGGTCCGCTCATCGGCCGCTCCACGCACGCCGAGGCCGAGGCCGACGCGGCGGCCGTCCAGCCGGGCGTCGACTACTTCTGCACGGGCCCCTGCTGGCCCACCCCCACGAAGCCGGGCCGCCACGCCCCGGGGCTCGGCCTCGTGCGGCACACGGCGCGCAGCACGGCGGCCCTCGGCATCGACCGCCCGTGGTTCGCCATCGGCGGCATCGACGCGGGCAACCTCGACCAGGTGCTGGACGCCGGGGCCACGCGGATCGTGGTCGTGCGGGCCATCACGGAGGCCGACGACCCGGCCGCAGCGACCGCCGCGCTCGCGGCCCGCGTGCGGGAGCGCGCCACGGCGGCCGCCGCGGGCTGACCGGGCCCCGAAGCCACCGGGGCCTCGCCCCCGCACGGATATCGCGCCCGCCGGGGCTCCGCACTCCCGACGGGCTGCTCCGCCCGCTCGCGGGGCCGCCCGCCCGCGGCGCCGCGGCGTGACGGCGGCCACCGCGAATCGATAACCTGCTTGTATGGCCCTTGGCACCCCGTCCACCTGGACCCCGCACGCGCGCACCGTACGAGACGTCCTCGCGGGCGGTGGGACCAGCCTCTCCTTCGAATTCTGGGCGCCCAGGACGGAGAAGGGCGAGCGCAGCCTGTGGAACGCGCTGCGCCGCGTCGAGGCCGTGGCCCCGAGCTTCGTCTCCGTGACCTACGGCGCCGGCGGCTCCACCCGTACCGGCACGGTCAAGGCCACCGAGCAGATCGCGGCCGACACCACCCTGACGCCCGTCGCCCACCTCACGGCGGTCGGCCAGTCGGTGGCCGAACTGCGGCACATGATCGGCCAGTACGCGGACGTCGGCATACGCAACATCCTCGCCGTGCGCGGCGACCCGCCCGGCGACCCGATGGGGGAGTGGGTCAAGCACCCCGAGGGCGTCGAGTACGCCGTCGAACTGGTCCGGCTGATCAAGGAGTCCGGCGACTTCTGCGTCGGCGTCGCCGCCTTCCCCGAGATGCATCCGCGCTCGCCCGACTGGGACAGCGATGTCGCGCACTTCGTCGCCAAGTGCCGTGCGGGCGCCGATTACGCGATCACCCAGATGTTCTTCCGGCCGGAGGGCTACCTGCGGTTGCGGGACCGGGTCGCGGCCGCCGGTTGCGAGACGCCGATCATCCCGGAGATCATGCCCGTCACCAGCGTGAAGCAGTTGGAGAGGCTGCCGTCGCTCAGCACGGCCGCCGTCCCGGACGAGCTCAAAGAGCGGATCCTCGCGGTCAAGGACGATCCGGCGGCTGTACGCTCCATTGGCATCGAGTTCGCGACGGAGTTCTGCGCGCGGCTCCTGGCCGAGGGGGTGCCGGGGCTGCACTTCATCACGCTGAACAACTCCACCGCGACGCTCGAGATCTACGAGAATCTCGGACTGCACAGGCATTCCTGACCGGCACCGCACCCCCACGGGTGCGGTGGCCGTACGAGAGGGGCGTACATGGGCATGACGGTCCTCTACATCGCGTTCGGCCTGGTCGCGCTGTGGCTGCTCGGAGAGGTGCTGCTCCAGTACAAGGCGCGGCTGCGCTGGCGGGCCCTCGCGTTCGTCGGCTTCCTGACGGTCGTCATCGGGGTCGTCCTGCCGTCGATCGTGGTGATCGTCCTCGGCGCGATCGCGTTCGCCGTCGGACAGACGTACGTGACGATGTCCTTCACCAAGGGCCACTCGACGGGCTGGGCCATCGGCGGGCGCCCCGGAGCCAGCCGCCGCCGCAGGGGCGCGGCGCGCGACGCCCGGAGGGCGGACCGCGCCGAGGGCGCGTCGCACGACGAGGCCTCCGAGGCCGCGATCGCCGCGGAGCAGACGGTTCTCGCCCCGGCAGTGCCCGCCGACGTGCCGGGGGGAGGCGATGTGGACGGCCGGCCGCAGGAGGAGCCCGTCTACCGCCCGCAGCCGATCCCCGACGACACCGGCCAGCTCTACGGCGTCTACGACGACACCACGACCGGCACGGGGGACAGCGGCCTCGGCGCGGCCGGGTTCGCGGCCGAAGGCCAGGGCGGGCACGGCGAGTTCGCCGCCGCGGCGTACGACACCTACGGCGGCTACGAGCAGCCCGCGGGACACGACGCCTACGGCACGTACACCGGGTACGAGGGGTACGGGGAGCAGCCGGACCAGACGGCCTACGCGCAGCAGCAGTACCAGTACGGCTACGCGGACGAGGCCGCGCAGAACACGGCGGCCGCCCAGGGCGGTTACGCGGACTACGGCACCGGCGCCCCCGCCGACGGCGGCTACGGCGCGGGCGGCGGACAGCAGGGCTACGACCAGCAGCAGGGCTACGAGCAGCAGTACGCGGGCTATGACGCGTCGTACGGCTCCTACGGGAACTACGGCGAACAGCAGCAGTACCAGGATCCCTACGCCAGTGACACGCCGCCCGGCGGCGTCTGGGTCCCGCAGCAGCGCGACAACGCCCAGGCCCAGGAGGCCGCGTACGACCCGGCCTACGGCTACGACTCCTCGCAGCAGCAGCAGCCGGAGGCCGGCAGCGGTCCCTACCGCTACTGAGCATCCCCGCGCGTGACGGCGCGTCGACTCGGGCACGGCCCCCGGCCCCGCCGTATGACGGCCCGTCAACGGACGTCGGCGCGAACGCCGTTGGCGACGGCCGCCCCCGTCACCGGGAGCCGCGGAAGCCCGGCCCCTCCACGACCAGCCCGGACACCAGCGCGCCCGACATGCCGGCGTGCGGCAGGCCGCCGCCCGGGTGGGAGCGGCCGCCCGCCCGGTAGAAACCGCGCAGCCGCGTGGCGTTGGCGGGGTGCAGCAGCCGCCCGCCCGCCCCCGCGAGGGCGGGCGCCGGTACTCCGCCGCCCGGGGCCCCCGTCTCGGCCGCCGTGTCCGCCGGCGTGCGCACCACACGCCACAGAACGCGCTCGCGAAGGCCCTCCACCGCGGTCGAGGCGGCGGCCAGCAGCGCGTCGGCGCAGCGCTCGCGCAGTGCCGGGTCCGTCCAGTCGACCTGGCCCTGCGGTGCGACCGTCGCCGTCAGCGTCAGCGCCTCGTGATCCCCGTCGGGCCGGGTCGACGCGTCGTCCGGGCGCAGCACCGTCACCGTCGGCCGCACGGCGGGCCCGCCGGCCGGGCCGAAGACGGCCGCGGCCTCCTCCGCCGCCGAGGGCGCGTGCACGACCGTGCGGTGG
>NZ_JAKGCV010000215.1 GCF_021556455.1 Streptomyces fuscigenes | reverse complement strand
CGTGCCGCCGGACGCGGCACCACCGGGCGCCGCGCCGGCCGGGGCCGCGTCGCTCCGCGCGAGCGCGGCCCAGCGGGCCTTGTGTTCGTCGATGATGCGTCCGTAGTGCACCGAGGCCCACCACAGCGCGGCGAACGCCACGCCCAGGATGAACATCATCGGCACGACGAAACCGCTCGCGAGCAGCGCGGCCTGGAGCACCCAGCCCAGCTGCACCCCGCCCGGTCGGGTGATCATGCCGCACAGCAGCAGCGACAGCAACATCGCGAGGCCGCAGACCGTCCAGACGGCCGCCATCGACAGGGAGTCGGACTTCATCGCGACGAGGCCCGCGAAGCCGATCACGAAGAACTCGGCGAGCAGCGTCGATGAGCAGAGCGTGCGCATGACCGTGTGTCAGCCCCTCTTCAGCAGCAGCCGGGCCTCGCCGACCGTCATGACCGAGCCCGTCACCAGCACGCCCGCGCCGGAGAACTCGCCCTCTTCCTCCGCGAGGGTGATCGCCGCCTCGATGGCGTCGTCCATCCTCGGTTCCACCTGCACGCGCTCGTCGCCGAAGATCTCGACCGCGAGGGCGGCCAACTCGTCGGCGTCCATCGCCCGGTGGCTGGAGTTCTGCGTGACGACCAGCTCCGCGCAGATCGGCTCCAGAGCCTCCAGCACGCCCCGGACGTCCTTGTTCGCGCTGGTGCTGACCACCCCGATCAGCCGGCTGAAGTCGAACGCCTCGCCGACCGTCTCGGCCGCGACGCGGGCGCCCGCCGGGTTGTGCGCGGCGTCCAGGACGACCGTGGGCGAGCGGCGCACGACCTCCATCCGGCCGGGCGAGGTGACCGCGGCGAACGCCTTGCGGACCCGCTCCGCGTCCAGCGGCTCGGGCCGGGTCGAGCCGACACCGAAGAACGCCTCGACGGCCGCCAGTGCGACCGCCGCGTTGTGCGCCTGGTGGGCGCCGTGCAGCGGCAGGAAGATCTCCCCGTACTCGCCGCCGAGTCCGCGCAGCGTCATGAGCTGCCCGCCGACCGCGATCTCGCGGGAGAGGACCCCGAATTCGAGGCCCTCGCGGGCGACCGTCGCGTCCCGCTCGGCGGCCTTCTTCAGGATGACCTGCGCCGCGTCCACCGGCTGCTGGGCGAGGACGACCGTCGCGCCGTCCTTGATGATCCCGGACTTCTCGCCCGCGATCTCCCCGGGCGTGTTGCCGAGGCGGTCGGTGTGGTCGAGGGAGATGGGGGTGATGACGGCGACACCCGCGTCGATCACGTTCGTCGCGTCCCAGGTGCCGCCCATGCCGACCTCGACGACGGCGGCGTCCACCGGCGCGTCCGCGAAGGCCGCGTACGCCATGCCGGTCAGCACCTCGAAGTACGACAGCCGGTGCTCCTGGTCCGCGTCGACCATCCCGATGTACGGCTTGATGTCGTCGAACGTCTCGACGAACCGCTCGGCGGGGATCGGCGCGCCGTCCAGGCTGATGCGTTCGGTCACGGACTGCACGTGCGGGCTCGTGTACCGGCCGGTGCGCAGGTCGAACGCGCCGAGCAGCGCCTCGATCATGCGGGCCGTGGACGTCTTGCCGTTGGTGCCGGTGATGTGGATCGACGGGTACGTGCGCTGGGGATCGCCCAGCAGGTCGAGCAGGGCGCGGATGCGCACCGTGGACGGGTCGAGCTGGGTCTCGCCCCAGCGGTCGGCCAGCTCGGCCTCGACGGCGCGCAGCGCCGCGTCGGCCTCGGGGTCCTCCGGGCGGCCCGGCACGTCGCCTTCGGGGGGGCCGGCCTGGGCGCGCAGGGTGCGGCTGCCGGCCTCGATCACGGCGAGGTCGGGGTCGCGGGTGGTCTCGTTGGCGACGATGGCGTCGAAATCGTCGACGCTCTCGCCGTCGTCGTCGTGCTCGCCGGACTGGGGGGTCTCACTCACGCCCTCCAGTCTACGGAGCGCCTGCGGCGCCCGGCGCCGGGGCGGGTCCCGGCGCCGCGCGCGGTGCGGCGCCCCTTCGGCCGGCCGGTGCCGGCGATCCCGGCACGGGGTGGGCCGGCGGCCCGGCGGGCTCGCGCCCGGGGCCGCCGGCCTCCACCGCTGCCTCAGGCCTGCGGCAGGCTTCCCAGCTGGGCGGTGATGCGGGCGATGTCCGCCTCCGCCTTCGCGAGGCGGCCGCGGATCTTGTCGACCACCTGGTCCGGAGCCTTCGCCAGGAACGCCTCGTTCCCGAGCTTGGCGTCGGCCTGCGCCTTCTCCTTCTCGGCCGCACCGAGGTCCTTCGTCAGGCGCTTGCGCTCCGCCGCCACGTCGATCGTGCCGGACAGGTCGAGGGCGATCGAGGCGCCAGCGATCGGCAGGGTCGCCGTCGCCTGGAAGTCCTCGCCCTCCGGCTGGAGGCGCAGCAGCGCGCGGATCGCCGGCTCGTGCGCGGCCAGCGACGTGCCGGAAAGGTCCAGGCGGGCCGGAACGCGCTGGCCGGGCTGGAGGCCCTGGTCCGCGCGGAAGCGGCGGACCTCGGTCGTGACCTCCTGGAGGTGCTCGATCTCCCGCTCGGCCGCGTCGTCGCGGAAGCCGCTGTCGACCGGCCACTCGGCGATCACGACGGACTCGCGCCCGGTCAGCGTCGTCCACAGGGTGTCCGTGACGAACGGGACGACCGGGTGCAGCAGCCGCAGGGTGACGTCGAGGACCTCGCCGAGGACCCGGCGGGAGGCCGCCGCGCCCTCGCCGCCCGCGGCGAACGTCGTCTTCGACAGCTCGACGTACCAGTCGAAGACCTCGTCCCACGCGAAGTGGTAGAGCGCGTCGCTGAGCTTCGCGAACTGGTAGTCGTCGTAGTACGCGTCGACGGCGGCGACCGTGCGGCCCAGCCGGGACAGGATCCAGCGGTCGGTGGCCGACAGTTCCTCGGCCGGGGGCAGGTCGCCCTCGACCGTGGCGCCGTTCATCAGGGCGAAGCGGGTCGCGTTCCAGATCTTGTTGGCGAAGTTGCGGGACGCCTGGACCCAGTCCTCGCCGATCGGGACGTCCGCCCCGGGGTTGGCGCCGCGCGCGAGCGTGAAGCGCACCGCGTCCGCGCCGTAGGTGTCCATCCAGTCCAGCGGGTCCACGACGTTGCCGAACGACTTCGACATCTTCTTGCCGTGCTCGTCGCGGACCAGGCCGGTCAGCGCGATCGTGTGGAACGGCCGCACGTCGTCCATCGCGTACAGGCCGAACATCATCATCCGGGCGACCCAGAAGAAGATGATGTCGTGGCCCGTGAGCAGCACGTCCGTCGGGTAGAACTTCTCCAGCGACGGTGTGCGCTCCGGCCAGCCCAGCGTGGAGAACGGCCACAGCGCCGAGGAGAACCAGGTGTCCAGGACGTCGGAGTCCTGCGTCCAGCCCTCGCCGGTGGGGATCTCGTCGTCCGGTCCGACGCACACGGTCTCGCCGTTCGGCCCGTACCAGACGGGGATGCGGTGGCCCCACCACAGCTGGCGCGAGATCGTCCAGTCGTGCATGTTGTCGACCCAGTCGAAGTACCGCTTCGACATCTCCTCGGGGTGGATCTTCACGCGCCCGTCGCGGACGGCGTCCCCCGCGGCCTTCGCCAGCGGCTCGACCTTGACCCACCACTGCAGCGACAGCCGCGGCTCGACGGTCGTACCGCAGCGCGAGCAGTGGCCGACGCTGTGGACGTAGGGGCGCTTCTCGGCGACGATCCGGCCCTGCTCGCGCAGTGCCTCGACGATCGCGGAGCGCGCCTCGAAGCGGTCCAGGCCCTGGAAGGGGCCGGGGACGGTGATCACGGCGCGCTCGTCCATGATCGTGAGGGATTCGAGGCCGTGGCGGCGGCCGATCGCGAAGTCGTTCGGGTCGTGCGCCGGGGTCACCTTGACCGCGCCGGTGCCGAACTCGGGGTCGACGTGCGCGTCCGCGACGACCGGGATCGTGCGGTCGGTGAGCGGCAGCTTGATGCGCTTGCCGATGAGGTGCGCGTAGCGCGCGTCGTCGGGGTGGACCGCGACCGCCGTGTCGCCGAGCATCGTCTCGACGCGGGTGGTCGCGACGACGACGGTGTCGTCGCCCTCGCCGTACTTCAGCGAGACCAGCTCGCCGTCGTCGTCCTGGTACTCGACCTCGATGTCGGAGATCGCGGTCAGGCAGCGGGGGCACCAGTTGATGATGCGCTCGGCGCGGTAGATCAGGCCGTCGTCGTAGAGCCGCTTGAAGATCGTGCCGACGGCCTTCGAGAGGCCCTCGTCCATGGTGAAGCGCTCGCGCGACCAGTCGACGCCGTCGCCGAGGCGGCGCATCTGGCCGAGGATGCGGCCGCCGTACTCCTCCTTCCACTGCCAGGTGCGGCGGACGAACTCCTCGCGCCCGATGTCCTGGCGGGACTTGCCCTCCTCGGCGAGCTGCTGCTCGACCTTGTTCTGCGTGGCGATGCCGGCGTGGTCCATGCCGGGCAGCCACAGCGCCTCGTAGCCCTGCATGCGCTTGCGGCGCGTGAGGGCGTCCATCAGCGTGTGCTGGAAGGCGTGGCCGAGGTGGAGGGAGCCGGTGACGTTCGGCGGGGGGATGACGATCGTGTACGGGTCCTTGTCACTGGACGCGTCCGCCTCGAAGTAGCCCCGCTCCACCCAGCGCTCGTACAGCTTCCCCTCTACCTCCGCCGGCGCGTACTTGGTCGGCAATTCACGGGGAGCTGGTGGCTGCTGCGCTGAGTTCTCGGTCACGGGGCCAGTTTAGAGGTGTCCCCGGGCCGCCCCGAAACGGATTGCCGAGCGTAACGGTGTGGCCCCGGGACCCCCATGTCGTGCTCACATCCGTCAGGATGTCGGTCAGCGTTATCCATATGAGGGGATCCGACCGCATGAGCGACAACCAGCCCGGGCCTTACGGGGGGCCGCAGCCTCAGCAGCCGCAGCAGCCCGGGCCGTACGGACAGCCGGGACCTTACGGACAGCAGCCGCAGCAGGGCGGTCAGCCCCAGCAGGGCGCCCCGGGGCCCGGCTACGGCTACCCGCAGCAGCCCGGTGTCCCGCCGCAGCCCGGCTACGGCTACCCGCAGCAGCCCGCCGGCGCCCCGGGGCCCTACGGGCAGCCGCAGCAGGGCACGCCGAATCCGTACGCCCAGCCCGGACAGCCCGGACAGCCCGCCTACGGGCAGGGACAGCCCGCGTACGGACAGCCCGGGCAGCCGCAGTACGGGCAGCCGGGCCAGCCTGCGTACGGGCAGCAGAATCCTTACGGCCAGCCGCCGTACGGCGCCGGCCAGTACCCCGCGAACCCGATGGGCGAGGCGCCGAAAAAGAAGAAGACGGCCCTCGTGGTCACCGCCGTCGTGGTGGCCTGCGCCGTCATCGCGGGCGGCGTCTACTTCCTGACCTCGGGCGGCTCCGGCGGCTCGGACGTCGCGGACGACGGCCCGCACAAGCTGACCGCCCCGGCGACCGTGCTGGACGGCCAGTTCACGAAGAAGCCCGGCAGCGACAGCTCCGCCTCGGACGACCTCGACGACGCCAGGAAGGCCGGCGTCAAGAACCCGAAGGACATCTCCGCCGCCTACGTGAAGGGCGACAAGAACAACCCGCTCGCCCAGGTCGCGCTGGACTACGGCGGCGTGTACGGGCAGATCGACGACCCGCAGAAGACCCTCGACGCGTTCTTCGACTCGGCCAAGAAGGAGTCGGCGGCCGACAAGAGCGGCAACGAGAAGCTCGTGGGCACCCCGCAGAAGGTCACCCCGGCCGGTCTCGGCGGCGCGCTCATGGAGTGCCAGAACATCACGGTCAAGGGCGACGCCTCCGCGGGTCCGAAGGAGATCACACTGCCGATCTGCGTGTGGGCCGACCACAGCACGCTCGGCTTCGCGACGACGACGGACGTGGCCTCCGTGCTCGCGGGCAAGACCACACCGATCTCCGAGGTCGCGGAGACCACCGCGAAGCTGCGCAACGACGTCCGCGTGAAGGTCTGATCGGCGCGGCACCGCGGCGGCCCGGGGCGCACCGCGCCCGGCGCCCCGGGCCCGCGCCCCGCACAACGACGGCGCCCGGCCGGTCGATCCGAGTCGACCTGCCGGGCGCCTGCCGCGTTCGCGGCGCGTGTCACACGAGGTGCCTCACGCGGACTTCTCGTGCCGTCCGTCGTTCTTGACGATCCTCGGCTCGCGCGGCACGAGCGTCGGGTTCACGTGCGAGTGGACGACCTCCTCGGTGATGACCACGCGGGCCACGTCCTTGCGGGACGGGACCTCGTACATCACCGACATCAGGACCTCTTCGAGGATGGCGCGCAGGCCGCGCGCGCCGGTGCCGCGCAGGATCGCCTGGTCCGCGATGGCTTCGAGCGCCGACTCCTCGAACTCCAGCTCCGCGCCGTCCAGTTCGAACAGCCGCTGGTACTGCTTGACGAGCGCGTGACGCGGCTCGACCAGGATGCGCTTGAGCGCCTCGCGGTCGAGGTTGTGCACGGAGGTGATGACCGGGAGGCGGCCGATGAACTCGGGGATCATCCCGAACTTCACCAGGTCCTCCGGCATGACTTCCTGGAACATGTCGCGGGCCTCGATCTCGCGCTTCGAGCGGATCGTGGCACCGAAGCCGATGCCCTTCGCACCCGCGCGGGACTCGATGATCCGCTCCAGGCCGGCGAACGCGCCGCCCACGATGAACAGCACGTTCGTCGTGTCGATCTGGATGAACTCCTGGTGCGGGTGCTTCCTGCCGCCCTGCGGCGGCACGGAGGCGGTGGTGCCCTCCAGGATCTTCAGCAGCGCCTGCTGCACGCCCTCGCCCGAGACGTCGCGCGTGATCGACGGATTCTCGCTCTTGCGCGCGACCTTGTCGATCTCGTCGATGTAGACGATGCCGGTCTCGGCCTTCTTGACGTCGTAGTCGGCGGCCTG
Source organism: Streptomyces fuscigenes (assembly GCF_021556455.1). Taxonomy (GTDB): domain Bacteria; phylum Actinomycetota; class Actinomycetes; order Streptomycetales; family Streptomycetaceae; genus Streptomyces; species Streptomyces fuscigenes. The sequence continues at coordinate 2,361 of NZ_JAKGCV010000215.1, read as the reverse complement.
GATCAGCTTCAGCAGGATGTTCTCGACGTCCTCGCCGACGTAGCCGGCCTCCGTCAGCGCCGTCGCGTCGGCGATGGCGAACGGGACGTTGAGCATGCGGGCGAGCGTCTGCGCGAGGTGGGTCTTCCCGGATCCGGTGGGACCGAGCAGCAGGATGTTGGACTTGCCGAGCTCGATGGCGTCCTCACGGCCGGAGCCGCCGCCGTTCTCCCCGGCCTGCACCCGCTTGTAGTGGTTGTAGACGGCCACCGAGAGGGCCTTCTTCGCGGGCTCCTGCCCGACGACGTAGCCCTCGAGGAACTCGTAGATCTCGCGGGGCTTGGGGAGTTCCTCCCAGCGCACCTCGGAGGTCTCCGCGAGCTCCTCTTCGATGATCTCGTTGCAGAGATCGATGCACTCGTCGCAGATGTACACACCGGGCCCTGCGATGAGCTTCTTCACCTGCTTCTGGCTCTTGCCGCAGAACGAGCACTTGAGCAGGTCGCCGCCATCACCGATGCGTGCCACGAGGTGCTTCCCCTTCGCCTGGGAGCAGCCTGGTTCAGCGGCTCCTGTGCCTCATATCCGACGGTACCTTGCCCGGCCCCGTGTTCGGGCCCCCCTTGGCGCGGTTCACCTTGCTCCCGCACGACCGTACGACATCCGTACGGCCGTCGCGCGCCGCCCCGGTGGGGCGGGCGCGACGGGTGCTACGGGACCGCGCCAGGGGTGCGCGCCGGTCAGGCCGCCGCGGCGGCCGTGGTCTTGCGGGTGGAGACGATCTGGTCGACCAGACCGTAGGCCAGCGCGTCCTCAGCGGTGAGGATCTTGTCGCGCTCGATGTCGTCCCTGACCTTCTCGATCGGGGTCGTCGAGTGCTTCGCCAGCAGTTCCTCCAGCTGCGTGCGCATGCGGAGGATCTCGTTGGCCGCGATCTCCAGGTCGGAGAGCTGCTCGCGGCCCGTCTGGCTGGACGGCTGGTGGATCAGTACGCGCGCGTTCGGCAGGGCGAGACGCTTGCCGGCGGTGCCGGCGGCGAGCAGCACCGCGGCGGCGGAGGCGGCCTGGCCCATGCACACGGTCTGGATGTCCGGCTTCACGAACTGCATCGTGTCGTAGATGGCCGTGAGGGCCGTCATCGAGCCGCCGGGGCTGTTGATGTAGATGGAGATGTCGCGGTCGGGGTCCATCGACTCCAGGCACAGCAGCTGCGCCATGACGTCGTTGGCGGACGCGTCGTCGATCTGCACGCCGAGGAAGATCACGCGCTCCTCGAACAGCTTGGCGTACGGGTCGTACTCGCGCACGCCCTGCGAGGTGCGCTCGACGAAGCGCGGGACGACGTAGCGGTTGTCCACCTGCGGACCCGTGTACAGGCCGCTCGCGGAAGTGTTGTTCATGTCGGTGTTCACCATTCCTGTGACCTTGGGAGACCTTCGGGGGACGGGCCGGACGGGACCGCTCAGGCCCCGGTGCCGCCGCCGCCCGGAACTCCCGAGGCAGCGGAGATGATCTCGTCGATGATGCCGTAGTCCTTGGCCTCCTCGGCGGTGAACCAGCGGTCGCGGTCACCGTCGCGGATGATCGTCTCCTCGGTCTGGCCGGTGTGACGAGCGGTGATCTCGGCCATGCGCTTCTTGGTACGCAGCAGCTGCTCGGCCTGGATCTTGATGTCGGACGCGGTACCGCCGAGGCCCGCGGAGCCCTGGTGCATGAGGATGTCGGTGTTCGGCAGCGCGAAGCGCTTGCCGGCGGCGCCGCCGGTCAGCAGGAACTGGCCCATGGACGCGGCGAGACCCATGCCGATGGTCACGACGTCGTTGGGGATGTACTGCATGGTGTCGTAGACGGCCATACCGGCCGTGACGGACCCACCGGGGCTGTTGATGTAGAGGAAGATGTCCTTCTCGGGCTCGGCCGCGAGAAGGAGCAGCTGCGCGGTGATCCTGTTGGCGATGTCATCGTCCACCTGCTGGCCGAGGAAGATGATCCGCTCGCCGAGCAGCCGACTGTAGACCTGGTCGCCGAGGCCCCCACCGATGGACGGGTCTCCGGCGGCGAGGGGCATCAGATTCGTCACGTGTCCACCTGCTCGTCTCTGACGGCCACAGCCGTCTCAGCGTCTTCGTCCCGAGAATCGGAGGCCGGGCCGCACTGCTCCCGGACGCCTTCTCCGGCTCTCGTACTCATGGACCCTAACCCCCAGGTCGGCGGGCGCCATCCCGGTTCCACAGCTGTTCGCTCGGAGCGCAAGGTAGTTGGGCTCCGGCGGAGGGCACGGTGAAGGTGTGCCCGAACCGGCCGTTGAACCGCTCGGCCAGGTCGCGGGTCAGCTCGATGTGCTGGCGCTGGTCCTCGCCCACGGGAACGGCGTCCGCCTGG
>NZ_JAKGCV010000214.1 GCF_021556455.1 Streptomyces fuscigenes | reverse complement strand
GACCGCCCGAGGCGCAGGCGCACCGCGGGCCCGCCCCGCCCGACGCGCGCACGGCCCGCCGCTGACGGGCCCGCTACCCCCGGACCTGGCCGGCTGACGGGCCCGCTACGCCCCGGACCTGGCCGCGGCCGTCGACTCCCGTTCGATCAGGCGCGGGACCGGGACCTGCACGGTGCGGGCGGGGGCGCCGTCCAGCAGCGACAGCAGTTCGGTGGCGGCCGTGCGGCCGAAGGCGAGGGTGTCCCGGGTCAGGGCGGACAGCCAGGGGTGGACCATCCGGCACAGCGCCGAGTCCTCCCACGCCACGACGGACACGTCGCCCGGCACCGAGAAGCCGAGCGCGGCCGCCGCCGCGACACCCGCGACGGCCATCACGTCGTTGTCGAAGACGAGCGCGGTCGGCGGGGCGGGCGAGTCGAGCACACGGCGCACCGCGGCCGCGCCCTCGGCGTCCGAGTAGTCGGTGGTCAGGGACCGCACGCCGCCGAGCCCGCGCCGCTCCGCCTCGGCCCGCAGGGCCCGGATGCGGCGCTCGGTGTGCGCGAGGCCGGGCAGGCCTGCGATGTGCACGATGCGGCGGTGCCCGAGCGCGTGCAGCCGGTCGACGACCGCCGCCATCGCGCCGGCGTCGTCGGCCCACACCGTGGAGAGTTCGGCCCTGTCCTGGTCGGGCACGCCGCCGATGACCACGGCGGGCAGGCCCAGTCCGCTGAGCAGGGCGGGGCGTGGATCGTCCGTGCGCGGGTCGACCATCAGCACGCCGTCGACGCGGCGCTCGGCCCACCAGCGGCGGTAGACCTCGCACTCGTCGTCCACGCCGTCCACGACCTGGAAGAGCAGGCCGAGATGGCGTCCGGCGAGGCCCTCCTGGATGCCCGAGATCAGCTGGAGGAAGAACGAGTCCACGCCCAGGGTGTCCGCGGGGCGCGCCACCACCAGGCCGACGGTCGCCGAGCCCTCGCCGGAGAGCTGGCGGGCGGCGGCGCTGGGACGCCAGCCGAGCTGTTCGGCCACACGGCGCACCCGGTCGCGTGTGACCTCGGATACCCCGGGACGGTCGTTCAGAGCGAACGACACCGCGCTCTCCGACACCCCCGCACGCTGCGCGATGTCCTTCATCGTCGGGCGACGGGCGGACGGGCGTCTGGCCGGCATGCCTGCCCCTTCGGGTCATGGTCGGGGCGTCAGCGTAACTCATGCGGAAGCGTGCGACTAAAGCGCTTGAGCTGTACTGACCTAAAGCGCATTAGTTCTTGATCCTTCTCACCATACACAGGGCTCTGACCTGCACAAACGAGGGCGCGACGCAATCTTTCCCCGCCGGTGCATTGACAATGCCTCCAAAGGCCGTGCAAGGTCTGCTGCGCGGCGTCACCGAGCCGGGCCAGGGCCCGGCGTGCGGGCACCGCGCCACGCCCGGGTTGAGCAAAGGAGCCATTTGCCGTGCGCTTTTCCAGCAGAGTCCCCCACAAGGCGGCCGTCGCCGCGGCGGCGGTCGCCGTCCTCCTGCCCCTGAGCGCGTGCGGCGGCGGTTCCGGCAGCTCCGGAGGGTCCTCGGCCTCGGGGTCCGGCAAGATCGACGGGTCGATCACTTTCCAGACCTGGAATCTGAAGACCGGTTACAAGGACTACTTCAACGGCCTCATAGCCGACTTCGAGAAGAAGTACCCCGGCTCGCACGTGAAATGGGTCGACCAGCCCGCCGACAACTACGCGGACAAACTCAGCGCGGACGCCTCCGGCGGCACGATGCCCGACGTCGTCAACGTCTCCCCCGACCTCGGGGCGCCCCTCGCGAAGGCCGGCGTCGCGCTCGACCTGGACGGCGACCCGGCCGCCGCGAAGTACAAGAAGGAGTACTTGCCCGGCGCCTGGGCCGGCAACCAGGTCCCGGGTCTGAAGGGCACGTACGCCTTCCCGTGGTACCTCAACACCGGGCCGCTGTTCTACAACAAGGCGCTGTTCAAGAAGGCGGGGCTGGACCCGCAGAAGCCGCCGGCGACCTACGGCGAGCTGTTCAGCGACGCGCTCACGATCTCGAAGAACAGCCACGGCACCATCGCCACGCTCGCCAACGTCCCCACCATCGAGGACTTCGGCCGCTACGGCGTGCAGATCATGAACGGCAAGGGCGACGGCTTCACCTTCAACGACGCCAAGGGCGTCGACCTGCTGACGCAGTACGTGAAGCTCTACAAGGCGCACGCACTCGACCCGCAGGCCCTGACGGCCACCCCCGACTCCGCGGGCCAGAAGTTCCTCACCCAGGCCGTGGCGATGAACCCGGGCAGCGCGCTGGACCTCGGGCACTTCAAGACCCAGGCGCCGACGCTCTACAAGAACATCGGCATCACCGACCAGATCACCAGCACCGGCAAGGTCAACATGTACGTCATGGGCCTGATGGTGAACGCCGCCACCAAGCAGAAGGCGACATCCATCGCCTTCGCCCACTTCGTGACGGACGCGCAGAACCAGCTGTCGTTCGCGAAGAAGGCCGCGATCTTCCCGAGCACCGCCGGCACCCTGGACGACCCGTACTTCACCAAGGAGGACGGCACGGACACGGCCCGCGTGCGGGTGGCCGCGGCCAAGTCCCTGAAGAACGCGGTGAACTACACGCCCGTCGTGTTCAGCGACCAGATGAAGACGGAACTCGGCAACGAGGTCGCCAAGGCCCTCCAGGGCAAGGAGTCCCCGAAGGCCGCGCTGGACGCCGCCGTGAAGTCCTGCGACCAGCTGCTGAAGCAGAGCTGAGAGCGGGAGCGCCACACACCATGACCAGCCCCACCGCCGGGCCCGTCCCCGCCGCCGGCCCCCTCGCCGGCACGGGGGCGGGCCCCGGGCCCGGCCCCCGGCCCGCCTCCCGGCAGCCGGGCGGCCCGCGCCCCGGCCGCCCCGCCAGGCGTCATCTGCCGTCCACGCCCTGGCTGTTCGCCGCCCCGGGCCTGGTCGTCGTCTGCGTCTTCATCCTGTACCCGTTCGTCTCCACGCTCGTCGACTCGTTCACTGATCGCCGGGCGCTCGTCGCCGGCCAGTGGGTGGGGTTCGCGAACTTCACGGAGATGCTGCACGACGACATGTTCTGGATCGGCCTGCGCAACAGCGCGCTGTACATGGTCGTCGTCGTGCCCGCCCTGGTCGTCCTGCCCCTGCTGCTCGCGCTGCTGGTGCAGAAGAGGATCCCGGGGATCGGCTTCTTCCGCAGCGCCTTCTACACGCCTGTCGTCGCCTCCATCGTCGTGGTGGGCCTGATCTGGGTGTGGATGCTGGACGACCGGGGCCTGATCAACGCGGTGCTGGGCGAGGTGGGCATCGGCCGGATCGGCTTCCTCAGCGACCAGTGGCTGCTCCTGCTCAGCGCCATGTTCGTCACGGTGTGGAAGGGCCTCGGCTACTACATGATCATTTACCTGTCGGCGCTGGCCAACGTGCCGCGGGAGCTGCACGAGGCGGCCTCGGTGGACGGGGCGGGCGCGGTGCGCCGCTTCCTGAGCGTCACCGTCCCAGCCGTGCGCTCCACGATGGTCCTGGTCGGCGCGCTGTCCGCGGTGGCCGCGTTCAAGGTGTTCTCCGAGGTCTACCTGATGGCCGGCCCCAAGGGCGGGCCCGCGGGCGAGGACACCACCCTCGTCATGCTGGTGGAGCGCACCGGCACCGGCCTGACCGGCCGCGTCGGCTACGCGTCGGCCCTGTCGGTCGTCGTCTTCGTGATCACCGTCGGGCTGATGCTGCTCGTGCTGCGCGCCGACCGCAGGGAGGACGCATGAGCACCGCGGACGGACGCACTCCGGGACGCGCGGGCACCACCCGCCGCCCGAGCGGCGGCGCGGCGGGCTCGCGCCGCTCCCGCTTCACTGACGAGAACGGCCGCAGGATCCCCGCGTGGGAACTGACCGGGCGCTACGCGCTGCTCGTGGCCGTACTCGCCCTGACCGTCGGCCCGTTCGTGTGGCAGCTCGCCACGTCCCTGAAGGGCCCGACCGAGGACATCTTCGCGACGCCGCCGTCGTTCCTGCCCGCGCACCCCACCCTGCACAACTACACGCGGGTCGCGGACACCATTCCGGTGTGGAGCTACGCGCTCAACTCGCTGAAGGTCGCCACAGCCAACGTCCTGACCAACTGCGTCGGTTCCGCGCTCGCCGGGTACGCGATCGCCCGGCTGCGCTACCGCGGGCGCAAGCTGCTGACCCTGGTGTTCATCGTGGCGATGCTCGTCCCGGTGGAGGGCATCATCATCGCCCAGTTCCAGACGATGCGCTCGCTCGGCCTCAACAACACGCTGCTCGGTGTGGTGCTGCCGGGCTGCGTCGGCGCCATGAACGTGCTGCTGATGCGCAACGCGTTCCTCCACCTGCCGCCGGAGGTCGACGAGGCCGCCGTGGTCGACGGCGCCAACGCCTGGCAGCGGTTCTTCCGGATCGCGCTGCCGTCGGTGCGCGGGACGCTCGCCGTCGTCGCGATCTTCGCCTTCATGGGCTCGTGGGACGACTTCCTGTGGCCGCTGATCGTGCTGAGCGACTCCTCGAAGTTCACGCTCACCATCGGCCTGAACTACCTCCACGGCACGTTCGCGGACGACCAGCGTCTGATCGCGGCCGGCACGGTGATCGCGGTGGTGCCGCTGATCGTCCTGTTCGCGTGCCTCCAGAGGTACTTCTTCCGCGGTGTCGGCGAGGGCGCCGTCAAGGGCTGACACGGCGGCCCGGGACGGGCCGCGGCACCGCCGCGCTCCCGTCCCGGGCCGCCCCGCACCCCTGACACGCCCCGCCTGCCCCAGCCACATCCCCTCGCACCCCCGCACCCCCGCACCCCGCCCCACGAAACAGGAACGTCATGCCCCCTGCGGTCCGCTTCGGCGTCAACTACACCCCGAGCCAGGGGTGGTTCCACCACTGGCTCGACTTCGACCTCGACGCCGTGCGCGCCGACCTCGACTCGATCGCCGCGCTCGGCCTCGACCACGTCCGCGTCTTCCCGATCTGGCCCTACTTCCAGCCCAACCGGACGCTGATCCGCCCGCGCGCGGTCGAGCAGCTGGTCCAGCTCGCCGACGCGGCCGCCGAACGCGGGCTCGACGTGAACGTGGACGGCCTCCAGGGCCACCTGTCCAGCTTCGACTTCCTGCCCGCCTGGACGCAGACCTGGCACCGGCGCAGCCTCTTCACCGACGAGGACGTCGTCGCCGGGCAGGCCGAGTACCTGAGGACGCTGGCCGCGGCGCTCGCCGACCGGCCCAACTTCATCGGCATGACGCTCGGCAACGAGGTCGCCCAGTTCGCCGCGGGCCCGCATCCCGACCCGGACCGCGTCACCGCCGAGCAGGCGGGCGGCTGGCTGCGGCGGCTGCTCGCCGCCTGCGAGGAGGGCGCGCCGGGCCTGCCGCATCTGCACGCCGAGTACGACGCCTCCTGGTACCAGGACGACCAGCCGTTCACCCCGGCGCACGCGGCACGCCTCGGGGCGATGACGGCCGTGCACTCGTGGGTGTTCAACGGCACGGCGCAGCGGCACGGCCGGGACGGCACCGCGACGGTGGGGCACGCCGCGTACCTCGTCGAGCTGTCCAAGGCGTGGGCGGACGATCCCCACCGCCCGGTGTGGCTGCAGGAGGTGGGCGCCCCCGCGCCGCTGATCGGTCCCGAGCACGCGGCCGAGTTCACCCGGGCGACGCTGGCCGGCGTCCTCGACTGCGAGGATCTGTGGGGCGTCACGTGGTGGTGCTCCCACGACGTGGACCGTTCGCTGGCCGACTTCCCCGAGCTGGAGTACGGCCTCGGGCTGCTGACCTCGGACCGCTCGCTCAAGCCGGCCGGCGAGGCCGTCGCGCGCGCGGCCCGGGAGTGGCGGGAGCGGCCGCGGGCCCCGAAGCCACGCACGACGGCGCTGGTCGTCGACGCGGGCGACGACGACGCCGCGCCGCGCCGCTCGGTGTGCGCGCCGGGCGGGCCGGTCTTCGAGGCCTTCGCGCGCCTGTGCGCGGACGGAGTGCGGCCGGCCGCCGTACTCGCGAGCCGGGCCGACGACAAGCTCCATCTGGCGGCGAGGGGGATCACCGAGGTGGTCCTCCCGGACGCTGTGACAGGCTGAGCACACCGGACACCACCGGCACACGGGCACCCGCGCGGCCGGCACGCGCGGGCGCCGGCGCACGGACACGATCACGCGCGCGGACACGATCACGAGCGCGGACACCACCACGAGCGCGGACACCACCACGAGCACCGCACCGCACCAGACCAGCACCAGCACCAGCACCAGCACCAGCAACGGAGCCAGACCCCATGCATGACGACCGCTCCCTGGTCGAGGGCCGCCTCAAGCGCGTCCTCGACGAGCGCATCAGGCCCGCCGTATACCCCGAGGCCGTGCCCATGGAGGTGGCGGTGTGGACCGCCCCGGGCGAACCGGTCCCGGTCGCCGAGGGCCTGGCCGCCGAGCCCTCCCCCGCCGCGGTCGGCGACCGCTGGGGTGCCCCGTGGGGCACCAGCTGGTTCCGGGTCACCGGGACCGTGCCCGAGGCGTGGGCGGGACGCACCGTCGAGGCGATCGTCGACCTGGGCTTCGACGAGAACATGCCGGGTTTCCAGTGCGAGGGCCTCGTCTACCGGCCCGACGGCACCCCGGTCAAGGGCCTCAACCCGCGCAACCAGTGGGTGCGCGTAGCCGAGCGCGCCGCGGGCGGCGAAGAGGTGCGCCTGCACGTCGAGGCGGCCTCCAACCCCGTACTGCTCGACTACCACCCCTTCCTGCCCACGCCCCTCGGCGACATCGAGACGGCCGGCACCGAGCCGCTGTACCGCATCGCCCGCATGGACCTCGCCGTCTTCGACGACACGGTGTGGCAGCTGGTCCAGGACCTGGAGGTGCTGGGCGAGCTCATGGCGGAGCTGCCCGTGGAGGGCAGCCGGCGCTGGGAGATCCTGCGGGCCGTGGACCGGGCGCTCGACGCGGTCGACCTCCAGGACGTGGGCGGGAGCGCCGCGGCCGCCCGCGCCGAGCTGGAGGCCGTACTGGCCGAGCCGGCGCACCCGGCCGCGCACCGCATCAGTGCCGTCGGCCACGCGCACATCGACTCGGCGTGGCTGTGGCCGCTGCGCGAGACGGTGCGCAAGGTCGCCCGCACGACCGCCAACATGACGGCGCTGCTGGAGGACGAGCCGGAGTTCGTCTTCGCCATGTCCCAGGCGCAGCAGTGGGCGTGGATCAAGGAGCACCGCCCCGAGGTGTGGGCGAAGGTCGTCAAGGCCGTCCAGGAGGGGCGGTTCGTGCCGGCGGGCGGCATGTGGGTCGAGTCGGACACCAACATGCCGGGCTCCGAGGCGATGGCCCGGCAGTTCGTGCACGGCAAGCGCTTCTTCCTCGACGAGTTCGGCATCGAGAACGACGAGGCGTGGCTGCCGGACACCTTCGGCTTCGCCGCCGGGCTGCCCCAGATCATCAAGGCCGCCGGCTCCACCCGCCTGCTCACCCAGAAGATCTCCTGGTCGGCGACGAACTCCTTCCCCCACCACACGTTCAACTGGGAGGGCATCGACGGGACGCGCATCTTCACCCACTTCCCGCCGGTCGACACCTACAACTGCTCGATGAAGGGCAGCGAGATCGCCCACGCCGAGCGGAACTTCAAGGACAAGGGCGTGGCGCGGCACTCCCTCGCCCCGACCGGGTTCGGCGACGGCGGCGGCGGCACGACGCGCGAGATGGTCGCGAAGGCGGCCCGGCTGAAGAACCTCGGCGGTTCGGCCGCGGTGACGTGGGAGTCGCCTTCGGCGTTCTTCGCGAAGGCGGAGGCGGAGTATCCGGACCCGCCGGTGTGGGTGGGTGAGCTGTACCTGGAGCTGCACCGGGCGACGCTGACGAGCCAGGCGGGCACGAAGCAGGGCAACCGGCGCAGCGAGCACCTGCTGCGGGAGGCCGAGCTGTGGGCGGCGACCGCCGCGGTCCGGGCCGGCTTCCCCTATCCGTACGAGGACCTGGACCGGATCTGGAAGACGGTGCTGCTGCACCAGTTCCACGACATCCTGCCCGGCTCGTCGATCGCCTGGGTGCACCGCGAGGCCCGCGCGACCTACGCCCGCGTCGCCGAGGAACTCGGCGCCATCGTCGACGCCGCGCAGCGCGCCCTCGCCGGCGACCCGGCCGGTGGCACGGAGCTGGTCTTCAACGCCGCTCCCCACAGCCGGGCGGGAGTCCCCGCGGGCGGTGCCGCGGCGCCGCAGGCGCCCGGTGCCACGGCGATCGGCACCCGCGCCGAGGGCGGGTTCGTCCTCGACAACGGGCTGCTGAGGGTGGAGATCGACGCGCGGGGCCTGGTCGTGTCCGCGTACGACACCGGCGCGGGCCGCGAGGCCATCGCGCCCGGCGAGGCCGCGAACCTGCTCCAGCTGCACCCCGACTTCCCCAACCAGTGGGACGCCTGGGACGTCGACAAGTTCTACCGCAACACCGGCACCGACCTCACGGCCGTCGACGAACTGGTGGCACTCCAGCAGGAGTCGGCGGTCCGTGTCGTGCGTTCCTTCGGCGCCTCGAAGGTCGTGCAGACCCTCGCGCTCGCGGCGGGCAGCGGGCGGCTGGACATCCGTACCGAGGTCGACTGGCACGAGACGGAGAAGTTCCTCAAGCTGGCCTTCCCGCTCGACGTCCACGCGGAGCGGTACGCGTCCGAGACGCAGTTCGGCCACGTCCACCGGGCCACGCACACCAACACCAGCTGGGAGTGGGCGAAGTTCGAGGCCTGCAACCACCGCTTCGTGCACCTGGAGGAGCCCGGCTGGGGCGTCGCGCTCGTCAACGACTCCACCTACGGGCACGACGTGACGCGCACCGTGCGCCCGGCCGACGGCGGCACGACGACGACGGTGCGCGCGTCGCTGCTGCGGGCCCCGCGCTTCCCCGACCCGGAGACGGACCAGGGCGTGCACCGCTTCCACCACGCGCTCGCGCCCGGCGCCACCATCGGCGACGCCGTCCGCGAGGGCTACCGCGTCAACCTGCCCGAGCGCCACGTCACGGGCAGCGCCGAGGTGGCCCCCCTCGTGAGCGTCGACAACGACGCCGTCGTCGTCACCGCGGTGAAGCTCGCCGACGACGGCAGCGGCGACGTGATCGTGCGCTTCCACGAGGCGCGCGGCGGCCGGGCGAGGGCGACGCTCGCGGCGGGCTTCCCGCTCGCGGGCGCGTCACCTTCGCGGAGAACGCCCTGCTCAAGGCCCACGCCCTCGCACAGGCCACCGGCCACCCGGCCATCGCCGACGACTCCGGCCTCTGCGTCGACGTCCTCGGCGGCGCCCCGGGCATCTTCTC
>NZ_JAKGCV010000213.1 GCF_021556455.1 Streptomyces fuscigenes | reverse complement strand
CCGGTCCGATCCGGTCGGGGGCCTGTCGCTCGGGCGAGAGGCAGAGAAGCAGGGAGGCAGAGAAGCGGAGAAGCAGAGAAGTAGAGAAGCGGACTGGCCGTGATGCCGAGGACACGCGGGCCGGCCGTTGACCGGCAGGCCGCCGAGCAGCGCGCCCAGCGGGTTCGCGGTCTTGGCGGCCTGGAGCACCTGCGGGGCCGTCGTGTTGACGGCGCCGCCGGCGGCACGGGTCGCGGTCAGCGCGTCCGTGCCCGCGTGCGGCAGCTCCTGGGCGACCTGGTCCACCGGCAGCTTGTTGACGGTGTCCAGCGCCTTGCCGGTGTCCGGGAGGGGGCCGACGGCGGCGGACGCCGAGCCTGCGGCGGCGGCGGCGAAGGCGGCACCGAGCACGGCGGCACCGAGGGTCTTTGCAGCGGACCTGTTCATCTGAAATCTCGTCCTTGAGGGGGGTGGTGGAAAAACGAGCAGCTCTGAAATCTAGTCAGCGCGACTCGGGCCCCGCAAATATCCGGGAACATTCCTCATTCGTGTTCCGCGGCGGTGACGGACCGGTCAGATGGACATACTCGGCGAGAGATCAGCCGGTCACGGCGGTCTGCTTGAACAGCCATTCGGATTTGAGTTCCGCGTAACCGGGCTTGATGACGTCGTTGATCATGGCCAGTCGTTCATCGAAAGGAATGAATGCTGATTTCATCGCATTGACCGTGAACCACTGCATGTCGTCGAGGCTGTACCCAAAGGTCTCCACGAGCGCGCCGAATTCGCGGCTCATGCTCGTGCCCGACATCAATCGGTTGTCGGTGTTGACGGTGGCGCGGAAATGCAGCCGGCGCAGCAGCCCGATGGGGTGCTCCGCGTAGGAGGAGGCCGCACCCGTCTGGAGGTTGGAGCTCGGGCAGAGCTCCAGCGGGACGCGCTTGTCCCGGACGTACGCGGCGAGCCGGCCGAGCTTCACCGACCCGTCCTCGGCGACCTCGATGTCGTCGATGATGCGCACCCCGTGGCCGAGGCGGTCGGCGCCGCACCACTGGAGCGCCTGCCAGATGGACGGCAGGCCGAAGGCCTCGCCCGCGTGGATGGTGAAGTGGTTGTTCTCGCGCTTCAGGTACTCGAAGGCGTCCAGGTGCCGGGTGGGCGGGTAACCGGCCTCGGCGCCCGCGATGTCGAAGCCGACGACGCCCGAGTCCCGGTAGCCGTTGGCCAGTTCGGCGATCTCCAGGGCGCGTGCCGCGTGCCGCATCGCGGTCAGCAGCGCGCCGATCCTGATCCGGTGGCCGCCGGCCCGGGCGAGCCGCTCGCCCTCCCGGAAGCCCTCGTTGACCGCCTCCACGACCTCTTCGAGGGTGAGGCCGCCCTCCAGGTGCTGCTCGGGCGCGTACCGCACCTCGGCGTAGACGACGCCGTCCTCGGCCAGGTCCTGGGCGCACTCGGAGGCGACGCGGAAAAGGGCGTCCCGGGTCTGCATCACGGCGCAGGTGTGCGCGAACGTCTCCAGGTAGCGCTCCAGCGAACCCGAGTCCGCCGCCTCACGGAACCAGTCGCCCAGCTTGTCGGCGTCCGTCTCCGGGAGGCCGTCGTAACCCGTCTCGCGCGCCAGGTCGACGACGGTGCCGGGCCGCAGACCCCCGTCGAGGTGGTCGTGCAGGAGCACTTTGGGGGCGCGCCGGATCTGGTCCGCGCTGGGCAGGGGAGTGGTCTGACCGGGCTGGCTCGTCATCCGTCCAATCTAACGCCTACGCGCGTAGAACGGGTGGGCGCGGGTCGGGGTCGATACGTAACAGTGACCGCGCGGAAGGGTGGAGTCCACGCGCGCGTCTGACACTGTTCTGCCATGGGACATCAGGCAGGCCAGGGCGCAACGGCGCGCCCCCCACGGCCAGAACGCGACGGGACCGGTCCCCTGCCCCGGCTTGGGCGCCCGGTCGTCTCCCCTCCCGCCGGAACGGCGACGAACGGCGTCGTCCTCCTCCTGCCCACCGCCGCCGAGGACTCCGCCCGGCGGCCGTCGCCGTTCGCGCGCGCCACCCTCGCCCCGCTCGCCCGGTCCCTGGGCCGCGCGGGCGCCGCCGAGGGCGTGCTGGTCCACGTGGTGCGCTACCGCTTCGGCGGCTGGAACGGCCACGAGGCCGCGCCGTGCGCCGACGCCACCTGGGCGGCCGAGGAGGTCGTGCGGCGCTACGGGGACGTGCCCGTGTGCCTCGCGGGCCACGGCATGGGCGGCCGGGCCGCGCTGCGTGCCGCGGGCCACGAGGCCGTCAACTCGGCGCTGGCGATCTCCCCCTGGCTGCCCGACGACGACCTCGCGGCGCCCGAGGAGCCGGTACGGCAGCTGGTCGGGCGCCAGGTCCTGATCGTGCACGGCACCAACGACCGCCGCACGGACCCGGAGCTGTCCTTCCGCCTGGCCGAGCGGGCGAAGAAGACCAACCGCGACACGTGCCGCTTCGAGGTGCACGCCGACGGCCACGCCCTGCGCGCCTACCAGCGCGAAGTCGTCTCGCTGGCCAAGGACTTCGCACTGGGTGCCCTGCTGTCCCGGCCGTACTCCCGCCCGGTCGAGGACGCGCTGGCGGCGCCCCCGCCGCTGGGGCTGCGGATGCCTCTGGCGGCTGGCTTCGGCCGCACGCTGCGCTGAACGCTGAACGCTGAACGCTGAACGCTGAACGCTGAACGCTGAACGCCGACGCGCCGACGGCGGAGGGGCGTACGGGGCGTACGGATGCGCCCGGCGCACGCCGGCGACGGGGGGCCCGGGACGGACGCGCGGGGCGGCGGGACCTGCGCCGGGGCGGGAGGCGCCGGGCTCTCGGCAGAGCCCGGGGGCGACGGCCCGGACAGTAGGATCGCGCCATGGCCGCCTACGCGTCACGTGCTGCTCAGGGGGCGCTGACCCCTCAGGCGCAGCGCGCCTGGACCGCCTTCCTCACCATGCAGCGCCAGCTGTTCGTCCACCTCCACCGGCAGCTCCAGGGCGAGTTCGGGATCTCGGGCCCCGACTTCGAGATCCTCGTCAACCTCTCGGAGGCGCCCGGCGGGCGGCTGCGGCCCTTCGAGCTCAGCAGGGCCACCCAGTGGGAGAAGAGCCGGATGTCCCACCAGCTCCGCCGCATGGCCGAGCGCGGGCTGGTGCGACGTGAGGCGACCCGCGACCCGCGCTACGCCGACATCGTCCTGACCGAGCAGGGCCGCGCCGCCGTCGACGCCACCGCGCCGCGCCACGCGGAGGCCGTGCGGGCCCTGTTCGCGGAGGCGGTCGGCGCCGGGCACCTGACCGAGTTCGCGCAGGCGTGCGAGCGCGTCTCCGAGGCGACGCTGGGCCACCGGGTGGGGGAGTACGGCACCGACGGGCAGGGCTGAGGCGGAAACGCGGCCGGCCGCTCCACGAGGACGGGACCCCCCCCCGCGGCCGTTCGTCCACGAGGGAGGGACCGCCAGCGCCCCCTCGGCCGGTCGGCAGGGCTAAGCGATGCTGCGGTCCGCCCGGCCCGCCCGCGGGATCGCGGGGACGTCCGCCGCCGACGCGGCCCCGTGCCCGAGTGCCGCGTCCGGGGCCTGCGCGGCGGCGACCGCCGCGTCGACCCGGTCGAGGGCCTCGGGCCGGTCGCAGGCATGGGCTCCCAGCGAGACCTGGCGGGTCACGATGCCGGGCTCCTCGCGCATCAGCCGCCATCCGCGCCGCAGCAGGAACGGCACCGACTTGCGGCCCTCCCGCAGGTCGCGCAGCAGCCGTCGGCGGAACGTCGTCGAAGGCCGGCCCCGCAGGCACAGCGCGTCGGCCAGCACGCCCAGTTCGCGGCACCGGCGCACGATCTCGGCGGCGAAGACGCCCTCCGCGAGGAAGACCGGCGCCCCGCCCACGTCCAGGACGGTCGCGCCCGTGCGGGAACTCGTGGCGATGTCGTACACGGGCACCTCGGTCCTGCCCGTCCGGTGCAGCGCGACCAGCGCCGCGACGGCCGCGTCCTCGTCCCAGGAGCCCGGCGCGTCCCAGTCGACGTCGGCGGTGCCCGCCACCAGCGGCAGCGTCGGGTCGTCGCCCTCCTTGTAGAAGTCGTCCAGGCGCAGCACGGGCAGCCCGGTGGCCGCGGCGAGGGACGACTTGCCGGAGCCCGAGGGGCCCGAGAGCAGGAGGACGGGCGTCGGGCGGCGGTGAGGAGGTGTCACGGAACACCAGTGTGAGGCATGCACCCGCGCAGGGGACCTCCGGGGACCTCGCGCGCCGAGGAGGTGGTGGGCCGCGCCACCGCTCGATTACTGTGAGTGCCGCACCCCTCACGCATCGGAACGGAAGTCCCCATGGCACGTCATGCAGCCCCCACGCCCGCCCGCCACGCCCTGCTGCGCGCCGGCCTGAGCGTCACCGCCGCCGGAGCGGTGCTCGGACTCGGCGGTGCGGCGGCGCAGGCCGCGCCGTCGGCCGGTACGGACGCCTCGCAGGCCGCCGAGGCGACGTCGGGGGCCCTGACGGGCGCCGTCGGCAACGTCGCGCACGGCGCGGCCCTGCCCCTGACGAACCTCCAGCTCGACCCGCTGGCCAAGACGGGCGTCGACCCGCTGGACAACGGCGTGGGCACGCAGATCGCCGACTTCAAGCCGGTGTCGACGAAGCCGCTGACCGACCCGGTCACCCAGGGCGGCGCCCTCGGGACGCTCCCGGTGACCGGGCCGGTGACGAGCCTGCTCGGCTGACCGGCCGCCCGCGCGGCGGAAGGCGGGGGAGGCCGGCAGGACGGGACGGGTCCCAGGGACCCCGCCGGCGTCGCGCCGGCTCGTCCGGGCGGCCGGACCGGCGCCCCGCCGTGCGTCCGTGCTCAGTACGAGGAGCCCGCGACGCCCAGCGCGCCCGTGGGGTGCCAGACGGTCTTGGTCTCCAGGAACGACGTCATGCGGCGCGTGCCCGGGTCGGCCGTCCAGTCGGGCGCGCCCGCGGCCGGGCGCAGCACCCGCTTCAGGTTGTCGGCCGCCGCGATCTCCAGGTCCCTGGCGAGCGCCGCGTCGGCCCCCGTGAGATCGATGCCGTTGACGTCCTGGTGCGCCGCGAGGGGCGCCGCGATCTCCGCCGTGCGGCCCGACAGGACGTTGACGACGCCGCCCGGCACGTCGGAGGTCGCCAGGACCTCGCCCAGCGACAGGGCGGGCAGCGGGCGGTCCTCGCTCGCCACCACGACGGCCGTGTTGCCCGTCGCGACGACGGGCGCCACCACCGACACCAGGCCCAGCAGCGACGAGTCCTGCGGCGCGAGCACCGCGACGACGCCCGTCGGCTCCGGGGCCGAGTGGTTGAAGTACGGCCCGGCCACCGGGTTGGCTCCGCCGGTCACCTGCGCGATCTTGTCCGTCCAGCCCGCGTACCAGACCCAGCGGTCGATCGCCGCCTCGACGACCGCGGCCGCCTTCGGCTTCGAGAGCCCCTCCGCGTCCGCGACCTCGCGCACGAACTGGTCGGCGCGGCCCTCCAGCATCTCCGCGACGCGGTAGAGGACCTGGCCCCGGTTGTACGCCGTGGCGCCGGACCAGCCGCCCACCGCCTTGCGCGCCGCGACGACCGCGTCGCGTGCGTCCTTGCGGGACGAGAGCGGGGCGTTGGCCCGCCACCGGCCCTTGGCATCGGTCACTTCGTACACCCGGCCGCTCTCACTACGGGGGAACTTGCCCGCCACGTACAGCTTGTAGGTCTTGAGGACCGTCAGCCGGCCCTGGCCGCTGCTGTCAGACATCGAGGTACGCCTCCAGGCCGTGGCGGCCGCCCTCGCGGCCGTAACCCGACTCCTTGTAGCCGCCGAACGGCGAGGTGGGGTCGAACTTGTTGAACGTGTTCGCCCAGACGACGCCCGCGCGCAGCCGGTCCGCGACGGCGAGCATCCGCGAGCCCTTCTCCGTCCAGACGCCTGCGGACAGCCCGTAGGGCGTGTTGTTGGCCTTGGCGACCGCCTCGCCCGGGGTGCGGAACGTCAGCACGGACAGCACCGGGCCGAAGATCTCGTCCTGCGCCACCGTGTGGGCCTGCGACACGCCCGTGAACAGGGTCGGCGCGAACCAGTAGCCGGACGACGGCAGCTCGCACTCCGGCGACCAGCGCTCGGCGCCCTCGGCCTCGCCGATCCCCGTGAGCTCGCGGATCTTCGCCAGCTGCTGCGCGGAGTTGATCGCGCCGATGTCGGTGTTCTTGTCCAGCGGGTCGCCGAGGCGGAGCGTGCCGAGGCGCCGCTTCAGGGACGCGATCAGCTCCTCCGCGACCGACTCCTGCACCAGCAGCCGCGAGCCGGCGCAGCACACCTGGCCCTGGTTGAAGAAGATGCCGGTGACGATGCCCTCGACGGCCTGGTCGATCGGCGCGTCGTCGAAGACGATGTTCGCGCCCTTGCCGCCGAGTTCGAGCGTGACCTTCTTGCGGGTGCCCGCGACCTGGCGGGCGATCGCCTTGCCGACCTCGGTCGAGCCGGTGAAGGCGACCTTGTCGACGTCCGGGTGGGACACCAGGGCGGCGCCCGTGCTCCCGTCGCCCGTCACGATGTTGACGACGCCCTTCGGCAGCCCCGCCTGACGGCACACGTCGGCGAAGAACAGCGCGGACAGCGGCGTCGTCTCCGCGGGCTTGAGCACCACCGTGTTGCCCGTGGCGAGCGCCGGCGCGATCTTCCACGCGAGCATCAGCAGCGGGAAGTTCCACGGGATGACCTGCGCGGCCACGCCCACCGGGCGGGGATCGGGGCCGTAGCCGGCGTGCGCCAGCTTGTCGGCCCAGCCCGCGTGGTAGAAGAAGTGCGCGGCGGCCTGCGGTACGTCGAAGTCCCGCGTCTCCTTGATCGGCTTGCCGTTGTCCAGGGTCTCCAGGACGGCCAGCTCGCGCGAGCGCTCCTGGATGATCCGGGCGATGCGGAAGAGGTACTTGGCGCGGGCGGAGCCCGGCAGGGCCGACCACTTCTCGAAGGCCCGGCGGGCGGCGCGCACGGCCCGCTCGACGTCCTCCTCGCCCGCCTGCGCGACCTCGGAGAGCACCTCCTCGGTGGCCGGGGCGATCGTCTTGAACACCTTGCCGTCGGCGGCCTCGGTGAACTCGCCGTCGACGAACAGCCCGTAGGAGGGCGCGATGTCGACGACGGCGCGCGACTCGGGCGCGGGGGCGTACGCGAACGGCGACGCCCCGGCGGCCGGCGCGGAACTCGGGTCGGAATGCGGCGATGCCATGGTGTATCAGTCCACCGTCACGTAGTCGGGACCGGAGTAGCGCCCGGTGCGCAGCTTCTGACGCTGCATCAGCAGGTCGTTGAGGAGGGACGACGCGCCGAAGCGGAACCAGTGGTTGTCCAGCCAGTCCGGCCCGGCCGTCTCGTTCACGAGCACCAGGTACTTGATCGCATCCTTCGTGGTGCGGATGCCGCCCGCCGGCTTCACCCCGATCTGGACGCCGGTCGCCGCGCGGAAGTCGCGGACCGCCTCCAGCATCAGCAGGGTGTTGGCGGGGGTCGCGTTCGTGCCGACCTTGCCGGTGGAGGTCTTGATGAAGTCGGCGCCGGCGATCATGCCGAGCCAGGAGGCGCGGCGGATGTTGTCGTACGTCGACAGCTCGCCGGTCTCGAAGATGACCTTCAGCCGCGCCTGCCCGTCGCACTCGGCCCGCACCGCGCGGATCTCCTCGTACACCTTGAGGTAGTCCCCGGCGAGGAACGCCCCCCGGTCGATGACCATGTCGATCTCGTCCGCACCCGCGGCGACGGCCGAGCGCACGTCGGCGAGCTTCACGTCGAGCGCGGCGCGACCGGCCGGGAACGCGGTGGCGACGGACGCGACCTTGACGCCGGAGTCCCCGAGCGCCGCCCGGGCCGTGGCGGCCATGTCCGGGTAGACGCAGACGGCGGCCGTGGCCGGCGTCGCCCGGTCCGAGGGCTCCGGGCGCAGCGCCTTCGCCGCGAGCGAGCGGACCTTGCCCGGGGTGTCGGCGCCCTCCAGGGTGGTCAGGTCGATCATCGAGATCGCGAGGTCGATCGCGTACGCCTTGGCGGTGGTCTTGATCGACCGGGTGCCGAGCGCGGCGGCCCGGGCCTCCAGGCCTACGGGGTCGACGCCGGGCAGCCCGTGCAGGAAGCGCCGCAGCGTGCCGTCCGACGCGGCGACGTCGGCGAGCGGGGGTGGGGTGCTGGTGGACATGGTCACCACAGCAGCATATCTACGCGCGTAGCGGTCTGTACAGGGAGGGTTCGGGACCGTTCGGCCCCCATCGGGGGGCCTCGGAGGAGCTCGGGGAGGGCGGAGGCTCCCGGGCTTCCCGGGGCGCGGGACCGTTCCTGCCGGCTCCTGGTCCCGCATTCCGGGGCCTTCACGGCTTCGGGTGCTTCCGGGGCTCGTGTACCTCCGGTGCTCCGCGTGCCTCCGGTGCTTCCGTACTTCCGGCACGGTACGCGAGTGCCCTGCGGCACAGTGCGGGGGCGCCCGGTGCGGGGCCCGGCTCGGGCCGCGGGCGGCCCGGGGGCCCGGGCGGGGGCCCGTGGCCTGCGGGAACCCGGTGCGGGCGCCCCGCCCGGGGCGTCCGGCCCGGCGGGCGCGGAGGCCGCGGGCGGCCCCCGCGGGGCGGAGCCTTCCGCAACGGCTCCGCACTGTCCTCGTCCGTTCGCACCCGCGTGCGGCAGAATCATTGGTATGGCACGTTCCGAACAGCAGCAGCCCGAGGCCGACCCGGCCGCCCCCGCCGCCCCGGCACCGGCGCCCGGCACGCCCGTGTACTCCGACCGCGTGTACCGCTCCGGCGGCGGCATCGCGGGCGGCGTCCTGGTGCTGGCCCTGGTGCTCTGGCTCGGCATCGACGCCCTCGTGAGCGCGAGCGGTCGCGCGCCGTGGCTGGCGCTGGCCGCGATGCTGTTCGTGGTGCCGCTGCTCACCGCGTACACGATCCGGCCCGCGGTCTTCGCGGGCGAGGACCAGGTGCGCATCAGGAATCCGTTCCGCACGATCGTCGTGCCGTGGGGCGCCATGAAGAACCTCAGGGCGCGCTTCAGCACGGAGCTGTTCACCAACGACGGCGCGAAGTTCCAGATGTGGGCCGTCCCCGTCAGCCTGCGCCAGCGCAAGCGGGCGGACCGCAGGATGGGCCGGCTGGAGCGCTCCGCCCCGGCGTCCTCGGCGTCCCGCCAGGCCGCACTGAGCTTCTCGTCCGCCGACGGCGAGCCGAAGCTCGCCCAGGCAGACCAGGCCCTCGTGGAGATGCGTGAGCTCGCCGAGCGCGCCGTGGCCCGCGGCGGCGCCGAGGCGTCGGGGGCGCCGGTGGTGCGCTGGGCGTACGAGGTGCTCGCGCCCGCGCTGGCCGGCGCGGTCCTGCTGATCATCCTCGTCGCGATGTAGTGACGCCGGGGCCGGGCGCCTCGCCCGGCCCCGGTGAGGGTCGCGCCCTCCCGTACGTGCCTGCCGGCGAGTCCCCGTGGCCCCGGACGGGCGCACGGCTGCCGGTGTCAGTCGCGCGCCGCCGCGCCCGGTTCCCGGGAGGCGGGTGCCGG
>NZ_JAKGCV010000212.1 GCF_021556455.1 Streptomyces fuscigenes | reverse complement strand
TGCGCGGGGCGGGCGCCGGCGCGAGGCCGCGCGCCGGCACCGCGGGTGAGGGTGCCGGCGCGCGTGCGCTGCCGGGAGGGGCGGGTCTCAGCGGGCCGCGGACATCGCCAGCAGGAACCACGCCGAGTGCGGGATCCACTGCTCGGTCCAGCGCCAGCCGTTGCCGGTGGCCCGGTGGTGCTCCGGCATGAACGCGATGTCGTGCTCGTCCTCGAAGCCGCCGGTGATGCCGTTGAGGATGCCGCCGGGGACGTTGGGGTAGTCCGGCTTGTACTCGATGTTGTTGCGGCCCACTCCCTTGATCATCGAGGAGTCGAACGGGTTGAGGCCGGTGACCCAGTGCAGCTGGTCCTCGGCGAGCCTGCGCAGCCGCTCCCGCAACTCCGGCGGGCAGCCGTCCTGTTCGGAGGCGAGGGAGGCGGCGTAGGCGGCGGAGCTGATGTTCGCGTTCTCGCCCTGCCACCAGTAGCCGGTCTCGTTGTCGTGGGGGAAGAAGAAGCTGGTGCGCGGCTCGGCGCCGGTGGACTGCACGTACTGCCGTGCGCAGCCGAAGGGGTTGGGCACCTCGTCGGCGAGCGCGGCCGCGTCGGCGGCGAGGGCCAGGGCCGTGGCGCGGGCCTCGGCCGCGGTGGCGGAGCCGTCGCACACCTCGGCGTACCGCAGCAGCGCCACGACGGGCAGGCCGGACTCCGCGGCGTGGAAGTACGGGCGGCCCTCGATGTCGCCGACGAGGTAGTGGAAGCCGCGTCCGGAGTCGGTGCGCCGGTCCATGAGCTGCCGGGCGCGGCGCTCGGCGGCCGCGACGAGGACCGGGTCGTCCTCCGGTGTGGCGCGCACGAGTTCGGCGGCGGCCATCAGGGCGCAGTAGTCGTCGAGCACCGACTCCTCGCCGTCGAACGAGTACTCCTTGTTGTGCTGTTCCAGGTGGTCGAAGCCGCGGCGGGCGGCCGCCAGGTACTCGGCCGGTGTGAAGTCGCCGTGGTCGTCGAGGGTGGACGCGCGGGCGAGCGCCGCGATGGCGAAGCCGCCGCCCTGCCGGTAGGCGGCCTGCCAGCGCTGGGTGCGCACGGAGTCCTGGAGGGGCGCGTTGATGACGCGCTCGTCGAGGTCCTTGGTGAGCGCGTCGAAGATGGCGGTGTAGAAGTAGCCCTCGGGGGACTGGAAGCGGACGAGGAAGTCGGCACCGAACAGCGCCTCGTCGCGCAGCCGGTCGCCGAGTGCCTTGAGCAGCTGCGGGGTGCGGCGGGTGAGTGTGTCCCGTGCCTCCATGAACGCCCAGGCGCACAGCGGCAGTTGCTGGGGGCTCATCATGCGCGTGTAGGTGAGGTGGCTGAGGAACTTGCTGTAGTCGCCCGACGCGTCGAGCCAGCCGCCGCGGGCGTCGACCGTGCGTCCCGAGTCGTCCTGGTAGAAGCCGGCGGTGCGGTCCTTGCGTTCGATGGCGCCGCTGGAGCGCACCGACTTGAAGTAGTAGAGGATGTCGCTCAGTGTGCTCTGCTGGAGGACGCGCGCGCCGATGGTGAACGGCTCCGAGCGCAGCTCGCCGTACACGATCCGGAAGACGCCCTCCTCCTGGACGCCACTGAAGTCGATCACCCGGAACGTGCCCACCGTCCAGCGGTCGACGGCCTGCTGGGGCCCGACCGCCAGGGGGATGTCGACGCCCTCGCCGACCAGTCGCGCCGCCCCGGGGCCCTCGGCGCCGGCCGGCCGCGACGGGGCGGGGCCGGGGAGGAGGACCACGGCCTTCTTGCTGCCGGCCGTGTTGTAGCCGATGTGGTTGGTCAGGATCGTCGCCATCGTCGGGACTCCTCCGGAGGCCAGTGAGTGGTCTTAAGTGGTCTGTTGTAGACAATCCCCGGCCGCCCCGCGCATCCGCGCTACGGTCCGCCGCGAAGTCGGTAAAAGGGCTCTATAGCAGGGGTTTCCGCTTCCCATCAAGACTCCGGACGCCCTGAGTTGGGTGGTCTTGGTGGTCGCGGCTCGGGCTTGTGTGGTGCTCTCGGATTGCAGTGACGTTACTTGTTGTATTGCTTTGGTTCAACTGGTACGTTCCCCGCATTCCTTGGTATCTGATCAGTCCGGCGCGCCGACGACGCGACCAGACGCGATGAGAGGTGCGCATGGCCGTCAACCAAGCGCTGCCCCGGGCTCTGAGATCACTCGGGGGCGGCCGCCGCTCCCCAAACCCCCCGGACGCACCCGCGACCCACGAACCGCCCCTGCACCGGGCGAAATCGCTCCTCACCCGGCTGCGGCAGGACTCCCCGCTGCTGTTCATGACCGCACCCGCGGTCATCGTCCTGCTGCTGTTCACCTATGTGCCGTTGCTCGGCAGCGTCGTCGCGTGGATGGACTACGTGCCGTTCCTCGGCTTCACCCACTCGCAGTGGGTCGGCTGGGACAACTTCACGGCTCTCTTCCAGGACTCCGCGTTCTGGTCGGCGCTGTCCAACACGTTCCAGATCACGTTCCTCCAGCTCGTGCTGTTCTTCCCCGTGCCGATCCTGCTCGCCGTGCTGTTCAACGCGGTGGCCATGCCGATGGCGAAGAAGTTCGTCCAGTCGGTGATCTACCTTCCGCACTTCCTGTCCTGGGTCATCATCGTCGCGCTGTTCCAGCAGGTCCTGGGCGGTGGCGGGGTGATCAGCCGCGTCCTCGCCACCCACGGGCACAAGGGCCTCGACATCATGTCCGACCCGTCGACCTTCAAGCTGCTGCTCACCGCGCAGGGCATCTGGAAGGACGCGGGCTGGGGCACGATCATCTTCCTCGCGGCCATCGCCGCCAT
This sequence comes from Streptomyces fuscigenes, assembly GCF_021556455.1. GTDB lineage: Bacteria > Actinomycetota > Actinomycetes > Streptomycetales > Streptomycetaceae > Streptomyces > Streptomyces fuscigenes. Next base: position 6,710 of record NZ_JAKGCV010000212.1, on the reverse strand, counting down.
CGACAGCCAGCTCTACGAGTCGGCGACCGTCGACGGCGCGGGCGCGTGGGGCCGGTTCTGGCACGTCACCCTGCCGGGGATGCGCCCGATCATCGTGCTGATGCTCATCCTGCGCCTCGGCGACTCGCTCACCGTCGGCTTCGAGCAGATCCTCCTGCAGCGTGACGCGGTCGGCCCCGGCGCGGCCGAAGTCCTCGACACCTACGTGTACTTCAACGGTGTGGTGGACGGGAACTGGGGCGTCGCCACCGCGGCGGGCCTGCTGAAGGGCGTGGTCAGCCTGCTGCTGGTCCTCGCCGCGAACAAGCTCGCGCACCGGCTCGGCGAGGAAGGGATATACCAGCGATGAGCAGCAGCAGCTACGGCCGGCCGGCGTGGCTCGGCAAACCCAAGCCCGTCGCCGTCGCCCTGCGGGGCCTCGCGCTCCTCCTCATATGCGCCGTCGTGGTGTTCCCGTTCCTGACGGTCGTCTCCACCAGCCTCGCCACCAACCGGCAGATCAACGCGAACGGCGGCTACGTGCTGTGGCCGGACTCCGTGTCGTTCGCCGCGTACCGGGAGGTCTTCGACGGCACCCAGGTGGGGCGCTCCATCGTGATCAGTGTGCTGGTCACGGCCGTCGGCACCGCGTTCAGCCTGCTGTGCACGGTGCTGGCCGCCTACGGGCTCAGCCGGCGCGGCAGCCTCTTCCAGCGCGGGCTGCTCGGCTACGTGCTGATCACCCTGCTGTTCGCGCCGGGCATCATCCCCGTGTACCTCATGGTCAAGCAGACCCATCTGCTGAACAGCTACTGGGCGTTGATCATCCCGACGGCCGTCAGCGCGTTCAACATCGTCATCGTGCGCGGCTTCATCCAGGCCATACCGCAGGAACTCTTCGACGCGGCCCGGATCGACGGCGCGGGGGAGTGGCGCATCTTCTTCTCCGTCGCGCTGCCGCTGTCGAAGGCCGTCATCGCCGTCGTCGGCCTGTTCATCGCGGTGGGCTACTGGAACAACTACTTCGGCCCGCTGCTGTACCTCAACGACACCAGCAAGTGGCCGCTCCAGCTGGTGATGCGCTCGTTCGTCCTGCAAAACAGCGTCACCACGACCTCCTCCACCCTCCCCGGGCAGGCGGCTCCGCCCGCGCAGTCCGTCCAGATGGCGCTCGTCGTCATCGCCACCATCCCGATCCTGTGCGCGTATCCCTTCCTCTCCAAGCACATGTCCAAGGGGATGCTCACCGGGGCCATCAAGGGCTGAACCCGCGGGTTCGCCCCTCCTTCACGGAGTGACATGAATCGTTCCCAGCTTCCGCAGCTTCCGCAGCTCAACCGGCGCAGCCTCTTCAAGGGCGCGGCGATCGCGGCCGTCAGCGGCACCGCGCTCTCCTCCCTCACCGCATGCGGTCCCGGCGGCGGCTCCGCAGGCGGCGGCGGCGCCCCGGGCACCGGCAAGTCCGCGGCGATGCCGACGTACGTGCGGCCCGTCGCGCCGAAGCCCACCTACCCGGGCAACGCCGCCGGTGTGATGGACGTCTACGCGTCCTTCCCGCTGAACGGCAAGCGCAGCGTCCACGCCGAGGTCGGCGACGGCAAGGACTTCGAGTTCCTCGCGATGACCTACGGCCAGCCCGCGCCGCCCGTGTCGGGCAACGCGTACTGGCAGCTCCTGAACAAGGAGATGAACCTCAACATCAAGGGGACGCTCATCCCCTCGGGCGACTTCCAGACGAAGTTCCCGGCCCTGGTCGCGGGGGGCGACCTGCCGGAGGTCGTCTCCGTGCCCATGTACGTGCAGCTCTCCCGGCTCCCGCAGCTCGTCGAGAGCGAGTTCACCGACCTGAGCGAGCACCTCGCGGGCGACGCCGTGAAGAAGTACCCGAACCTCGCGGGCATCCAGGAGAGCGGCTGGGCCAACGCCTACTTCGACGGCCGCATCTACGGCGTGCCGCGCTCCGACCCGATCTTCCAGACCCTGATCTACACGAAGACCGACGTGATCGCGAAGGCCGGCGCCGACCCGCAGCCGAAGAACCTGGCGGAGTTCACGGCCCTCGCCAAGGCCGTCACCGACCGCCGCGCGGGTGTCTACGCCTTCGGCGGCACCGACAGCGGCGTGCCGCTCGCCAACACCCTGATGATGATGTTCGGCGTCCCCAACAAGTGGACGAAGAAGAGCGACGGGTCGTTCGTCTCGTACTTCGACCACGAGCAGTTCATCCCCTCCATGGACGCCATAGCGAAGCTGTTCAAGGCCGGGTACTTCCATCCGGACGCGCCGACCATGAGCAAGACGCAGCACGACGCGCTCTTCCGCGCCGGCAAGCTCGTCCTCATGGAGGAGGGCAACCGCGCCTACGGTGTCGTCGCCGACGACCACGCCCTGAAGTTCGGGATGATGGTGCCGTTCGAGAAGGACGGCGGGAAGCCGCTGTACTGGGAGAACTCCGGCGCCTACGCGGTCACCATGATCAAGAAGGACGCGCCGAAGGCCCGCGTCGAGCGCTTCCTGCGCGCCATGGACTACCTGTCCGCGCCCTTCGGCAGCTACGAGTCCCTCGTCATCAACTACGGCCAGAAGGGGCCCGACTACACGATCCAGCACGGCACGCCCGTCGTCACCACCCGCGGCCAGCGCGAGATGGACCTCAGCATCCAGTTCACCGTCGGCGGCCCGCAGGTCCTGTGCTACCCGCAGGGCACCCCCGGGGGCGACAAGCTCAACTGGGAATGGCAGACGAAGGTCGCGCCGATGTTCCTGAAGAACCCTGCCGTGCACCTGTACTCGCCGACGTACGACACCAAGGGCGCCTCGCTCAGCCAGCACATGAACGACGCCATGAAGGCCGTGGTGTTCGGCCGTGCGCCCGCGTCGTCGCTCAAGGACGCGGTGCGCACCTGGAAGCAGGGCGGCGGTGACCAGATGGCGCGCGAATACGCGGAGTCCGCGAAGAAGTCATGACGGGACGGCCCGTCTTACGCATGTGCCGCGCGCGGCCCGGCCGGCTCCCCGGCGGGGCGCCGGCCGCCGCGCGCCGAAGAGGACCGAGAGGACCCCGATGAAACTGCGAGGCTCAGCCTCGGCCCTGGTCGTGGTGGAGGGCACCGACCTCCACCACGACCTGATCGGCGCCGCCCTGGCGCTCCAGGAGATCGTCCTGGAGGCGGGCCTGCCGGCCGGGCGCGCGGTGGGCGTGGACCGCTTCACCGATCCGCTGCCGGCGACCGCCGAGGCCGACGTGTACGTGCTGTACCGCTCGTCCACGACGTTCGCCCCGGCCCAGCAGCGGGCCCTGTCCGACCTGGTGGCGGCGGGCAAGGGCGTCGTGGCCCTGCACGCCAGCAACCTGTTCGGCTTCGGGCCCGGCGGCCTCGGGGCGGACGAGGCGGCGCACCGGCTCATCGGCTCCCGGTACCTCTCGCACGGCGCGGACGGCTCGGAGGGCCGCTTCGACGTCCACGTCACGGCCGGCCATCCGGTCACCCGCTACCTGGACGACTTCGCCATCGACGACGAGTACTACGTCCTGGAGTACGCCGACGACGTCCGCGTCCTCGCCGAGCGCCGGACACCCGACGGGGGCGCCGAGCCGGTCCTGTACGTGCGCGAGCACGGCGCCGGCCGGGTCTGCTACAGCGCGCTCGGCCACGACCCGCGCGCCTGGGGCAACCCCGGCTTCCGCCAGCTCGTGCGGCAGGCGGTGCTGTGGGCGGCCGGGATCGGGGACGACGCGGACGGCGGGCGCGAGGGCGCCGAGGACCCCGTCGAGAGCTGGTCGACCCGGTGGCCGCTCGGCAACGCACGGACCATCGGCCCCGGAGCGGCGGCGTCCGGGCCCCCGCCAGCACCCGCGACCCGGGCACCCGCACCCGCCACCCCGGCATCCGCACCCGAACCCCAGGAAGGCGGCGGAGAATGAACCCCCCGTCGGACACCGCACCCGGGCCGCTGCCCGCCGCCCCGCCCCCGATCGCCGCCCAGCTCTGGTCGCTGCACGACGAGGCCTCCCGGGACCTCTTCGGCGTCCTGGAGAAGGTGGCGGCGCTCGGCTACCCGGCCGTCGAGACCATCAGCCTCTACGGGCACGCCCCGGGCGCCGTCCGCGACCGCCTCGCGTCCCTGGGGCTCGTCCTGTGCAGCGCGCACGCGCCCTTCCCCGCGGGTGAGAAGGCCGAGGCGATCCTCGACATGTACGAGGAGGCCGGCGCCGACACCCTCGTATGGAGCCTGGAGCCGGAGGAGTTCGCCGACCGCGCCACCATGCTGCGCGGCCTCGAGCGGGTCAACGAGGGCGCGGCGAACGCGGCCCGGCGCTCGCTGCGTGTCGCCTACCACAACCACTTCGCCGAGTTCCGGGCCGAGTTCGACGGCAGGACCGCCTACGACGTGCTGCTCGACGCACTCGACCCGGCCGTGCTCATCGAGCTCGACACCTACTGGGCGCACACCGGCGGCGCCGATCCGGCCGCCGTCGCCGCCTCGCTCGGGCAGCGCCTGGAGTCCGTGCACCTCAAGGACGGGCCCGCGCGCGGCATGGACGACTACATGGTGCCCTTCGGCGAGGGCGTCGTGGACGTCGACGCCGCCGCCCGCGCCAACCCCGGTGTGCGCTGGAACATCGTCGAGATGGACCGCTCGCACCACGACATGTACGACCTGCTCGGCCGCGCCTACGACCATCTCGTCGGCCGCGGCCTGGCCCGAGGAGAGGTGTGATCCCCATGCGTGTACTCCTGCTCGGCGGCACCGGGGTGATCTCCGCGGCCGTCGTCCGGCAACTCGCCGCTACCGAGGCGGAGGTGACGGTCCTCGTACGCGGCAGCGACACCGGCCGGCCGGTGCCGGACGGCGTGCGGGTGCTGCGCGCCGACCTGCGCGACGACGCGGCCGTGCGCACCGTGCTCGGCGACGAGACCTTCGACGTGGCCGTCAACTTCATCGGCTACCACCCCGACCACATCGCCGCCGACGTGGCCCGTTTCTCCGGCCGGGTCGGCCAGTACGTGTTCATCTCCACGGGGTCCGTCTACGCGCGCCCCGCGCCGCGGCTGCCGGTGGACGAGTCCTCCGCCCGCCGGGCCGGCAGCTTCGACTACCCGCGGCTGAAGCTGGAGTGCGAGGTCGCGGTCGAGGCCGCCTACCGGGACGGCTTTCCGGCGACGATCGTGCGCGCGGCCCATGTCTACGACGAGACCGTCGTGCCCGTGCTCGCCGGGTGGACGGTCGTCGACCGCTGGCGGCGGGGACTGCCCGTCGTCGTGCACGGCGACGGCACCTCGCTGTGGAACCTCCTGCACGCGCGGGACTTCGCCCGGGCGCTGTGCGCGGTCCTCGGCGACGAGCGCCTCACCGGCGAGTCCCTGCACATCACCCACGACACACCACTGACCTGGGACGCCATCCACATCGCGCTGGCCCGCGCGGCCGGGGTCGAGCCGCTGCTCGTCCACCGTTCGAGCGAGGACATCGGGCGCGAGATCGACTGGATGGGGCCCGTACTGACCGAGGACTTCCGGCACTCCCTTGTCTACGACAACAGCAAACTGCACCGCCTCGCCCCCGGGCTGCCCGCCGCAACTCCCTTCGCACGGGGCGCCGATGAAATACTGCGCTGGTACGGGGCCGACCCGGCACGGCAGCGCGTCAACAAGGACGTGGACGCCGCCTTCGACCGGCTGGCCGGGGACCGCCGTGACTGAGAAGCTGGGGCCCCGCACCGTCCGGGACCGGGTAGTGGGACCCGCGGAGGGCGGGACGGCGCCTTCCGGGCCCCGGGGGCGCGTGCCCGGTGCGACGATGGACCGCGGCGCGGCGCGACGGCGCCGCCGGCGGCAGGGAAGGACTGGTCAGCGGTGAACACGACGCCCGAAGGCACGGCGCCCCTCACCGTGGACCACCACGAACCCCTGTGGGTGCGGGCCGCCGCGGTCATCGAGCAGCGCGTCCTGGACGGCACCATGCCGCCCGGCGGCAGGCTGCCGGCCGAGCGCGAACTGTGCGCACAGCTCGACATCAGCCGGGTCACGCTGCGGCGCGCGCTGACCCACCTCGGCGAGCAGGGCGTGCTGCGCAACTCGCACGGGCGCGGGTGGTACGCGGCGGGCGAGTCGGCGCGCCAGGACCGGCCCGCGGGGGCCGAGCGCGGTGACCGTGAATGGCCCAACTCGCTGGAGTCGTTCACGGAGACCGCGCGCCGCAAGGGCCTGGTGCCGTCCTCGCGGGTGCTGCGCGCCGAGACGGGGCCCGCGAGCCTGGACGAGGCCGACGAGTTCGGCGTCGCGGCCGGCACGGAACTGTTCCGCCTCGACCGGGTGCGGCTGCTGGACGGCCTGCCCATCGGCATCGACGCGTCGCGGGTGGTGCTCGGGCTCGCGCCGCACCTGACGGAGACCGACTTCACCCGCTCGTCGATGCTCGCGGAGCTGACGGCCGCGGGCTGCGAACCGGTCAACGCCGAGTCGATGATCGAGGCGCGCGGCTGTCCCGAGGACCTGGCGGAACACCTGGGGCTCGACGCCGGGGACCCGGTGCTCGTGATGCAGCAGGCCATGGCGGACGGGGGCGGCCGGACCGTCCTCGTCACCACGATCACCTACCGGGGCGACCGCTACCGGCTGCGGACGGCGTTCGTCCGCGGCGGTTCGCTCTGACGGGCCGCGCCGCCGGCTGACCGGCGGCGGGGACCCGGTGGACCGACGCCGCCGGAGCCCGCCGCCGCGGCCGGG
>NZ_JAKGCV010000211.1 GCF_021556455.1 Streptomyces fuscigenes | reverse complement strand
GACGTGACGAACGCGACGCACCCGGCACGCGCCCCGGCCGCCCCGCGCCCGGCCCGCGCCGGCCGGAGGCGTTCCCCGGCGTCCGCCGGCGGATGCGGCGAGGACGCTCCGGGCCGGCGTACGGCGGCCCGGCGGCCCTCCCGCACACGTCACCGGCCACCTGAGTGTTTCATCCCACAACGTGACGTATGTCGCTGCCCGGGCGGGGGCGGTGGAGGCGGCCATGACACCCCGGGGGACACTTGTGCGAGGTCCCGGCGAACGGACGTCCCTGCCCGGTCGGCGCGTTCGACGGGGTTGCACGCGACGACCCGAATGCGAGAACGTCGGATTCCGGAGCACTTCCATCTTCGTACTGTGAGGTCATGACGTCTTCCGCGCACAGCTCCCGCACCACCGCCACCGTCGCGGTGGGCGCAGCGGCCGCCCCCTGTCCGGTGGTGGTCCTGGATCAAGCTGGGCGCATCGTCGAGTTCAACCCCGCCGCCGGTGTCCTGTTCCCCGAGGCCCGTACGGGCACGGCGTTCGACGGTCCCGCCTGGCTGTCGCGCGCTCAGGGGCGCCCGGGCGAGGGCGAGGCGGCCGGCGCCATCGGCGAGCGCCACTTCGCGGCGCACCCCACCGCGCTGCCGGACGGCACCACCGCCTGGTGGCTCGTGGAGGAGACCGCCTACCACGCCGCCATGGAGGAGCTGGAGGCGGAGCGCGGCCGTACGCAGTTCCTCATTCGCGCCTCCAGCCGGCTCCTCGCCTCGCTGAACCTGGGCCGCTGCATGGAGGTGACGGCCGGCCTCGCGGCCGAGCACCTGGCGGACGCGGCCGTCGTCGTGGCGCCCGCCGCCGCGGGACCGCTGCCCGTCATCATCTGCGACCGCCAGGGGGCCATGCGGCACACGACCACCCCGGGCGCCCTGGAGAGCGTGCCCGGCCTGGCCGAGGCGCTGCGGGGATTCCCGCCGGTGCCCTCGCGGTGGATCGATCCCGCGGCCCTGCCCGAGTGGATGGTGCCCGAGGGGTTCGGCCGCGTCGGCTCCGTGGCCATAACGCCCCTGCCCGGCCACGGGGTGGCGGCCGGCGCGCTCATCCTGCTCCGCCGCGGCGGCCACGCCGACTTCAGCGAGTCGGAGGAGGGCTTCGCGGGCCTGTTCGCCGCCCGCGCCGGGGCCGCCATGTCCGCGGCCCGCCTCTACGCCGAGCAGAACGCCATCTCCGACACCCTCATGCGCGAGTTGCTCCCGCCCGAACTGCGCCAGGTCCAGGGCGTCGAGTTCGCCGGCGGGTACCGGGCGAGCGGTGAGACGGAGCGCGTGGGCGGCGACTTCTACGACCTGCACCCGCCCGGCGAGGACGGCAACGAGACCCTCGCGGTCCTGGGCGACGTGTGCGGCAAGGGCCTGCAGGCCGCGGTCCTCGCGGGCAAGATCCGCAACACGTTCCAGGCGCTGCTGCCGCTGGCCGACGACCACCCCCGCATGCTGCGCCTCCTCAACAACGCCCTCGTCAACGGCGACCACACGCGGTTCGCCACCGTCGTGCTCGCGTCGGCCCGCCGCGAGGGCAAGCACGTGCGCCTGCGGCTCACGGCGGCCGGGCATCCCGCGCCGCTGATCGTGCGCCGCGACGGGTCGGTGGAGGAGGCGGACACCTCCGGCTCCCTCGTCGGCGCACTGCCGACGATCACCGCCAGGACCGCGCACGTGACGCTGGCGCCGGGGGAGACGTGCCTGATGTACACGGACGGCATCACGGAGGCCAGGGGCGGGCCGCTGGGCGACGCCCTGTTCGGCGAGCAGCGCCTGCGCCGCGCCCTGGCCGAGTGCGCCGGCATGCCGGCGGAGGCCGTCGTCGAACGCGTGCAGATGCTGGCGTCCCAGTGGGTGGGCTCCGGACGGCACGACGACATGGCCGTGGTCGCCGTCACCGCTCCCCGCGGCACCCACCTCAGCGCAGTGAACGGAACGACCCTGGGCAGGTACACCGCATGACCGCACCCTCCGACCACCGGGACGGGGAGCTCCGGCCCGCCGACCCGGCCGACGCGCGCGAGCGGGAGACCGGCGGGCCCGCCGGTGGGAGCCCCGCCGCCCGCGGTGCCGGGCCCGCACGGGAGCCGTCCGGGCCCGGCACCGTGGGAACCGGCGGCGGGGGCCCGGCCGGCCCCTCCGCGCCCGGACGCGGTGACGGCGGCCCCGTCCGGCACTTCGTCGGCGTCCGCATGGCGTCCTGCGCCGGCACACCCACCGCCGAGGAGTGGGCCGACAAGCTGTGGGCCGCGGTCTCCGCCATGGACGAGTACTCCGCCCTCGACACGGTCGCCGGGGCCCTGGACGCGGGCCTGGACGCCGAGTCCGTCCTCCTCGACGTGATCGGCGCCGTGCAGCACCGGGTGGGCATCGAATGGGCCGCCAACCGGATGAGCGTCGCCGAGGAGCACGCGGCGACGGCCATCAACGACCGCGTCCTCGCCGCCCTGCCCATACCCCGCCCCGACCCGGCGACGTCGCGCGGCCGGGTGCTGGTCGCCTGCGTGGACCAGGAGTGGCACGCCCTGCCCGCGAGGCTGCTGACCCTCACCCTGCGCCTGCGGGGCTGGCACGTGGACTACCTCGGCGCCCAGGTCCCCACGGGGCACCTCGTCGCGCACATCCACCGCACCGGCCCGAGCGTCGTGTGCCTGTCGTCGTCGCTCCCCGCCCGGCTGCCCGTGCTGCACGCGGCCCTCACGTCCTGCCAGGCGGCGGGCGTCCCCGTCATGGCGGGCGGCCTCGCCCTCGGCCACGACGGCCGCTACGCGCGCCTGCTGGGCGCCGACGGCTGGGCCCCGGACGCCCGCGCGGCGGCCGACCGGCTGGCCGCGGGGCCGCTGCCCGCACCGCCCCCGGCGCACCAGGCGGCGGCGGACCTGCCCCACCTCCTCGACCAGGAGTACACCCTCGTCACGCGGGACGCCCGCCGCCTCGTCAAGGAGACGCTCCTGCGTCTCGCCGACCGCTTCCCCGCGATGCGGTCCTACGACGACGAGCAGAAGGAACGTACCGCCGAGGACCTCGCCCACATCGTCGACGCCCTGTCCACCGCCCTCTACGTCGACGACGACGACCTCTTCACCGACTTCCTGCTGTGGACCGCGGAGATCCTCACGGCCCGCGGCGTCCCGGCCCGCGCCCTCCTGCCCGGCCTGGACCTGCTGGAGGAACAACTCCACGACTTCCTGCGCGCCCGCCGCCTCCTGCGAGCCGGCCGCTGCGCGGTCGCCGCCCTTTCCTGACCACCGGACCCGGGAGTCCCATGACCCTCCATCCCGCCGACGCCGGCCTGCGGATCGGTATCACCTGGCAAGCCCCGCACAGCGTCGTCCTCGCCCTGGCCGGGGATCTGGACTACGACACCTGCGACGATCTGCGGTACCGGATCACGGCCACCCTGGCGGACCACGCCCAGGTCACCGACCTGCACCTGGACTGCGAAGGCCTGGAGGCGGTGGACTCCATGGGGCTGGCCGCCCTGCTGCTGGCGCACCGCGCCACGACCGCCCGCGAGGTGCGCCTGCACCTGGACCGCAGGAGCCCGAGACTGGAGCGCCTCCTGTCCCTCACGGGGACCCTGGAACACCTCACCGGTGTGCGGGCCGAGGGCGACGACCGGGCCGCCCACCCGGTCCCGGAGGCCTGAGCGCCGGGCGGGCGCGGGGCCGCCGCGTCCCGCGTGCACGGGAACGGCTCGGGGTGCGGGAACGCCCCGAGCGCGGGAGCGACCCCGCGGGCCGGCGCGCGGGGCCGCGCGTGTCACACGCGCGGGGCCGGTCCCGTCCTGGTGAGTGAGGTCCGCGACACGGGGCGCGGCGGCGAACCGCCGCAGGGCGCCCCGCGGACCGCACGACGACCGCGACGGCACCCCGGCTGGGACACCCCTCCCGCCGGGCCGGACCAGGGGGCAAGGCGTGGACAAGACGGCGGAGTTCGAGGGACTGCGGCCCCTGGTGTTCTCGATCGCCTACCGCATGCTGGGCAGCGTCGCCGAGGCCGAGGACGCCGTTCAGGAGACGTGGCTGCGCTTCGACCGCTCGCCCACCCGCCCCACCTCCGTCAAGGCGTTCCTGTCCACGACGGTCACGCGGATCTCCATCGACGTACTGCGCTCCGCGCGGATGCGGCGGGAGGCGTACGTGGGCCCCTGGTTCCCGGAACCGCTGCTCGACGACCCGTACGAGGACCCGGCGCGCGCGGCCGAGCTGGCCGACTCGGTCTCGATGGCGGCCCTGCTGCTCCTGGAGCGGCTCAGCCCCCTGGAGCGCTCGGTGTTCGTGCTGCGGGACGTCTTCGGCTTCGGCTACGCCGACATCGCCGCGGCCGTGGGGCGCACGGAGGCCGCGTGCCGCCAGCTGCTGGTCCGGGCCCGCCGGCACATGGAGGCCGGGCGGCCGCGCTTCGAGGCCGACCGCCGCAAGCGGGAGGAGCTGGCGACGCGGTTCTTCGAGGCGCTCCAGGAGGGCGACGTCGACGGGCTCAGGGACCTGCTGTCCGCCGACGTGCGCATGGTGGGCGACAGCGGCGGCAACGCGCCGAGCCTCGCCAGGGGCCTGGCGGGCGCCGACCACGTGGCCAGGCTCCTGGCCGCCGTCTTCCCGCTGTTCGCCCGCGTCGACATCACGTACGAGCCCCACGAGGTCAACGGGCAGCCCGGTGCCGTCTACCGCGACCGGGACGGCAGGGTGCTGCACACCATGGCGCTCGACGTGCTGGACGGCCGGATCCAGACCATCCGCACGGTCGTCAACCCCGACAAGCTCGGGCACATCGGTCCGGTCGCGGACGCGTGGGCCGTGGACGACGAAGTGAAGCGTGTGCGGCGGCAGTTGCGCTGAGGCGGAGGTGCGAGGCGCACCGCGGGCACACCTGCCCGCCCACCCGCCGCCGGCACTCGCAGCCGGTGCCCGAACGGTCCCGGAACGTGGCCCTGCCCGCACCGGAGCGCTGCTCCGCCCCGTCGGGTCCGGAGAAGTCGCGGAGGAGGGTGCAGGAGGACGACGGGGCCGGTGCGGGCGGACCGCGGCCGTCGCCCCCGCCCGTATCGGGCGTGAAGGCGTCCGAAAGGTACTTTTACGTACAAATCGAACAGTACTTTCGCGTACAAAAGGTGTGAAGGCGCACACTGGGATCCATGAAGTCGTACACAGGACCTGCCACTGTCCTCATCAACGCCAGGGAGATCGACGCCGAGGTCGACATGCGCCAGCGCACGGAGTCCGTCCAGGTCGGGAGCGACAGCGTGCCGGGGCCGACGTCCTGGGACGGCCGTCTGACCGTGCCGAGGAAGGACGGCTGGGCCGTGGAGAGCGCGGCCCGGCCGCACCTGCTGATCGGCGACCGCGCCGGCTCGTTCCTGATCAGCGGGGGCGACCCCGGATCGGGCGAGTTCAGCATCCAGGGCAGCGGCGAGAAGCCCTTCTGACCCCGCCCGCCCCCGGGCGGGCCCCGCCGCGGTCCCGGCGCCCCCTCCTCCCGCCGGACCCTGCGTCCGCTGCCGGTGGTTCCCGCACCTGCACCCCACCGCACCGTGCCCGGCGCGCCCGTCGCCCGTCGGCCGCTCAGGCGGGGCGCCTGGCCATGACGACGATGCCGGGGCCGCTGAACTCGTCAGCCGGCAGCCGCAGTTCCGCCACCGTCTCCAGCCCGGCCCGCTCGATCAGCCCCACCAGCCGTTCGGGCTGCCACCGGTGCGTCGTCCAGCGCACGGGCACACCTCCGTACGCCTCGGTGCGGGCCACGTCCTCCTCGCCCGCGTGCGTGCCGGTGATGAAGTGCCCGCCCGGCCTCAGGGACCGGGCGAACAGGGAGAGCACCTGCGGAAGGATGCCGCGGGGGAGGTTGAACAGCGACCACCAGCCCAGCACCCCGCCGAGCGAGCCCTCGGCGAGGTCGAGTTCGGTGGCGGAGGAGACGCTGAAACGGCATTCCGGGTGGAGGCGCCGCGCGTTCTCGATCATGCGCGGGGACAGGTCGACCCCGGACACGTCCAGACCGCGCTCCGCGAGGTACGCCGTGACCGTGCCGGGCCCGCAGCCGACGTCGAGGACGGGTCCGAGGCCGTCCACGGTGTCGGCGAACGCGTCGATGGACGCCTTGAGCCAGGGATGGCGGCGGATGTCGCCCATGCCCGTCGTCCGCACCATGTCGGCGTAGTTGTCGGCCACCCGGTCGTAGGAGTCCCGGACCGTGTCGAGGTCTGCGGGTCGGTCGACCCGGTGTGCGCGCATCCGCCAACCATAGGGCCGGGTGCGGTCCTTGGCGCGGCGCGCGCCCGTCCCGCGGCCGCCCGGGCCCGGCGTCAGGAGCCCCCGCCGGCCCCTGGTCGGCGCCCGGCGGGCTCTCGTGTGCCCGTCGTTCCATCATCTATGATGCGCGCGGGACGCGCACGCCTGGCGGTTCCGGCCCGCTCGGTCGCCGTGCGCCCCGCCACGCCGCGGCGCCCCGGCCCGGCCGTGCCCCCACGAACCGGGAGAGCCCATGAGCCTCGCCGACCTTTCCGGCCCGGCCTCCGGCGGGCACCGTGCGATCGCACCGGACGCCGTCCGCGAGGTCTGCCTGGCCGTCAACGCGAGCCACCGCTTCGTCTACTTCGTCCCCGAGACGGCCCAGCAGGCCGCGCGGTTCGGCATCGCCGAACGCGGGCCCGCCTACTTCGCGTTCCGGTCGGCCGCCATGGGCGCGGTCCCGTGGCAGGTCACCCTCGCGACGTTCTACAACTTCAGCCCGCGCGCGGTGCGGTCGATGGCGGGAACCTGGGACGCCGCGCCGCCCGAGCGGTGGCAGGCGGCCCGGTTCGAGGCCGTCGGGGACGCGATGCGGCGCGTCGGCGTGGACCTCACGGAGGAGGAGGTCGCGGAGGCCCGCTCGCTGCTCGACCCGGTCGTGGCCGCGGCGGAGTACGCGGGCAAGCCGCTCGCCGCCGCCAACGCGGCCGTCGCACTGCCCGGCGACCCGCTGGCGGCGCTGTGGCAGCAGATCACGGTGGTACGCGAGTGGCGCGGCGACGCCCACCTCGTGGTCCTCGCCGACCACCGTCTCGGCCCCTGCGACTGCAACGTGCTCCAGACCGCGGCCGGCAAGTTCCCCCTCGCGCTCGCGCGGGCCAGCAGGAAGTGGAACGACGAGGAGTGGGCCGCGGCGACGGCCCGGCTGGGGGAGCGCGGCTGGCTCGACGCCGACGGCTCCGTCACCGCGGAGGGCTCCGCCGCGCGCGAGCGTGTCGAGACAGAGACGGACGAGCACTGCGTACCGCTGTGGGCGCCGATCGGGGACGCGGGGGCCCGCCGTCTCGCGGTCCTCCTCCGTCGCGTCCACGACGCGTTCACCGCGGCGGGCACGTACAGCTCGATGCGCTGAGCGCGCCTCCGGTCCCGCAGGCGCGGCCGGCCGCAGGGCACGCCGCCCGCGACGGGGCCGGTGGCGGCCGGCCCGGCGCGTGGGGGTGCGGCGGCGCCGTCCCTACCCGCGCGCGGCGGTGAGGGCCGCGCGCAGGGCCCTCTTGTCGGTCTTGCCGACCGTCGTCCTCGGCAGGGAGCCCGCGAAAGAGTACGAGGCCGGGGCGTACAGATCACCGAGCGCGTCGACGACCTGGCGGGTCAGCTCCGCCCGGTCCGGCACCGCGGCCGGGTCGCGCAGGACGAGCACCACGTGCACCTCCTCCCCGTCGGCGCCGGGCAGCCCGACGGTGGCGGCCTCGCGGACGGCCGGATGCGCCCCGAGGAAGTCGTCGAGGAGGCGCGAGTAGACGTTGTCGGCGGTCCGGCCCGTCACGATGATGTCCCGGGCCCGGTCGACCAGGTACACGTACCCCTCGCCGTCCATGCGGGCGAGGTCGCCGCTGCGGAACCACCCCTCGGCGTCGAGGACTTCGGCGGTGCGCTCCGGATCCCTCCAGTAGCCCTCCATGACCGAGCCGCTGCGCACGTACAGCTCGCCCGTCTCGCCCGCCGCCACCGGCTTGCCGTCCTCGTCGCGCAGTTCCAGCTCCACGCCAGGTGCGGGCCGGCCGCAACTGGTCAGCGACTCGGGGCGGTCCAGGTCGTGTTCGGCCGGAGTGAGTTCGGTGACGCCGCCGTCCTCGGACGCGCCGTAGATCTGGTGCAGGACGGGCCCGAAGTGCTCGATCGCCTGCCGCAGGCGGGAGGGCGAGGCGGCCGCCCCGGTGTAGTACAGGGTGTTCAGCGCGGGGAAGCGGCCCGGGCGGCACTCCGGGTGGTCGAGCAGTTCGTAGAGCATGGGCGTCACGACCATCAGGCGGGTGATCCGCTCGCTGTCCATCACGGACAGCGCGGTCCCGGCGTCGAACCCGTCGAGGAGCACGAGGCGGTGGCCGCTCAGGACGCCGATCAGGAAGGCCGCGTGGCCGCTGGTGTGCGTGACCAGCGTGCCGATCAGCAGCGCCGGGTCCCCCGCGGCCTGCGCGGCGAGGTCGGCGGAGAAGTCCACGAAGGCCCGGTAGTAACTGCTGCGGTGCGTCACCAGTTTGGGGGCGCCGGTGGTCCCGCCGGTGTAGAGCAGCGTCGCCAGGTGCCGGCCGTCGGCGGCGTCCTGGGGCGCCAGGGGGGCCGTGGCGGCGGCCGCCCCGAGGAAGTCGGGGGCGAACGAGGAGGGGCCCACGCACAGGACGCGCGCCTCCTCGACGTGCGCGGCGATCTCCCGGGCCCGCTCCTCGAAGACGGGGTCGAACAGCAGCACCTTGACGTCCGCGCGCCGCACGAGCGCCTCCAGCTCGCCGTTGCCGGGCTCGGGCGGCACGAACACCATGCGGCAGCCGGCAAAGTGAACGGCGAGTTGCAGGAGCAATGTTTCCGGGGAATTCCGGACGAAAAGCGCGACCCCGTCGCCGAGGCCCGCGCCGGCGTCGCGCAGCGCCGCGGCGTACGCGAGCACGGCGTGTGCGGCCTCGGTCCCGCTGATGCGCCGTGCTCCGGCCACCAGCGCGTCGTCGCTGCCTCTCGCCTCCAGTCGCCGCAGGACCGTGGTGGTGTAGTTCTCGGTGGTGCTGGGCTCGTCCATGATCCTTCTTCGCGCGCGGGCAGCCGGGCGGTCGGGCCGCGCGGTCGCTCAACAACGTTGCTGGTGCTATGACGATTCACCAGGGTAAAGGACTGAACGATCTTTCCTGGAAGCGGGCGGTGGCTCTCGCCGGTCGAGCGTCCCGTGGCGGGGGAGGTCGTGGCCGGGCAGTGGCGGGACGGTGAACTCGCGGCGAACGGCGGTGAGATGGGCCCCAGGGCCGATAAGCCCGGGCCGTCCGTGTCGCCAACGCCGCCCGCGGAGGCCGGGATTGGCGCCGCCGCCGTACGTGGACTGCCGCCCGACGGGCCGGTGGCGGTGACGGGGCAGGGGCGGCGGGCGCGCGGCGGACGGGTCGCCGCGCGGGAGCGGCGGTCCGTGCGGTGGTGGGTGCGCCGCCGGACGTGCGCGGCCGTCCGCGCGCGGCGCCCCGCCGTGCGGACGGGACGCGGATGCCGTGCAGACGCGGATGCCGTGCGGACGCGGACGCGG